>JBMOJH010000008.1:0-61285 GCA_049316905.1 Microthrixaceae bacterium | reverse complement strand
CGCAGGAACCTGGCGGCGGCGGTGCTCCTGGGGGTGACCGCAGCGCTGCTCGCGGCCGCCTGTGGCGGGGGTTCGGACGGTGACAAGGGCGCGAGCGGTGGGTCCGGCGGCTCGTCGGAGACCCCGGCGCGCGGCGGCAGCGTGACCTACGGCCTCGAGGCGGAGACAGCGGGCGGCTGGTGCCTGCCGGAGGCCCAGCTCGCGATCTCCGGCATCCAGGAGGCCCGGGCGATCTACGACACCCTCACCGCGCCCGACGCCACCGCGCAGTACAAGCCCTACCTCGCGAAGACCGTCACGCCGAACGCGGACTACACCCGGTGGACGATCACCCTGCGCGACGGCGTGAAGTTCCACGACGGCACGGCGCTCGACGCCACCGTGGTGAAGAACAACATCGACGCGTGGCGCGGGGCCTACCCGGCCCGCAAGCCGCTGCTGTTCACCTTCGTGTACCAGAACATCTCGGCGGTGGACCTCGTGGACCCGATGACCCTGACGGTCACCACCGCCACCCCGTGGCCCGCGTTCCCCGCCTACCTCTTCAACTCCGGCCGGTCCGGGATCATGGCGCAGGCGCAGCTCGACGACCCGAGCACCTGCGATCGGAACCTGATCGGGACCGGGCCGTTCAAGCTGAAGGAGTGGAAGGTCAACGACCGGTTCGTGGCCACCCGCAACCCCGACTACTGGCAGAAGGACGCGAACGGCCAGCAGCTGCCGTACCTCGACGAGATCACCTTCCGCCCGATCCCCGACGGCACGGCCCGCGTGAACGCCTTGCTCGCGGGTGAGCTCAACGCGATGCACGAGTCGGGCGCGGAGCAGATCGACGCGCTCAAGGAGGAGTCCGACGCCGGCAAGGTGAACCTCCTCTCCACCACCGACTACACGGAGGTGGCCTACATCATGTTCAACACGGCCAAGCCTCCGTTCGACAACCAGAACGCGCGCATGGCCGCGATCTACTCGCTCGACCGTGACGCCCTGAACAAGGTGCGCAACCTCGGTCTGTTCACGATGGCGTCCGGGCCGTTCGCCCCCGGCGAGGTGGGCTACCTGAAGGACTCGGGCTTCCCGTCCCACGACCCGAAGAAGGCCGCGGAGTACGCCCAGAAGTACCAGCAGGAGACGGGCAAGCCGCTCGAGTACACGATCATCGGCACGCCGGATCCCGGCACGGTCAAGGAGATCCAGTTCATCCAGCAGGACGCCGCGAAGGCCGGGATCAAGGTCACCATCCGCTCGGTGGAGCAGGCCGCACTGATCGACACGGCGCTGGGCAACGACTGGCAGGCGCTCGACTGGCGGAACCACCCGGGCGGCAACCCCGACGGCCAGTACGTGTGGTGGAAGGGCGGCTCGCCGGTGAACTTCAACAAGTTCGACGACCCGGAGATCAACCGCCTGCTCGACGCCGGCCGGGTGGAACCCGATCCCGAGAAGGCCGCGGGGATCTACCAGGACATCAACCGGCGCTTCGCCACCCAGGGCTACAACCTGTGGCTCAACTGGACCGAGTGGAGCATCGGCACCGCGACCGACGTGCAGGGCATCTACGGCCCCGACCTCCCCGACGGCGGCGGCACGCCCTTCCCGGGGCTGGCCACCGGCCACCCGGTCGTCGGGATGTGGGTGGCGAAGAAGTAGCCGCTCAGATCGAGCCGGGTCGCGGGGGCAGTTCCTCGAACTCGGGATCCCGCTTGTCGGACTTCGCCCCGAACTCCTCCATCATGTCGCCGGGCTGGAACATGCCCGCCTGCCAGCCCGCCATGTAGCGCAGCGAGTCGGCCACGGTGTGGTCGCGGGTGTAGTTGATCATCTCCTTGGTGCCCCAGATCGCGAGCGGCGAGTGCCGTGCGATGCGCCCGGCGATGTCGAGCACGCCGGCCACGAGCGACTCGTGATCGGCGAACACCTCGTTCACGAGCCCCACCTCGCGGGCCCGGGCGGCCGGCATGCGGTCGCCGGTGTAGGCGAGCTCGCGGGCCACGCCCTCGGGGATGATCTTCGGGAGGCGCTGCAGCGTGCCGACATCCGCGGTCATGCCGATGTTGATCTCCTGCACGCAGAAGAAGGCGTCCTCGGTGGCGTAGCGCATGTCGGCCGCGCAGACCATGTCCACGGCGCCGCCGATGCAGCCGCCCTGGACGGCGACGAGCACCGGCATCCGGCACTGCTCCAACGCGGTGAACGAGTCCTGGAGGTGCTGCACCAGCATCCACAGGTGGCCGCGGCGGCGGCCCTCCTCCTCCACGCCGGGACTGCCACCGAGGCCGCCCCCGCCGGTGAACACCGACAGGTCCATTCCGGCGCAGAAGTGCTTGCCGGTGGAGGAGATGACCACCGCACGGGCTGCGCCGACGGCGTCGAGCTCGCGCAGGATCTCCGGCAGCTCGGTCCAGAAGCTCGGGATCATCGAGTTGTAGGCGTCGGGCCGCTTCAGCTGCAGGTGGGCGACCTTGTCGGAGATGGAGACGTCGAAGCACTCGTGCACGCCGCCGACGGTACCGGAGCCGGGCCTCGCTACGCTGCCCGGGACCGCCCGCCCCGGCGGCGGCCCTGACCGCCCCGGCCGACCCGACCCCCGACCGCCGACCGCCCCGCCCAGCCTCCCGCCGGAGACCCCGTGCCCGACACCGACCACCGGCTGCCCCGCCCGGTCCTGCCCGTCCGCTACGAGCTCGAGCTCACCCCCGACCTGGACGCCGCCACCTTCCGCGGCACCGCCGCGATCGAGCTCGACGTGGTGGAACCCACCGACACCCTCACGCTGCACGCCGTGGACCTGCGGGTGCACACCGCGTGGGTGACCCTCGCCGGCCGGCACCTCGACGCCACGCCCGAGCTGCACGCCGGCACGGAGCGTCTGGTGCTGCACCTGCCCGAGCCACTGCCGACGGGTCAGGCCGAGCTGCACCTGCACTACGACGGCGTGCTGAACGACCAGCTCGTGGGCTTCTACCGCTCGACGTTCACCGCGCCCGGCCCCGATGGCGAGGACGTGGAGCACACCCTCGCCGTGACCCAGTTCGAGTCCACGCACGCCCGCCGGGCGTTCCCGTGCTTCGACGAGCCCGATCTGAAGGCGCCCTTCGGCGTCACGCTGGTGGTGCCCGAGGACCTGACGGCGGTGTCGAACGCGGCCGAGGTGTCGCGCACGCCCCTCGGCGACGGCACGGACCGCGTGACCTTCGCTGACACGATCCCGATGTCCACCTACCTCGTCGCGTTCGTGGTGGGCCCGCTCGAGGCCACCGGGGTGCGCGAGGTGGCGGGCGTGGAGCGACCGATCCCGCTGCGCGTGCTGCACCCGCCGGGCCGCGGCCACCTCTGCGCCTTCGCCCTCGAGGTGGCCGACACGGCGCTGCGCTACTTCGAGGACTACTACGGCCTCCCCTACCCCGGCGACAAGGTGGACCTGGTGGCGGTGCCGGACTTCGCGTTCGGCGCCATGGAGAACCTCGGCTGCATCACCTTCCGCGAGGTGCTGCTGCTGGTGGACCCGGCCACCGCCACCCAGCCCGAGCTGCAGCGGGTGGCCGACGTGATCAACCACGAGCTGGCCCACATGTGGTTCGGCGACCTGGTGACCATGCGCTGGTGGAACGGCATCTGGCTCAACGAGGCCTTCGCCACCTTCATGGAGGTGACCGCCACGGACCACTTCCGCCCCGAGTGGGACGCCTGGACCGGCTTCGGCCTGCTGAGGTCCGCGGCGTTCGACACCGATGCGCTCGCGAGCACGCGACCCATCGAGTTCGAGGTGGTCACCCCCGCGGACGCCGAGGCGATGTTCGACGTGCTGACCTACGAGAAGGGCGCGTCGGTGGTGCGCATGCTCGAGCGGTACCTCGGCCCCGAGGAGTTCCGCGACGGCATCCGGGCCTACCTGCGCCGCCACGCCCTGGGCAACACCGAGACCGCGGATCTGTGGGACGCGCTGGAGGACTCCACCGGCGAGCCGGTGCGGCGGATCATGGACGCCTGGATCCTGCAGGGCGGCCACCCCCGGGTGGTGGCCGAACCCACCGCGACGGGCGTCGCCCTGCGCCAGGAGCGGTTCCGCTACACCGGGGCAGCGACCGGGGCAGCGACCGGGGCAGCGACCGGCGACGACGGACCCGCCTGGCCGGTGCCGCTGGTGGTCACCGTCCCGGACGCCCGCGGCGGCACGCGGACCCACCGGCTGCTGCTCGAGGACCCCGCCGAGCTCGAGCTCGACGGGCCCCCCGGGTGGGTGCAGGTGAACACCGGCGGGGACGGCTTCTTCCGCACCTCGCTGCCGGCGGCGTGGACCGAGGCACTCGGCCGGGCCGGCCGTCCGCCGCTCGAGCGATTCGTGCTGGTCGAGGACACCTGGGCCGAGCTGCTCGCGGGCCGCGTGGACGCGTCGGTCGTGGAGGCCCTCGTGGTGGCGCTGGCCGCCGAGGAGGAGGACCCGGCGGTGTGGCGCCGCCTCGCCGGGGTGGTGCGGGGGCTGTGGCTCCTGCGCGGCGCGGGCCTTCGCGACGACTCGGCCGAACTGGTCCGACGCGTCGGCGACCCGGCGCTCGGCCGACTGGCCGTCGACGGCGACGCGACCGGCCCGGTGGGCGAACGACGCAGGGACGTGCGCGGGGTCCTGGTGGAGCTGCTCGGTACGGTCGGCGCGAGCGCGGAGGTGCGGCGTGCCGCAGGGGCGGTCACGGGGCTCGTCGCCACGCCGGGGGGCGACCCGGCACCCGCCTGGTTGCCCGCCACGGTGGACCCGGCCCTCGCGGCCGCGGCGCTCGACGTGGTCGCCGCCACGGCCGACGGACCGACCCACGCCGCGATCGAACAGCGGTGGCGGGAGGCCGCCACCCCGCAGGACGAGGTGCGCCACCTCTATGCCCTCGCCGACACGCCCGACCCGTCGGCCTTCGCCCGGACGCTCGACCTCGTGCTCGGCGAGGTCCGTACGCAGAACGCGCCCTACCTGCTCCGCCGGGCCCTCGCCCATCCCGACCTCGGCGACGTGGCGTGGGCGTTCGTGGAGGAGCACTGGACGCCGATCGGCGACCGGTTCCCCGCCAACGCGCTGCCCCGGATGCTCGAGGGCATCCGCTCGGTGACCGACCCGGACCTCGCGGCACGCATCCGCGACTTCCTCGACGGGCACCCGACCGAGGTCGGTGCCCAGGTCGTCGACCAGCACCTCGAGCGGATGGCCGTGACGGTCGCCGCGGCCGAGCACCTCCGTCGCGGCAGCGACGCGCCGCCGGCCTCGCCGTGACCTCATCGCCACGGCGTCCGCCGCCGATGGGAGGGACGTGACCCGACGGACCACGCTCGAGCACCTGGCCCGGCCCCGCACGGCGGACGCGGGCGTGGAGGTGGCCGCCGTGGAGGACCGCTCCGTGCAGATCACGTGGCGGGACCTGCCGCCCGGGCGGGTGCGCGTGGGCGCCGGCGGATCGGCGGTGGACGTGGAGCACCCGGGCGGGCCGGGGGCGGCGGAGGTCACCGGGCTGCCGGCCGGCCGACAGGTGGTCGTGTGGGTGCGGTCCGGCGGATCGGTGATCGCACGACGGATGGTCCGGACGCTGTTCCGCCCGCCCGGCGAGGAGCTCTTCCGGTTCGCCACGGTGAACGACCTCCATCTGGGCCGGGGCGAGGACGGAATGCACGGCAAGCTCCGCGCCGTCGACCTGGAGGCCGCGCACCACCCGTACGTGGCGGCCCGCGACGCCGTCGCGGAGGCGATCGACTGGGGCGCCGAGCTCCTGGTCGTGAAGGGCGACATCGTCGACGAGACCCGGGACCACACCTGGGAGCTCACCGCCAAGGTGTTCACCGACGTCCCGGTGCCGGTCCGGATGCTGCCCGGCAACCACGACACCGGGCTCCGCCGTCACTTCGCGCCCGAGGAGGGCGCGGCGCGCCACGGCCTCGTGCTCACCCGGGGCGTCGAGCACCTCGACGTGCCCGGCCTGCGGGTGGTGCTCATGGAGTCGGGCCTCGACGGCAACGGGTGGGGGCGGGTGGCCCGCCACGCCCGCGAGGTGGCCGACCTGGTCGCCGGCGCGCCGGGCGGCACCGGCACCTTCGTGGCCACCCACCACCAGGCGCAGCGCTTCCGGGTCCCGCTCTACTGGCCCCACGGGATCCCCGGCCCCGACGCCCGCTCGTTCGCCCGCACCGTGGCCGGGACCGGCCGCGGGGTCCTGGTGTCGTCGGGCCACACGCACCGCAACCGGCGGCGGACCGTCGGCGGGCTGACGTGGACGGAGGTGGGCGCCACCAACCACTTCCCCGGCGTGTGGGCCGGCTACCGGGTGTTCGAGGGCGGCATCCTGCAGACGGTGCGGCGGATCACGTCGCCCGAGACGCTGGCGTGGACCGACGAGACCCGCGACGTGCTGCGTGGCGTGTGGGCCCTGTGGGCCACCGGGACCCTCTGGGACCGGTGCTTCAGCCTGCGCTGGGACCGCTGAGGTAGGCGGTCGCCACCGCGGCGTGGAGCGCCACGCCGGTGGCCATCGCGTCCTCGTGGAGGACCATGCGGTTCGAGTGGCACGCCGGGGCGGCGAAGGGGTCGGGCTCGCTCGGCGGGCAGACCCCCAGGAAGCACATCGTGCCCGGCACCTTCCGCAGGACGTAGGAGAAGTCCTCGGCCCCCATCACCGGCGACGGCATCTCCACCACCGCACCCGGACCGAGCAGGTCCCGGGCCACCCCGGCGGCGAGCTCGGTGACGCCCGGGTCGTTCACGGTGACGCCGTAGCCCTCGACGATCGTGACCTCCGCGGTGCAGCCGTGCGCCGCGGCGATGCCGTCGGCCACCGTGCGGATCCGCTCCCAGACCGCGTGACGGGTGCGCTCGCTCACGGCGCGCAGGGTGCCGGTGAGGTGCGCGGACTCGGGGATCACGTTGTCGGTGGTGCCCGCGCGGATCCGGCCGATCGTGAGCACCGCCGGGTCGAACACGTCCACGGTGCGGGTGATCATCGACTGCAGGGCCAGCACCACCTCGCACGCCACCGGCACGGGGTCCGTCGCCCAGTGGGGGGTTGAGGCGTGGCCGCCGCGGCCGGTGATCGTCACCTCGAGCACGTCGGCGGAGGCCATGACCGGGCCCGAACGGTGGGCGAGCATGCCGGACGGCAGGTTGGGCGCGACGTGCAGGGCGAACGCCGCGTCCACGCCGTCGAGCACCCCCTCGTCGATCATGTGGACGGCGCCGCCGTCGCCCTCCTCCCCGGGCTGGAACATGAACCGCACCCGGCCGGGCAGCTCGTGGCGTCGGGCGGCGAGCAGGCGGGCCGCCCCGACGAGCATCGAGGTGTGGGCGTCGTGACCGCAGGCGTGCATCGCCCCCTCCACCTCGGAGGAGAACTCGAGGCCGGTGTCCTCCGGCATCGGCAGGGCGTCCATGTCGCCGCGGAGGAGGATGGTCGGGCCGGGGCGGTCGCCGTCGAGGTCGGCCACCACCGAGGTGAGCGCGGCCCCGGTGCGCACCTGCATCCCCAGGCCCTCCAGCTCCCGGAGGACGGCGGCCTGGGTACGGGGGAGGTCGGTGCCGAGCTCGGGGTGCCGGTGCAGCTCCCGGCGCAGGGCCACCACGCCGGGCAACAGGTCACGGGCCGGTTCCAGCAGATCGTTCGTCACGTTGTCGCCCCTCCCGTGCGCTCGACCGGGGGTCGCGTCACCCGAGGAGGGCGAGCACGAGGCCGATCTGGCCCAGATGGTAGGTGGTGATGATCGCCATGCGGCTGTGCGGGAACTCCTTCACGAAGCGGCTCCAGCCGATGCAGGCGTCGGACAGGTAGAAGAGCAGGGCGCCGGCGATCGCGAACGGGATCGCCGTGCCGATGGCGGTGACCACCATCACCGAGATGGCGGTGATGTAGGCGGTGACCGGCAGGGTGAGGGCCCGGTCGTGCTCCCCGGCGCCGCGCACGATGATGCGACCGACGACCGCCGCGGCCAGCACCACCACGACCACCCCCACCGCGAGCGCCGGCATCGACGGACCCAGCAGCGCCAGGGCCACGATGTAGCAGAGGTGGCCCACGAGAAAACTGGCGAGGCCCGGGACGAACAGGTCGTCGAGCATCAGGAACACGTCGCCGGCGAGCGAGCAGACCAGCCCGGCGACCATCCACCAGCGGGCGCCGGAGGAGGCCGGGTCCGGCAGGGCCACCGTGGCGCCGATCAGCGCCACCATCGTGAGCGGCTTGAACACGTACTCGAGGCGCCGGTTGGCCGTGGCCACCGCCACCCAGTCGACGAGCGCGACCACGGCGGTCACGGCGAGGAGCGCGGCGAACACCCGCTCAGATCCCGAACAGTTCGGCGATCGGCGCCCAGTCGAGCGACGCCTGGAGCTTCATGCGGGCCTGGATGGCGTGGCGCGGTCGGTTGACGGCGAGCACCCCGGTGCACCGGTCGCCGCGACGGAACGCGGCGGCGAAGCGGCGCTCCTCCACGGTGCCCTCCACCAGGACCAGCTCGTCGGTCGCCGCGGGGCGGCCCGCCATCTGGATCTTGCGGTCGTACTGGTCGGACCAGAACCACGGCACCGCACCGAACGGCGCGCCGGGGCCGGTCCAGTCGTCGGCCAGGCCGGCGAGCACCCGGCGGCCGGCGGCCTCACCCATCTCGATGCCGTGCTCCCACTGCTCGACGCGCATGACCTCGCCGAAGTGCGGGTTGGGCCAGGACGCCACGTCGCCGGCGGCCACCACCCCCGGTGCGGCCAGGCAGGACTCGTCACAGCGCACCCCGTTGTCGAGGGTGAGCCCTGAGCCCTCCAGCCAACCGACCTCGGGCACCACGCCGATGCCGACCACGACGACCTCGGCGTCGATGACCGTGCCGTCGACCAGGCGGACGCCGGTCACCCGGCCCGCGTCGTCGTCGAGGAGGGCGTCGACGCCCACCCCGAGGCGCACGTCGACGCCCTCGTCGCGGTGCAGGTCGGCCACGAAGCCGCCGATCTCCCCGGGCAGCACCCGCACCATCGGGGTGGGGGCCGCCTCGATCATCGTGACCTCGAGACCGCGGCCGCGGCAGGTGGCGGCGACCTCCGCGCCGATGAAGCCGGCGCCGATCACCGCGACGCGTGAGGGCTGCGCCTCGAGGTCGGCCCGCAGCGCCAGGCAGTCGGCGAGGTCGCGCACCACGTGCACCCCGGCGAGCCGGGGGCCGGGCAGGTGGCGGGCGGCCGCCCCCATGGCGAGCACGACCGCGTCGGCGGCCACCGACGACCCGTCCGACAGGGCCAGCGTGCGCGCGGGCACGTCGAGCGCGGTCGCCGCCAGGCCGAGGCGCAGGTCCAGGGCGAGGTCGGGCAGCTTGTTGGCGAGCGGCTGGTGGGCCCGTTCGGGCTCCCAGTCGCCCGCGAGCAGTTGCTTCGACAGCGGGGGCCGGTCGACGGGCAACCCCGGGCTGCGGTCGACCACGACGATCGGGCCGTCGTGGCCACCCTGGCGCAGGGTGTCGGCCGCGGCGAGGCCGGCCAGGGACGCGCCGACGACGGCGACGGTGCTCACGGTGACGGGGTCGGTGACCGACGGGCCCGCTCAGCCCTCGATCGTGATCGCCTGCTTGGGGCAGCGACGGGCCGCCTCGGTGACCTTGTCGCGGAGCTCCTCGGGCGGGTTCTCCTGCAGGACGTAGAGGAAGTCGTCGTCGCGGACCTCGAACACCTCGGGCGCGATGCCCATGCAGACGGCGTTGCTCTCACACAGGTCGAAGTTGACGACCACCTTCATGTCGGTCCCCTCGGGTCGGCGTACGCCCCGCACCCTAGCGAGGATCGCCTGCACCGTTCCGCGACCGCGGCCCACCCGGGCGGACGGCAGCCGAGAAGGACGGCAGCCCAGAAGGACGGCAGCCCAGAAGGACGGCAGCTCAGAAGATCGTGTAGCCGCCGTCGACCACGAGGCAGTCCCCGGTGTGGAAGGTCGGGGTGGGGTCGCACAGGAACACCGCCGCGGCGGCGAAGTCGTCCGGGGTGCCCCAACGGCGGGCCGGGGTGCGGGCGGTGGTGGCGGCCATGAACTTCTCCCAGCCGAACAACGGGGCGGTCATGTCGGTCTCGGTCCAGCCCGGCATCACCGCGTTCGCCCGGATCCCGTGGCGG
This sequence comes from Microthrixaceae bacterium, assembly GCA_049316905.1. Classification (GTDB taxonomy): domain Bacteria; phylum Actinomycetota; class Acidimicrobiia; order Acidimicrobiales; family Microtrichaceae; genus CAIPVR01. The sequence goes on along the minus strand of JBMOJH010000008.1, from coordinate 51,174 downwards.
GCCAGCTCCACCGCGAGCCCCCGCACCAGGGCCAGCATCGCCGTCTTGGAACAGGAGTACGCCTGGTTGGCCGGTGCGCCGTGGATCGCGCTGGTGGAGCTCACCCCGACCAGCGCCCCGCCCTCGCCGCGCTCGAGCAGGTGCCGGACGGCGGCCCGGAAGCACAGGAACGCGCCGTCGAGGTTGACCGCCATGACCCGGCGCCACGCGTCGAGGGTCTGCTCGTGGAACGGCGCGCCCCCGCCCATGCCCGCGTTCGCCACGAGGGAGTCGACCTTGCCGAGGGCGGCCACGGTGTCGGCCATGGCCCGCTCGACCTGCTCCTCCTCGGCGACGTCGACCCGGAACGCCACCGCGGTGGCGCCCCGCCCCACCGCGGCGGCCCGGGCGGTGAGCTCGTCGACGGACGCGGCGTTCTTCTCCTCGTCGCGGCCCCACACGGCCACCGACGCGCCCGCGTCCACCAGGCCGCGGGCCATGCCCAGGCCGATGCCGCCGTTGCCGCCGGTCACCACGACCACCCTGTCCGACAGGTCGAACACCCCGACCACCTCCGCGAAATAGGGGTCCGCAGCGCCCGGAACGGGCGCGGAGGACCCGAATATCGCAGGGAAGTACCGTGCGGCGCATGTCCGCCGCCGAGACTGACGCCGCCGGGACAGCCCCGATCGATCCCGCCGCGCTCGACGACCTGCGGGCCCGGATCCGCCGCGAGGTCGACGAGGGACTCACGCCGGCCGCCCAGTTCGCCGTGGCCCGCGGCGGCGAGGTGCTCGTGGCCGAGTCGTTCGGCTCGGCGACCGACTCGACCCGGTTCAACGTGTTCTCCTGCACCAAGGCCCTCATCTGCGGCGTGGTGTGGCAGCTCATCGGCGAGGGCCACCTCGCATCCGGGACCCGGGTGGGCGAGCTGGTCCCGCGGTTCGGGGCGGAGGGCCGGGACGCCGGGGCGATGGCGGCGATCACACTGGAGCAGGTCCTCACGCACACGGGCGGGTTCCCCTCCGCACCGCTGGGCCCGCCGCGGTGGGCCACCCGTGAGGGGCGTCTCGACGCCATGTCGCGCTGGCGGCTGAGCTGGGAGCCGGGCACCCGGTTCGAGTACCACGCCACGTCCGCACACTGGGTCGCCGCCGAGATGATCGAGGTGGTCGAGGGCGCCGACTACCGCGACGTCGTGCGCCGCCGGCTCCTCGAGCCGCTCGGCCTGGAGGACCTCGTGCTGGGGGTGCCGGCCGACGAGCAGGGCGACGTGGCCGAGCTGGTGCCGGTCGGCGAGCCCCCCTCGGCGGCGGCGCTCGTGGAGATGTTCGGCACCGCGGACCTGCCGCTCGGCGAGGTGACCCCCGACGTCCTGCTGGCGTTCAACGATCCCGAGGTGCGCGCCGTCGGCGTGCCCGGCGGTGGCGCGTTGAGCACGGCCGCGGACCTCGCCCGCTACTACCAGGCGCTGCTCGCGAACCCCGGCGGCCTGTGGGACCCGGCGGTGCTCGCCGACGGCACCGGCCACGTGCGCAATCGCCTGCCCAATCCCATGACCGGCGAGCCGGCGAGCCGCACGCTGGGCCTCGTCGTGGCGGGCGACGACGGCAAGGGGTTCCTGCGCGGCATGGGTCACCGCACCTCCCCGCGGGCGTTCGGCCACAACGGCGCCGCCGGCCAGATCGCGTGGGCCGACCCGGCCACGGGCGTGTCGTTCGTGTACCTCACCGCCGGCGTGGACCGGGACTTCCTGCGCGAGGGCCGCCGGATCGTGGGGATCTCCTCGAGGGGCGGCGCGCTCGTCCCCGCACCCGGCGACTGAGCGGCGCCGGCCGTCAGGCCACGCCGAGCAGGTGCGACGTGTCGTTGAACCGCCGGACGACCCAGCGCCCGTCCGCGTGCACGACCAACTCGGTGATCGACGCGTTGTCGGCCGTCGCGAACGCGAAGGGCCGCGACTCCGTGGCGAGGTGCAGCAGGTGGCCGATCACCCCGCCGTGCACCACCGCCACCACCCGCTGGTCGGGATGGTCGGCCGCAAGGCGGCCGATCCCGGCGCGCAGGCGGGCCGAGAAGTCGTCGTAGGGCTCGGCGCCCGGGATCCGGTCCCACCGTTCCTGCTCGAGCACCTCGGTGAAGACCGGGTCGCCGGAGGCCACCCGCGCCCGGAAGTTCCCCTCCCACTCCCCCAGGTGCACCTCGCGCAGGTCGGCGACCTCCACGTGTTCCATCGCCAGGGCCTCGAGCAGCGGCGCGGCCGTCTGGTGCGTGCGCTGCAGCGTGGTGACGTACACCGCGTCGATGGTCTCACCCGCGCGGTGCTCCGCCGCGAGGCGTTCGCCCACCCGGCGGGCCTGCTCCCGGCCGATGGGCGCGAGCTCGGGGTCGCCGTGGCCGTCGCGCACGGGGTGCGGCCGGTCGGGGTGCTCGGGCATCGACTCGCCGTGGCGGACGAGCAGGACGACGGTGGCGCCGGGGGGCGGGATGAAGCGGTGCTGGCGGATGCCCTCGGGGTGCTCGGTCATGGCCTCAGCGTGTCACGTGACGGCGCACGTGCCGCCCGCCGGGCTGGCCGCCACGGCGCGGTTGCCGTTCAGGACGCTCACGACCACCTCCGGGTTCTTCGGCACCAGCGCCACGCGCACCGCCTCGCAGGCCTCGAGCGCCTCGGGTGCGCTCAGATCCGACTGCCCGGCCGACAGCTGGACGTCGGTGTCGTTGACGATCGTGGTCGAATTGATCTTGTCGGGCCAGCTGCGACCGCCGTTCGCCTCCTTCACGGCGTCGATGTCGTCGAGCGAGATGTCACCGGCGGCGGGCGGCGGGTCCTCACCCGCGCCGGCCGAGTCACCGGAGCCGGGTGCCGGGTCGGGGTCGATGTCGAGTCCGCAGTTGGTCCGGGCCCAGTCCTCCACCGCCACGCCGGCGCGGATGACCGCGGGGTCGAGCAGGATGCCGATCGCCTCACCTGCGGCCTCGGGCGACTCCTTCGGCAGCGCGTCCAGACGCTGCACGGCACCGGCCAGGGTCTGCAGGTCATCCGCCACGGGTGCGGGAGCGTCGGCCGCGAGGTCCGAGAAGCGCCGAACCGCCTCCGCCGGGTCGTCCGTCGAGGGGAGGGCCGCCGCGGCCCGCAGCCGGTCGCAGAACGCCGCGACGCCGGTCCCGCCGGATCCCGGGGGGACGGTCCCGGTCTCGGGGGCCGTGCCGGGCACGGTCGACGTCGACGCGTCCGGCCGCGGGTTCGACCGCTTGGACGACGCCTGGACCTCCACCCCACCGCCGCACCCGGCCGCCGCGAGGGCGGCCACGCCGACCAGCAGCACGAGCGCCGCCCGACCCCCCGACCTGCGGGCGCGCCGTCGCCCCGCCGCTCCCTGCGCTCCGGGCCCCGTCGTGATCACCGCCACGACCACAGTCTTGCCGACGCGGGGCGGCCGACCTACGGCAGCATGTGGGCGGCCGAGACCGTCGGCCGCGAGCAGGGAGGTGGCGACGGGTGACCGTGCTGCTGCTGAACGCGAGCTACGAGCCGCTGCGGGTGGTGGCGCGCCGCCGCGCGCTGGGCCTCCTGCTGGCCGGCAAGGTCGACCTCGTGGTCGCCGACCCCGGCCCCGGGGTCCGCACCTCTGGCGGCGCCACGTACGAGGCCCCCGCGGTGCTCCGGTTGCGGAACATGGTGCGGGTGCCGTTCCGCTCCGCCGTCCCGCTCTCCCGTCGGGCGATCGAGGCCCGGGACCGACGCACCTGCCAGGTGTCCGGCTGCGACCGGGCGGGCCAGACCGTGGACCACGTCGTCCCCCGCTCCCGGGGCGGCACCCATGAGTGGACCAACGTGGTGCTCATGTGCACCCGCCACAACTCCGCCAAGGGCGACCGGCTGCTCGCGGAACTGGGGTGGCACCTCGACCGGGAACCCGTGGCGCCCCGCGGCGAGCTGGTGCTGCTGGCGCGGGCGGGCCTGCGCACGGCCCCCGCCGCGTGGCTGCCGTACCTCCCGGGTCTGGCCAACGCCTGAGCGGACGCCGGGGTCGCCCGTGACGGGACCCCGTGGGACCGGTAAAGTGGAACGCGTTCTAGTTTCCGGGTCCGGGGAGGATCTCGCCATGTCGATCGACACGCCAGCGTCGCCCTCATCGGGCCCCGTGCACGGGACCCGCTCGCCGTTCCCGATCCCGTTCGGGTGGTTCCAGGTGGGGTGGTCGCCGGACCTCAAGCCGGGCGAGATCCAGCCCATCGAGTACTTCGACCGCAAGCTGGTGCTGTGGCGCGACGAGGAGGGTGCGGCGCACGTCAACGACGCCTTCTGCCCGCACCTCGGCGCCCACTTCGCCTTCGGCGGCACCGTGCACGGCACCGACCTGGCATGCCCGTTCCACGGGTGGCGCTTCGACGGCGACGGCAACAACACCCTCATCCCCTACTCGCAGCGGGTGAACCGCAAGGCGTGCGTGCAGTCGTTCCCCGTGGTGGAGCGCAACGGGCTGCTCATGGCCTGGTACCACCCGTTCGAGGAGGCGCCGGCCTGGGAGATCCCCGAGGTGCCGGAGTTCAACGACCCCGAGAACTACACGCCGGTCGAGACACGCGAGTACATCATCGAGGCGCCGTGGCAGGACCTCGCCGAGAACGGCGTGGACGCCGCGCACTTCCGCTACGTCCACCACACCGAGATGGTGCCGGAGCTCGCCAGTTACGAGACCGACGGGCCGTTCACGAAGATGCGGTCGATCCAGAAGTTCCCCACGCCCCGCGGCGTGGTCGACGGCAAGATCGACGCCGACTCGTTCGGTCCGGGCTTCAGCGTCATCCGCTTCTCCGGGATCATCGACACGGTGCTCATGGGCTGCAACACGCCGCTCACGGCCAACAAGTGCCACATGCGCTTCACCTTCACCGTGAAGAAGCTCGGCGACGACGCTGCGCTCAACTCCACGGTGGGCCAGGCCTTCGTCGACGAGATCGACAAGCAGGTCCAGGAGGACACGCCGATCTGGCAGAACAAGGCGTACCTGGCCCGTCCGGCCCTGGCCGACACCGACGGCCCGTTCACCAAGTTCCGCAAGTGGGCGTCGCAGTTCTACGCGGAGCCCGTGGACGACTCGCAACTCGTCTACACGCCCGGGAACACCTTCGACTTCGAGCCGGTCGAGACCGCCAGCCGGAAGTTCGGCAGCGACCCGTTCGCGGACTGACCGCACCATCGGTGCCGGATCCGACCTGAACCGTCGGATTCCGCACCGATTCCTTCGCCGGAGCCGTTCCGGCCGGCCCGGCGATCCGGTCAGCCCGGCGCGACCCCGCCGGAACGGGACCGGCGGACCAGCCCGATCACCAGCAGCACGACGCCGACGATGAACAGCACTGCGGCCGGGACCGCCGCGAGCAGGAACCACAGGAACGGCCCGACCACGTCGCGCACGTCCGAGGAGGCCAGGCTCCGCCCGACCGTGAACCGCCGGTCGGACCCGCCCGTGCCCTCCGCGGTGGTACAGCTCGCCCGGTAGTCCCCGGGACGCAGGTCGGCCACGACCAGGACGTCGTAGGACCGCTTCGACGAGCGGACCAGCTGGCTGGCCAGACCGGGCCCCGACACCGGGACCTGCGAGCCGTCCGCGGCCGTCATGCGACACCGCACCCCGGCGCCGCCCTCGGTGACCGCGACCCCCACCGTCATCCGGCTCGGCCCCTCCGAGCGCAACGGCTCGGCCACCCGGAAGGCCAGCTCGCCGGGGACCGGCGCGGTGCCGGCCGCCGGCAGCACCACGTCGCGCCGCAGGCCGGCGACGTCCACCCGCCCCAGGGTGACGCCGTAGCCGATCGTGACGAGGAGGAGGGCACCCGTGAGCAGGGTGCTCCCCCACAGCACGAGGGCCCGCCCGGGCCGCAACGGGCCGGGCGGGGCGTCGGTCGCCGGCGAGGTCAGGGCTTGTCGCTCCCGACCACCCACATGGCGAAGAACTGCGCCGCGCCGCCGTAGGCATGACCCACGGCCTTTCGCACCCCGTCGATCTGGTGGTCACCCGCGGTGCCCCGGACCTGCATCGCCGCCTCGCCGAAGCGGATCATGCCGGAGGCGCCGATCGGGTTCGTGGAGAGCACGCCACCGGAGCAGTTGACCGGCAGCTGCCCGTCCATCTGGGTGGTGCCGTCCTCGGTGAGGCGCCAGCCCTCGCCCTCCGGGGCGAAGCCCAGGTTCTCCAGCCACATCGGCTCGTACCAGGAGAACGGCACGTACATCTCGACCATGTCGACGTCGGCCAGGGGGTTCGTGATCCCGGCCTGGCGGTAGACGTCCGCGGCGCAATCCATGCCGGCCTGCGGCGAGATCTGGTCGCGGCCGTGCGCGGTGGCCGGCTCGGAGCGCATCGAGGTGCCCAGGACCCACGCCGGGCGGACGCCGGTGTCGGCCTCGGCCTGCGCGGCCGCCGCCTCCGAGCCCAGCACCATGGCGAACGCGCCGTCGGAGGACGGACACGTCTCCGAGTAGCGGATCGGCTCCCAGAGCATGAACGACTCCTTGATGGAGTCGTAGGTGATCTCCGGCTCGTGCAGGTGCGCGTACGGGTTCTTCAGCGCGTTGAGCCGGTCCTTGAGCGCCACGAGGATGCCGGTGTCGTCGGGCGCGCTCGAGCGCCGCATGTACTCGCGGATGAACGGGGCGAAGTAGCCGCCCGCGCCCGCCACCAGCTGCTGCTGGAACGGGATCGGGAAGCTCAGGGCCCACATCGCCTCGCTGACGGACTGCTGCTGCCAGCCGATGGTGAGGACCCGCTCGTGCACACCGGCCTCCACGTGGGAGGCGGCCACGATCGCGGTGGAACCGCCCACCGAGCCAGCGGTGTGCACCCGGAACAGCGGCTTGCCGACGCACCCGAGCGCCTCGGCCAGGTACGTCTCGGGCATCATCATGCCCTCGAAGAAGTCGGGGGCCTTGCCGATCACGACGGCGTCGATGTCGGCCATCGTGAGACCCGCGTCCTCGACGGCGCGGTAGGCGGCCTCACGGATGAGACCGGGCATCGACACGTCGCCGCGCACGGCGGTGTACTTGGTCTGGCCGGTGCCGATCACGGCCACGCGGTTGGCACCCATCACTCACCCTCCAGGACGCACACGAGGTTCTGTTGCAGCAGCTGGCCGCTGGTGGCGTGGGCCACGCCGCGGCCGGCGGTACCGGCGGAGATGCGGTCGGCCACCTCGGCGATGCGCAGCAGGCCGGCACCCATCACCGCGTTGGCGGCCAGCGTGCCGCCCGACGGGTTGACCGTGGTGCCCTCGCCCAGACCGAGCTCGGTCACCACGATCTTCTCCTGGTGGGTGAACGGGGCGTGCACCTCGGCCACGTCGAAGGAGCCGGTGGCCCCGGCATGCTCCGCGGCCACGGCGATCGACGGCGCCCGGGTGAGATCGCGGGCGCCGAAGTTGTGGCTGTCGACGCGGTGGTCGATGCCCCGGATCCAGGCCGGCCGGTCGGACCAGCGGCGGGCGTGGTCGTCCGCGGCGAGGATCACGGCCACGCCGCCGTCGGTGATCGGGGCGCAGTCGTGGCGGCGCAGCGGCTCGGCCACGTACGGCGTGGCGAGCAGCTCCTCCACCGACGGCGACCCCTGCAGCTGGGCGTTGGGGTTGTCGGTCGCGGCCGTGCGGTTCCGGTATGCGATGGCGGCCATCTCCTCCTCGGTGATGGCGCCGGCGTCGAGCATGGCCCGGGCCTGCAGGCCGGCGAGGGCCACGGAGTCCGGCCACAGCGGGCCGTAGTAGTACGGGTCGAGCTGACGGGTCAGCACGCGGGGCAGGTCGCCCGGCGACGTCTTCGAGTAGCCGAAGACCAGCGCGGTGTCCGCGTGGCCGGCCTGGATCTTGACCCACGCCTCGTAGAGCGCCCAGGCGCCGTCCATCTCCACGTGGCTCTCCGAGATGGGCGGCCAGGCCCCCACCGCGTCGAGGGTCATCACGAAGCTGAAGGCCTGCCCGGCGAGGTAGTCCGAGCTGCCCGAGACCGTGAAGCCGATGTCGGAGATCGAGGCGTCGATCTGGTCGAGCGCGGACCGGATGGCCGGCTGGATCATCTCGGTCTCGCTGAGGCCGGCCGCGGCGCGGCGCTGCGGGGTCTGGGCGACGCTGACGACGGCGACGTCACGTGCGGGGGCCATCACATGTGTCCCTTCAGCTGCTCGGCGGGCACGTCGGGTTCGTCGATCGGCCGCCAGTACCGGATGTTCTCCATGGAGGTGGACAGGTCCGCGTCGTCCACCCAGACCGGCTCGACGCGCATGCCGATGCGCACGTCCTCGTGGGAGATCTCGCCGACGGTGCCGTAGAGCGACACGGCTGCGCCGTCGGGCAGGAAGAGCGCCGAGACGAACGGCGTGGGCGGCGCGTTCACGCCGAAGCCGATGTGCACCACGCAGAACGCGGTGATCGTGGCGTGCGGGCCCACCTCCACCTGCTCGGTGGTGGGCAGACCCGTCACGGGGTCCACGCCGCGGTGCGAGACGTACACGTCCTCGTGGCCCGGGGTGCGCTCGCCGAGGATCTTCTTGTCCTCGAGCGCCCGAAGGAACCGGGTCTGGGTGAGGCCGGGCGAGTAGTCGTAGCGCATCGACGCGGGGATGGTGATGCGCTGCACCTGCTCCACCCCGCCCAGGTCCGGCACCGTCACCGCGGGCTGGCTCCAGACGTCGGTGGGCATGGTGGCGACCGTTCGGTCGCTCTCGGCGGGGCTCATGACGCACCTCCGGCGGGTTCGAAGCAGGCGATGTCGAGGATCGACCCGGTGCGCTCATCGGCCCAGCGGATCCGGACCCGGTCACCGGTGGCGATCGAGTCGGGCGAGCCGGCGTCGACCACGTGGAGCATCGACGTGTCGGCCCCGTCGAGACGGACCATCGCCAGGGCGTAGGGCGCCGGCAGTGGCTGGGCCTCGCGGTCGGTGGGGACCCACGACCAGGAGGTGACCGTGCCCTCGGCGCCCACCTCGACCATCTCGGTCAGCGGCTCACCGGTGGCGGGGTCGTACTCCACGGGCGGGCAGACCACCCGGCCGTCGACGCCGCGGATGCCGAACACCCGCTGCTCGCGGAGGCCGGTGAGGAACGCGCCCACGACCGGTCCGGTGGTGCGGTTGAACCCGTACTCGATGACGAGCGGAGCGTGCAGCAGCTCGTCATCCGCTCTGGCCTGCTGGCCCACGGCCACCCCCTCGGGCAGTGCCCCGGGACCGCCCCGGGACGTGCGGGCCGCAGACTAGAACACGTTCTCGTTCCGCTCCCACTCCCCGGCTTTGTGATGCTGCTGACGACACATGTGTCGTCAGCAGCATCACAGAGCTGGGGTCGGGGGGTCAGGACGTGATGCGGCGGAGGTGGTTCCGGTCGGTGTGGTGGAACTCGCCCTCCATCTCCTTCATCCGGAGCACCGTGTCCTCGTCGTAGGAGAACTCGTCGCCGGCGGTGCGGACGGTGCACTCGTAGCGCACGGTGGAGGCGCGACCCGACAGGTACTTGTTCTCGAGGATCCCGTACACCGGGTCGCCGAGCTCGGCCGACAGGGTGAACTCGGTGGCGTCGGGCGCCACACCCACCGCGGCGGCGAGCACCACGGTGCCCCGGGGCACCATGAACGACCGCATGACGGTGCCGGAGTCCCCGCACCACAGCCAGTAGCCCACCTCGGTGTGGAAGGGGTCCTCCTCGTCGCCGCGCCACGCGGCCATGCGGTAGTCGAGCCCGTAGAGGCACTGGTCCCCGTTGTCGACCGGACCGAACGGGTTGAAGGTGACCTTCTCCCGGTACTCGGTGTCGCCCACCTCGCCCTCCGCGTGGTGGAACGAGACATCGAGACCGCCCTCGCCCTCCCACTCGCCGGCGAGCACCCGCAGCGGGCCCAGCTTGTCGAACTCGTTGAACGGCATCGTCGGCCTCCCTCGGGCCGCCGCTCGGTGCGGCGGTGCGCGCCGGACCCTACGCGACGCGCGACAGCACCCGCTCCACCAACGCGCGGGCCCGGGCCTCCGCTCCGGCGCGGTGACGGTCGCAGTCGGCGAGGAACACGTCGGGGTCCACCCCGGCGGCCTCGAGCTGGTCGAGGTCGTCGTCGATGAGCCACGCCTCGAGCACCTCCCGGTCGGCCTCGGGGTGGAACTGCAGGCCGAGGTGGCCGCCAAGCCGGAAGGCCTGCGCGCCGGCTCCGGTGCGAGCGAGCTCGAGGGCGCCGGGGGGCGGCGTGAAGGCGTCGCCGTGCCACTGGAGCCACGGACCGGCGACCACCCCGGCCTCGAGGGCGGCGCGGCCGGCAGCCGTTCCGGGGTCGGCCGGCTCGACCGCGCACCACCCGACCTCGGGGTGCGCGGCGCGACCCACCGAACCGCCGAGCGCGGCGGCGAGCACCTGGCCGCCGAAGCACAGGCCGAGGACGGGGACGCCGGCCGCGTCGGCGGCCCGGAGGAACTCCTGCTCGGGGTCCACCCAGTGCGCCACGGCCGGGTCGTCGAACGACCAGCGCGACCCGTACAGGACCACCAGGTCGAACGCGTCCGGTTCGGGGAAGACGGGATCGCCCACCGGCGATCCCGGCGTGACGCACACGCGGTGCACCACCTCCTCCACACCCTGGGCCGCCAGCGCCGCCCCCACGAGGCCGGGCAGCGAGTTGGGGTCGTGATGGACGTGGAGGGCCCGCACGACCCGAGCTTCCCAGACGGCACGAGCCCCCGTCGATCGGCGAGACTCCGGGTATGACCAGCCTGCCCCGTTTCGACGCCGACGCACCCGCGGAGGAGGTCGCCGCCGCGGTGGCCGACCACGGGGTGGCCGTGGTGGAGCGGCTCGCCCCACCCGAGGTGTGCGACCGGGTCGCCGCCGAGCTCGCCCCGTGGATCGCCGCCACCCCGGCGGGCGGCGACGACTTCTCCGGCACCGCCACCCGCCGCACCGGCGGGCTGCTCGGCCGCTCGCGCTCGTCGGTGGACCTCGTGGCCCACCCCACCGTCCTCGGCGTCTGCGAGCGGGTGCTCTGGCCCGACCGCTCCACGTTCCAGCTCCACCTCACCCAGGCGATCACGCTCGGTCCGGGCGCGACGGCGCAGGCCCTGCACCGCGACCAGTGGTGCTTCGACTTCTTCCCGTTCCCACCCGACGTCCACGTGGAGGTGTCGACCATCTGGGCGCTCACCGACTTCACCGCGGCGAACGGCGCCACCCGGGTGGTGCCCGACAGCCACGGCGACGTGGGGGCCGACACGTTCACCGACGCGGACGCGGTGGCGGCCGACATGCCCCGCGGTTCCGTGGTGATCTATACCGGCCGAACGGTCCACGGCGGCGGCGCCAACACCACCGACGAGGACCGGATCGGCGTGAACGTCGACTACGTGCTCGGCTGGCTCCGCCAGGAGGAGAACCAGTACCTGTCGGTGCCCGTCGAGGTGGCCCGGGGCCTGCCCGAGCGGGTGCAGCGCCTGATGGGCTACCAGATGGGGGCGTACGCGCTCGGCTACGTCGACGACGTCCGCGACCCCATCACGGTCCTCCGTGACGACGAGGCCGGGACGGGCGCGCCCACCTTCGCGCCCGGCTGACCATCCGTCCGTGACCCGCCCCCGCGGCGGGTAGCGTCCCGTCGTGAGGTTCACCGCATGACCGATGACGCCACCGGGCCCGAGCCCGGCCCGTGGCACCCGGTGGGTGACGACACCCCACCCTCGCCGCCCTCGCCGCCCTCGCCGCCCTCGCCGCCCTCATGGGGCCAACCGCCGGGGCAGTTCCCTCCCCCGGTCCCTCCGGGGTCGCCCCACCCCCCGACCGCGCCCCTCCCCCCGACCGCGCCCCTCCCCCCGGCCGCGCCCGGGTCGCATGCCCCGCAGGGGTACTACGCGGCGGCGCCCCACGGTGCCCCTGCCGGCTACGGCTACGGCTACGGCCCCGTCCCCGCGCCGCCCCGCACCAGCGGCTTGGCGGTCGCGTCACTCGTGCTCGGCATCGTCGCGCTCGTCGGGTTCTGGCTCTGGGGGCTGGGGGTACTCCTCGGGCTGGTGGCCATCGGACTGGGCATCGGCGCGCGCCGCGCCGTGCGGACCCGCGGCCTCGCGGGCGGCGGCCTGGCGACCGCCGGGATCATCACCGGCGTGCTCGGCGTCCTCCTCTCCGGAGCGATGCTCGTGTTCCTCGTCTGGGTGGTCCGACAGGACATCGGCACCGAGATCAACAGCGACCCCTCCGACGGCTACTGCGACGAGTCGCGGTTCCTGCAGGATCCGGACTGCGGCAACGATGATCCGTCCGTCACGGAGGACCCGACGGTGTCGGAGGACCCGACGGTGTCGGACGAGGAGATCAACAGCGACCCCTCCGACGGCTACTGCGACGAGTCGCGCTACTGGCAGGACCCCGACTGCTGAGCCGGTGCACCCCGCTCACCGGACCCGGCCGGAGTCGGGCTGCACCATCAGCGGCGCGGTGTCCACCGCCCGGAGGTCGGAGCCGGTGATCTCCTGGAGGTCGCGCAGGCCGTCGTTGTCCCAGCGCGGATCCGGTTCACCGGACAGGAACCAGGACGACCCGTTGTCGGCCAGCACCATGCCGTGCACCTTGAGCGCCTCGGCCACCACCCGGGCCTGCGGGTGCAGGCGCGAGGTGTCGTAGTCGGCCCGCAGCCGGAACCAGGCGCCCATCGGCGGCAGGGCCGGGTCCGCGGACACGCCGGCCCGGTGGCGCGCCGGCCAGATGAACGCGTCCTGAGTGCGCGGTGCGGTGAAACGGATCGCGTGGTCGATCCGGCCCGACGCCACCTCGTCGTAGCGGACCAGACCGGGGGCGATGGGCAGGCCGGCCGCATCGGCCGAGGTCCAACCCGCCGGGCGGAGCGCGTTCGACCGCAGGTCCCAGGCGGCTCCCGAGCCGGCCGTCCAGCTGCCGTCGGGCCGGCGGTCCGCGTCGTACAGCTCGTGGAGCCGGCAGGCCGCCCGGTCCAGCACGAGCACGTGGTGGTCGCTGCCCCACTCGCGCCGGGCATCGGGTGGCACGGGGTACGGGCCCGGATCGCTCTCGTCCGCGTAGAGGAACGACACCGGCACCGCCGGCGGGGTGGCCGCCACCTCGGTGATCGGGATGCCGATCGGTCCGCCGTTCCACGTGCCGGAGCCGAAGTCGGCCTTCAGGCCCGCGCCGGCACCGATCGAGGTGCGCCAGGCGGCGTCGCGGGGATGCACCGCCAGGCCGTCCACCCGGGCGTGCCAGACGTTGTCGGCCGGGAACAGCGGGCACGGACCGCCCGCGGACCCCGGACCCGGCGCCACGCAGGCGCCGGCCACCAGCGCTGCCGCCGCCACGACCGCCGTGAGCACCGGCGCCGTGCGGCGCGTCCCGTGTGTCCTTTCCATGCCCGCTCCGTTCGTTCCACCCGGAACGTCGGCGCCGGGCAGCCCCCGCCTTGAGCCCGGGCGCCGTGGGTCAGGCGCCGGACCGCTGCGAGGAGGGCCAGTTGGTGAGGCGCGGTCGCAGCGCCCGCAGCGACCGGCGACGGGCGCAACCCACCCATACCCCGACCCCGTAGGCGAGGTCGTCGGCCAGCGTGAGCGCGCCGAACCGGACGGGGTCGAGGCCCACGCGGTCCGGCGAACCGCCCGCGGTGCGCCACGCGTCGGTCACCACGGCCGCGGCCGACAGCCCGAGCGCCCGCCGCGCCGCCCGCGACCAGGGGGCGGCCACCGCGAGGAACGGCCACCACGCCCGGGTGACGGCCCGGGCGAGCAGTCGCCCGGCACCGAGGTGGCCCAGCAGGGCGAGCCGGATCGATTCACGGGTCGGGAGCTGCTCGAGTCGCTGGGGCAGCGCGGCGGTGGTCCCCGCCACCACCGCGGCGCCCACCACCGGATGACCGGCGGCCACGGCGCCCCAGGCCGCGGCGCTCCACGGCGAGCACCGCACCGGAGCGACGGCGCCCGGATGGCGTTCCTCGAGCAGCGCCGCGGAGGTCCCGTAGGCCACCCGCTGGGCGAGCCAGTCACGCACGCTGCCCCGCACCCGGTGGTGCACCTCCGCAGCGGGCTCGTACCGCACGCGCCACCCGGACTCCCCGAGCCGCCAGACCAGGTCCACGTCCTCCCCCACCCGGAGCGACGGGTCGAACCCGCCCACCTGCACGTACGCATCACGGCGGAGCACGACCCCTGCCGCGGGCACGTAGGAGAGGCGCGTGCCGGCCACCACGGGCCCGGCCCGGTCGCCGAGGTCGAGCGGTGAGCGGTGCGCCTCGTAGCGGGCCAGCGGACCCTCACCCGGCTCGGGGCGCACGCGGGCGGCCACGGCGGCCACCTGCTCGTCGGTGAACTGCGGGAGGAGTCGTTCGAGCCAGTCCTCCGCCACGGTGCAGTCGGAGTCGAGCACGGCCACGAGGTCGGTCGCGGCCCGGCGGATCCCGTCGTCGCGGGCCACCCCCGGGCCCCCGGACCGCTCACGCCGCAGGTACGCTGCACCGGCGGCGAGCGCGACCGAGCGGTGCGCCACCGGATCGGCCGAGCCGTCGTCCACCACGACCACCGCCGCGGGACGCGACGACGGCCGGGCCGCCGCGACCGACCGCAGGAGCTCGGCGAGACCGTCGGGCCGGTCGCGGACCGGCACCACGAGCGTGACCTCCGCTGCGGACCACGGGCCCCGCTCCGGCCGGAGGTTGACCACGCCGGCGTCGATGAGCGCGTTGAGCAGCCGGGCCTCGCCGGGGCGGGCCTCCACATCCGCCCCCGCGGCCACGCGGTCGAGCAGACGGGCGCCGCCCTCGGTCATCCGGAACAGGCGCAACGGTGAACCGCCGAGGAGGAGCCGGCCGCCGTCGAGGCGCCGGACCTCGGGGTCGACGCTGAACCTCACGCGGTCATGCCTCCGTCCACGGCCACGACCGAGCCGGTCACGCCGCCGGCCCCGGGTGAGCACAGCCACGCCACCGCGTCGGCCACCTCCACCGGCTCGAGCAGGCGACCCGACCGGTGGTGCGTCGCGAGCTCCTCCATGTCGTCGAGGCCGTAGACCGCGGCGGAGGCCCGGAGGATCTCCGTGCGCGTGGAGCCCGGCGACACGGCGTTGGCGGTGATCCCCGCCCCGCCCAGGTCGGCCGCCAGGCTGCGCACCAGGCCGACCACTGCGTGCTTCGACGCCGCGTACGCCCCCATCGAGGGCAGCCCGCGGGCCCCGGCGACGGACGCCACCGCCACGATGCGGCCGGTTCCCGCGGCCGCGGCCGGCCCGGCGAGGATCGCCGGCACCGCGGCGCGCACCACGTTCCACACGCCGTCCACGTTCACGTCGAACATCGCCCGCCACGACCGCTCGGGGGTCTCCCAGATCGGACGGCCGCCCCACACCACACCCGCCGCGCAGACCACGGCGTCGAGGCGGTCGAGGTCGGCCACGGCGCGGGCGACCGCGGCCGCGTCGCGCACGTCGAGCACCACCGACCGAGCGCCGTGGCCGCACCGGGCCGTGGCCAGCGCCAGGTCCTCCGGGGTGGCCGTCGGGTACTCGAGCCCGTCCACCGGCGCCACCAGGTCGGCCAGTACCACCCGGTACCCGTCGCCCGCGAGGCGCTCGGCGATCGCGGCGCCGATCCCCCGCGCCGCGCCGGTCACCAGCGCGACCGGCCGTTCACCGTCCCCGGATGGTCCTCCGCTCACCCGCCCAGCGTGGCACGCCACCCCCGCACGGCAGCGGACAGGTCGGCGACGAGGTCCGCGAGCACCGAGGCACCCTCCGCCGCGGTTGCCGGGGTGGGATCGCCGAGCACCCCGCCGGGCGTGACCGCGGCCAGCCCCTGCTCGCGCACCACCGCCCCGATCTCCCGCCACCGGGCCGTGGAACCGGGCGCGATCAGGTCGGTGCGCACCACCTCCGGACACAGGTGCAGGAGCAGCGAGGTCTCGGTGCGCCCCGCGTGCGAGTCGCCCCCGGGGACCCGCGGGTGCCAGGCCAGCACCGCCCGACCCTCGGCGCGGAGGCGGTCGACCGCGAGGGTCACCGCCTCCACGTTGCCGCCGTGGCCGTTGACGATCACCACCCCGCGGAACGGGCGGGGCAGCTCGGCCCCGGGCGGGGGCAGGGCGGAGCGGACGATCTCCACGAGCACCTCGACGAGCGCGGCGGTGCCGATCGAGAGCGTGCCGGGGAAGCCCGCGTGCTCGCCGGAGGCGCCGATGGTCACCGCCGGGGCCACCACCAGGCGGTCCTCCGCCTCGGCGAGCCCGGCCGCGCATGCCATGGCCACCCGGGTGTCGGTGTCGAGCGGGAGGTGCGGGCCGTGCTGCTCGCAGCTGCCGAGCGGGACGACGAGGACCGACCCGCCGGGCACCTCGGGCCAGGCGAGCTCACCGAGCCGGGAACCGGGGCCGGGGACGTTCTCGGCGCTCCACTCGCCCCTGGCGCGCACGAGGACCCCTATTCCCCCGGGCGGGGCAGGTAGCCCCAGGTGCGGAGCTGCTCCATGATCGCCCGGGCGGCCTCGGCCGGCTCGAGCTCCACCGTCCGCGGCGGGTTCCGTTCCACGAGCGCGCCGGTGAGCTGCACCACGCGGTCGAGCGCACCGTCACCCGAGGGCGCGGCCACCACCCGGGGCGGGGGACGCCACGGGCGGGTGCGCGGGGGCTCCACGTGGTGCACCGGCCGCCCCGGTCGCACCTCCACCGACCGCTCACCGGCGGCCAGGGTGGCCGACAGCGGGGCCCGGCGCAGCTCCGCGACCGATCCCTCCACCGACAGCACCATCGGTGCGGCGGCCTCCAGCACCTCACGGCGACCGCCGTCGAGGCGGCGCACGGCCCGCACCCGGCCGGGGGCCACCGGCTCCACGCGCACCAGGCCGAGCGCCTGCGCGCCGTGCAGGTGGTGGGCCAGGAACGCCGGCACGGTGCCGCTGCCCCGGTCCGCGCTGTGGTCGCCGCACACCACCACGTCCGCGCCGAGCTGGCCGGGCGACAGGACCGAGGCGAGCTCCACCGCCACCGCGTGCGACGACTCGTCACCGGTCGTGTCGACGCGCACCGCACGGTCCACCCCGGCGGCGAGCAGCCCGCGCAGCGCTGGTTCCGCGTCAGGCGACCCGGCGCAGACCACGGCCACGGACGCGTCCCAGGCCGCACCGAGCTGCAACGCCACCTCCACCGCGGCGCGGTCGGCCTCGCTGACCCCCCAGCCCGCACCGCCCGGACCGCCCACGGACCGGACGGTGCCGTGCACCCGGTCCACCTCGGGACGCAGGTCGACCCACTTCACGCACGCCGCCACCAGCACGGTGCGACCTCAGGTCCGGTGGAAGACGACGCCGTGGCCGCCCTCCGGGTAGGTCCAGGTGATCGCGCCCTCGCGGTTGCACACCATGTAACAGGTGCCGCACTCGAAGCACTGCTCGTAGTTGAACAGGATGCCGCCGTCCGCGGTGGGGACGAACAGGTTGGCGGGGCACGCCGTGATGCAGCCGCGGGTGGAACAGTCGCGGCACTTCGTGTCGTCGACCTGAATGTGGGCGCGGTCCTCGTCGATGCGGAACTCGACGGACCCCATGCGGGTCTCGAAGCTGATCTCGGGGTACGTACCGGCGCTCATCGATCTCTCCTGGAGGCCCAGTCTCGCTCAGCCGAAGGTGCGGAGTGCACGCAGGGAGTGGCTCACCACGTCGCGGACCTTCACGCCGTTGCGCTTCATCTCCTGGCGCAGGATCCGGCGCAGGCCCGGCTTGGGATCGGGGTTGTCGACCCGGAACATCCGCTCGGCCACGCCGCACGCCAGGCCGGGCAGCTGACGCTGGGCCAGGTCCGACATCACGAGGTGCGGTGCGTCGCGGAGCTTGCGGTGGTCCGCGAGCACGAAGCTCGACTCCAGCCGGCTGCGGTACCCGGCGAGGCCCTCGTTCGAGGTGTCGCCGCGCTGCAGCGCCCGGGCCGCGGCACGGCCCGCGGCCGCCCCGGAGCCGATCGCGAAGTTCACGCCCTCGAGCCAGATGCCCGCCGCGAGGCACATCGCCGCCGCGTCGCCGGCCACGAGCATCCCGTCGCAGGTGAGCTCCGGCATCATGTCGAAGCCGGCCTCGGGGATGACGTGCGCCGAGTACTCCTTCACCTCGCCGCCCTCCACGAGGGGCGCGATCGCCGGGTGCTCCTTCATCCGCCGGAGCAGTTCCTCGGGCCGCGTCCCGCCGGCGGCCAGCGCGGGCAGGCTCAGCACCAGCCCCACCGCCAGCGTGTCGGTGTTCGTGTAGAGGAAACCGCCACCGGGCACGTCGCCGGTGCAGCCGACGATCTCGTAGTCCACGCCGTGGTCTCCGCGGACGCCGAAGCGCTCGTCGATCACCTCGCGGGGCAGGGCGATCGTCTCCTTCACCCCGACGGTGAAGTTGGCGGGGTCGGTGTGCGGATAGAGCCCGGCCTCCTTGGCCAGGAACGAGTTCACCCCGTCGCAGGCCACCACCACGTCCGCGGTCAGGTCGCCGTCGGGCCGGTCGGTGCGCACGCCGACCACGCGGTCGCCGTCGCGCAGCAGTCCGGTGGCCGTGGTGGAGGTCACCAGCACGGCACCGGCGTCGGTGGCCTTGCCGGCGAGCCAGGCGTCGAAGTCCGGGCGGTACGCCGTGGCGCCGTTGTAGGGCGGCGCCCCCCAGGCGTCGGTGCGGAAGTCGACCGTCAGGGCCTGGTGGCCCGTCATGATCATCGTCGCCCGCCGGGTCACCCAGCGCTGCACCGGCGCCTCGTTCCACCACTCGGGCACGAGCGTGTCGAGGATGCGGCCGTAGACGACCCCGCCGTACATGTTCTTGGAGCCGGGGAACGGGCCCCGCTCGAGCAGGTAGACGGAGCGGCCGGCGCGGGCCAGCTCCAGAGCGGCGGCGGCGCCCGCGGGGCCGGCCCCCACCACGATGGCGTCGGCGTCAGGCACCGGTGCGCTCCTCCGTGGGCTCCTCGTCGGCACCGAGGGCCAGCAGGGCGGCCAGCTCGTCGAGCGTGGCGTTCGCGTCGGCCACCACCGCGAGGTCGGCCATGGTCATCATCGGGCAGTGGGGCTCGACGTTCACGCTGATGATGTGGTCGGGGTCGCCGAGGCCCGCGGTGTGCTGCACCGCGCCCGAGATCCCGAACGCGAGGTACAGCCGCGGGTCGACCACCACGCCGGTGGTGCCGATCTGGCGTTCATGGCCCACCCACCCCCGGTCGGTGATCACACGGGTGGCGCCCATCGCCGCGTCGAGGGCGGCCGCCACCTCGCCCAGCTCCTCGAACCGCTCGGCGGCGTCGAGGCCGGCACCGCCGCCGAGGATCCGCGGGGCCTCGGCCAGGTCCATGGTCGCCACGTCGGGCGGGAGCACCTCGAGCACCTCGGCCTCCGGGTTGGCCGGGGCGTCGAGCACCAGCTCCTCCGCGGTGGCGGCCGCGGTCGCCGCCCCGGACCCGTGGGCACCGTGCAGGTGGGCCGGCCCCATCCCGGGCTGCAGCGTCACGACCACCGGGTCGCGCGGGTGGTGCTCGGCCAGCACCGCGCCCCCGAAGCACGACGTGGAGATCCGGCCCTCGCGCACCTCCACGGCCCCGGCCAGCACCGGGCGTTCGAGGAGCGCGGCGAGCCGCGGGGCGAGGTCTCGGCCGTCGGGCGACGCGGGCAGCACCACCATCTCCTCGTCCACGAGCAGCGGGGCGATCGCCGCGGCCCAGGCCCCGGGGGCGAAGCCCGGCGTGTCCCACCAGCGCGTCCGGCCGGCCACGGCGCCGAGGGCGTCCACCGCGGCCCGGGCACCGGAGCCCACCACGAGCGCCCGACCACCGGCGACCGCCACGGCCTCGGCACCACCGGCGGGCAGCATCCCGTCGCGCACGGGCACGACGGCGATGCGGGACGGCTCGGCCATGGGCCGAAGGTACTCGCCCGCCCGACCCGCTCCCCAAGTCATCCGCCGTCCGATCCGGTGGTGGTCCGCCTCGGGCGGGTGTGGGGCGAGAATGGGACGATGGGTGCCGGACACTCCCACGGCCACGGTCACTCGCACGGCCACTCCCACGGCTCGGCCGCCGCCCGCTCCGGTGCCGCGGCACGACGGCCGCTGTCGATCGCGCTGGTCCTGGGGCTCGTCACCTTCGCGGTGCAGATCGTGGTGGCGGTGGCCACGGACTCGCTCGCCCTGCTCACCGACTCGGCCCACGTGCTCACCGACGTGGCGGGCATCGGGCTCGCGCTCGCGGCGGTCGTGGTGGCCGGGCGCCCGACACGACCCGAGCGCACCTTCGGCCTGTACCGCCTGGAGGTGCTCACCGCGCTCGCGAACGCGGTGCTCATGCTGGGTGTCGCGGCGTGGGCGCTGGTGGAGGGCATCGGCCGCCTCGGTGACCCACCTGACGTGCCGGGCCTGCCGGTGCTGGTGGTCGGCGCGTTCGGGCTCGTCACGAACCTGGTCGCGCTGCGACTGCTCTCCGGTGGCCAGTCGATGGTGTCGGAGGGCGCGCGCCTCGACGTGCTGGCCGACACGATCGGATCGGTCGGCGTGATGATCGGTGCGGTGGTCATCCTCACCACCGGCGCGGTGGTGGCTGACGCCTGGGTGGGCCTGGCCATCGCGGTCTGGATCATCCCCCGCTCGATCCGCCTCGCCGCCGACGCGCTCCGCGTGCTGGTGCAGGCCGCCCCGGCGGACATGGACCTCGCCGGGGTGACCGAGGACCTCGAGTCGCTCGACGGGGTCGTGGAGGTGCACGACCTGCACGTGTGGACCCTCACCTCCGACATGGAGGTGCTCACCGCCCACGTGATGGTGCGCAACGACGCGGACCACCACGGTGTGCTCGACGCGGCCCGCGAGCTGCTGGCCGATCGCCACGGCATCCACCACGCCACGTTGCAGGTGGAACCCGAGGACCACGCCGGCTGCGACGAACTGGACTGGTGAGCGTGGCCCCGCGGACCCCGAAGGGGTGGTACCCCGACCCGACCGGACGGCACGCCCAGCGGTGGTGGGACGGCCGGGCGTGGGCGGTGGCCGTCGCCGACGGCGAGGTCCGCTCCGGTGACGCCGACGGCCTCGTGCCCGGCGCGCCGCGCGTCGCCGCGGCGGCGCCCTCCGGGGAGGACCGGCTCGAGGTGCTCCGCTCCTGCGGGGTGGCCGCGCTGGGGGCGACCGGTCCCGACCCGATGGAGGCACCGGTGCTGATGCTGTGGCGCCGACGCCAGGGCCGGGTGGACGTGTGGCCGGAGTGGTCGGTGCACGACGGCGCCGGCGGCTGGTTCGGGACGTTCCGCCTGGAGGTCGGGGGCCCGGGCCCGAACGACCGGCGCTTCGTGCTCCGGGCGCCCGACGCGACCGCCCGGCTCTGGGTGGGCCCGGCCCGGCCACGGGCGGTGGCCACCGTGACCGACCACACCGGCGAGCGGGCCGCGGTGACCAACCCCGACGGCACGGTGCAGCGCCTGCAGGTCGAGGTCGAGGGGATGACCGTGGCGCGCGTCAGCTACTCCGTGGGCGAGGTCGGGGTGCACGACCTCACGGGCGAGGCGATCGGCCGGCTCGTGCCCCCGTCGCTCCGCCTGCGCGCCGCGGTGGGCGGTCGCTGCGGTTGGGACCCGGTCCTGGTCTCGGAGCGACTGGTGAGCGACCCGGTCAGCGCCCGAGCGGTGGACGCACTGGCGCTCGCGTGGGAGCACGTGCTCCGCGAGTGGGTGGCGAGCTGAGCCGTCGCGGCATCCCCGGTCGGGAGCGGCGCCCTCAGACCGGGGCGAGGGACCGATCGGCGGCCGGGATGGAGGCACCAACCCGCTCGCCGTCGATCACCGCGGCGTGCGCCCGGCGGGGAGCCAGCGCGTCGCCCACCCGGTGCACGTCCACGCCCCGGTCCCTGAGTTGGTGGTAGAGCCCGTCGAGCGGCGAGGACGGCACGGCCAGCACGATCCAGTCCGGCTCGCGGGTCTGCATCGTGCCGGTGGGGTGGTGCTGCAGGTTGAGCACCCGCCCCTCCACGCCCATCGGGACCAGCTCGGTGGACTGCGCGACGCCCTTGGCCCCGGCGCGGATCCACCAGTTCTCGAGGTCGAGCGTGATGCCGAGGTCCTGGCCCACCACCATGCCGGGACTCACGACCTCCACCGCGCAGCCGCGGTCCGCGAGGAGCTCGGCCACGGACGTGGCGTGGTGGAACCCGAGTTCGTCGAGCACCAGGACGGACCCCTCGGGATGGGCGGTGCCCTCGAGCACGTCGCGCACGTCCACGATCCACTCCGCGTCACCCGGCGCCCACCAGGGCCGGGCCGGTGCGGAGCCGGTGGCCACCACCACCGTGTCGGGGCGGCGGGCCAGCACGGTCGGGGCGTCGGCCTCCACGCCGTACTCGATCTGCACGCCGAGGCGAGAGGCCTCGTGCAGCTGGTTGCGCACCAGGTCGCCGAACTCGGCGCGGTTGGGCACGGTGGCGGCCAGGCGCACCTGACCACCGGCGTGCGGGGCCTTCTCGAGCACGGTCACGTGGTGGCCGTTGCGGGCCGCCGCGATGGCGGCCTGCAGGCCGGCGGGGCCGGCGCCCACCACCAGCACGCGGCGGCCGACCGACACCGGCCGGGCCTCCCCCACGCCCTCGGCCTCCCGACCGGTGCGCGGGTTCTCGATGCAGCCGAGCCAACGGTTCAGGCCCATCCGGCCCACGCACTCCTGGTTGCAGCTGAGGCAGAGGCGGGTGTCGTCGGTGTAGCCGGCACGGGCCTTGGCCACGAACTCCGCGTCGGCGATCTGGCCCCGCACCACGCCGACGAGGTCGCACTGGCCCTCCTGCAGCGCGCGCTCGGCCTGCAGCGGGTCCTTGAAACGGCCGACACCCACGATGGGGAGGTCCACCGCGGTGCGCAGCGCCGAGGGGATGAACATCGCGTACCCGGGCGGGATGTGCATCGACGCCTCGATCATGAACAGCGAGGCGGTGGCCACGCCGATCGAGGTGTTGATGTAGTCCACCTGCCCGGTCGCCTCGACCATGCGGGCCACGGCCACCGCGTCGTCGATGGTGGTGCCGCCCTCGATCAGCTCGTCGCCGCAGAGCCGGACGCCGAGCGCCAGGTCCGGGCCGATCGCGGCGCGCACCGCGCCGACGATCTCCACCAGGATGCGGGCCCGGTTCTCGAGGCTGCCGCCGTAGTCGTCGGTGCGCCGGTTGGTCGCGGGCGACAGGAACCCCCGCACGATCGAGCTGTGCGAGCACTGGAGCTCGATGCCGTCGAAACCGCCCTCGGCGCAGTGCTCCGCCACCCGCGCGTAACTGGCGACGATCTCCGCGATCTCGGTGGCGTCGACGGCCTTGGGGACCTCGCGGAACAACGGGTCGGCCACCGGCGACGGCGCCCAGACCGGCAGGCGGGAGTAGAGCGAGGAGGCCTGCCCGCCGTTGTGGTTGATCTGGGCGAAGATCGGCACCCGGTGGCGGTGGACCGCCTCGGTGATGCGCCGGTACCCGGGGATGACCTCACGGTGGAAGCCGTGGATGAGCTTCTCGTACGGCCAGTCCGTGGGGTGGGTCGAATGCTCCTCGGTGATGATCAGCCCGGCCCCGCCCGCGGCGCGGGCCGCGTAGTAGGCGGCGTGCTGCTCGGTGGGCAGGCCGTTCTGTGCGTAGTTGGTGAGGTGCGCCGAGAACACGATGCGGTTACGCACCGTGACGGGCCCCAACTGCAGCGGCGACCAGATGAGCTGCTCCGGCATGGGCCTCAGGCTACGACCGCGCCCGTCCTCCGCCGAAACGCGGCAGGTCGGTCAACCGGGTCGGACGCCACCGACGGCGGCCGACGGGCGGGGCGAGGAGGTTCAGGCCTCGGTGCGGCGACCGCGGAGCACCGCGGTGAGCACGCCGGCGACGGTGGAGGCCGCGGCCACGGCGCCACCGGCCACGGCGACCGCCCGGTTCCACATGAAGTGGCCCTTGCCGCCGTCGGGCAGGTCGGTCACGTGGCGCTCGGAGTCGACGAGGACGTCGCCCACCGGCTCCAGGCCGAAGCTGACGAGGCGGCCGTTGCGAACGAGACCGAACAGCCCGCCGGGCAGCGCCACGGCGACGTCGTCATGGGTGCGGAAGGCGGAGTCGGCGGACTTCGCGAGGTCCACCGCCTGCTGGATGGTCTTCTCGAGCACTGCCTTGGTGGTCGTCAGCATCTCTTCGCCTCCTCGCCGGCATCGTTGCCGCAGGTTCGTCCGGCACGCCCGGATCGGACCCGCCGGTTCCCCCAACCGCCTGTGAACGCACCCCCAGCCTACCCCCGGCGCACCCGTGGGCAACAGGGTCGCGGGATGAACTCCCGGCGAACCGCTCAGGTCGCCGGGCGCGGACCCGGGTCGGTCAGTCGACCACCCAGGTGGAGCCGGAGTGCAGCAGCGCGCCGAGCGCCCCGCGGCCGGGCGGCGGCGACGGTGCGGTGGCCACGCCGTAGACGGGGCGCTCCACGGCCCGGAACACCCCCATGGGGGTCGGCGCGTCCGGGTTCGGGGCCAGGCGGGTGAGGGCGAACGCGATCCCGGGGTCGTCGCGGGCCTCGTCGTGGACCAGCAGGGCGTCCTCACCCACATCCGCGACGTCGACCACCACGGCGCCGACCGCCGGGTCGAGCACCACGCCCTTCGAGCCGTCGGGCCCGAAGCGGATCGGTTCGCCCTGGCGGAGCGGGATCACCATGTCCTCGCGGGCCGCCTTGGAGGTGATGGCCGAGTAGGCGCCGTCGTTGAACACGTTGCAGTTCTGGAGCACCTCCACGAACGCGGCGCCCCGGTGGGCGTGCGCCCGCCGGAAGGTCTCCACCATGTGGGCCCGGTCCATGTCGTGGGTGCGCGCCACGAACGTGGCGTCGGCCCCGAGCGCCACCGACAGCGGGTGCAGGGGCGCGTCCTCGGAGCCCCGGGGGCTCGACTTGGTGACCTTCCCCTGCTCCGAGGTGGGCGAGTACTGGCCCTTGGTGAGGCCGTAGATCCGGTTGTTGAACAACAGGATCGTGAGGTCCACGTTGCGGCGGAGTGCGTGCAGCAGGTGGTTGCCGCCGATGGAGAGCAGGTCGCCGTCGCCGCCGACCACGAACACCGACAGCTCGGGATTGGCCAGCGCGATTCCCGTCGCGATGGCAGGCGCCCGACCGTGGATGCCGTGCAGGCCGTAGCTGTCGACGTAGTACGGGAAGCGCGCCGCGCACCCGATGCCGCCCACCACCACCACGTCCTCGCGGCGCACGCCCATGTCGGGCAGCGCGAACTGGAACGCGGCCAGGATCGAGTAGTCCCCGCAACCGGGGCACCAGCGCACCTCCTGGTCGCTCTGCCAGTCGGCGCGGGTGGTGGCGGGCACCGGGCCGCGGGTCGGCGCGGCGACGGGGGTGGGTGGCGGCGTCATCGTGCTCCGTTCCTCCGGGGCGACATCAGTCCAGGACCTTCTCGAGCTCGACCACGATCTCCGCCGCGGTGAACGGCTGTCCGGCGACCTTGTTCACCGGCCGGGCGTCGACCAGGAACGTGGAGCGCAGCAGCATCGACAGCTGCCCGAGGTTCATCTCGGGCACGAGCACCCGCGGCGCCCGGGCGAGGACCTCGCCGAGGTCCGGTGGGAACGGATTCAGGTGGCGCAGGTGCACGTGGGCGACGCGACGACCGTTGGCCCGCACCCGCTCGACGGCGTCGGTGATGGCGCCCCAGGTGGAACCCCACCCCACGACGAGCACCTCCGGGTCGCCCGCGTCGCCGTGGACCTCCACCGGCGGGAGGGAGCTGGCGATGCCGGCGACCTTCGCGGCCCGCAGGTCGGTCATGTGCTGGTGGTTCTCCGGGTCATACGCGATCCCGCCGTGCCCGTCGGCCTTCTCGATGCCGCCGATACGGTGCTCGAGGCCCGGGGTGCCGGGCACCGCCCACGGCCGGGCGAGGGTGTCCGCGTCGCGCAGGTAGGGCCAGAAGTCCGGCGTGCCGTCGGGGCCGGTGTGGTTGGGCCCGGTCGCGAACTCCACCCGCAGGTCGGGCAGCGTGGCCACGTCCGGCAGGCGCCACGGCTCGGCGGAGTTGGCGAGGTAGCCGTCGCTCAGGAGGATCACCGGGGTGCGGTAGGTGAGCGCGATCCGGGCGGCCTCCACCGCCACCTCGAAGCAGTCCGACGGGCGCGACGCCGCCACGACCGGCACGGGCGACTCGCCGTGGCGGCCGAACATCGCCTGCAGCAGGTCGGCCTGCTCGGTCTTGGTGGGCAGCCCGGTGGAGGGTCCGCCACGCTGGATGTCCACGACCACGAGGGGCAGTTCGAGCGACACGGCCAGGCCGATGGCCTCGGCCTTGAGCGAGAGGCCCGGTCCGGACGTGGTGGTCACGGCGAGGTCGCCGGCGAAGGCGGCACCGATCGCCGAGGTGCACGCCGCGATCTCGTCCTCGGCCTGGAAGGTGCGCACCCCCATCTCCGGGTGGCGGCTCAGCTCGTGGAGGATGTCGGACGCCGGCGTGATCGGGTACGAGCCCAGGAACACCGGCAGCTCCGCGAGCTGGCCCGCGGCCATGAGGCCCCAGGAGAGCGCGGTGTTGCCGGAGATGCTGCGGTAGGTGCCGGCCTCGCGCACCACCGGCGGCACGATCCGGGTGACGGGGATGAGCTCGGTGGTCTCACCGAAGTTGAGGCCCACCTCGAACGCCGTCAGGTTCGCCGCGAGCACCTGGTCCTTGCCGCTGAAGCGCTCACGGATCCAGGCCCGCACACCCTCGGGGTCACGGTGGTACATCCAGCAGAGGAGCCCGAGGGCGAAGAAGTTCTTGGAGCGCTCGGCGTCGCGGGACTTCACGCCGAGCTCCTTCACCGCGGTGACGGTGAGGGAGGTCATCGGCACCTCCACCACCTCGAAGCCCTCGAGGTCGCCCGCGTCGCGGGGGTCCTGCTCGTAGCCGGCCTTGTGGAGGTCGCGCTCGCCGAAGGCGTCGGTGTTCAGGATGACCGTGCCACCGTGGACCACCTTGGGCAGCTCCGCGCGCAGCGCGGCCGGGTTCATCGCCACGAGCACGTCGGCCGCGTCGCCGGGGGTGGTCACCTCGTGACCCGCGATGTGGACCTGGAAGGCGCTCACCCCGGGGAGCGTGCCCGCCGGGGCCCGGATCTCGGCGGGGAAGTCCGGCAGGGTGGACAGCGCGTTGCCGGCCAGGGCGCTCACGGCCGTGAACTGGTTGCCGGTGAGCTGCATCCCGTCGCCCGAGTCACCCGCGAGGCGGATGACGACGTCGGTCACCTCCTCCGCCGGCTTCGCGCCCGACCCCTCGGTGGTCACGTCGCTCTCGTCCAGCACCCATCCCCCTCGATGTGGCTGTGCCCCTGAGTAGTTGCCGACGGTAACACCGCGGCCCTGAGCCGGGGCGGGCGGGCGGTCCGGGGCGGGGGCGCCCGGGAGGGCGGGCCGGACCGTCCGGCGGCGGCGGCGGCTCAGCCGAGGTCGAGCGCGGTGCGGCGACCCTCGAGGATCGCCTCGTGGGTGGTGCGGGGGGCCACGCAGTCACCGGCCCGGGGCGGGCGGGTACCGATCGAGGCCCGCACCTCGTCCCAGAGGTCGTCGTTCGGCAGGCGGTGCCCGGCATCGACCACGAGCGCGACAGCGAGCTCGGTGCGGGCGGCGCTGAAGCGGTCCTCGAGCACCGCCACGCCCGACCCGACCCGACGCAGCAGCGACCGCTTGTGCATCGTGACCCCGGCCTGGGCGAGCCGGGCGTTGGCCGGTGCGAGGTCGCCGGAGCGGGCCAGCTCGTTGCCGACGATCTGGTCCGGCGTCGCCACGTGCACCTCCTGGCCCGCCGCAGCGAGCAGCTCCGCGACCGCCACGCCGATGGGGCCGCCGATCGGGTCCCACACGAGCACCGGCCCCTCGGCGGGGAGCGACGCGCCGGTCCCACCGATGGCGTCGAGGACCGCCGCCGCGGGCAGCACCTCGGCCCCCTCGTCGATCTCGAACTCCGGGCGACCCCGCCGGCCACCGGTGGCCACCAACAGGTGCGGCACGTGCGCGGCCTCGGCGGGGGTGACCTCGTGGCCGAGGCGCACGTCCACCCCCAGGTGCTCGAGCTCCCGCACGTACCAGTCGGCCAGCAGCGCGAACCGGGCCCGGCCGGGCTGGCGGGCGACGGTGGGCAACCGGCCGCCGGGCGTGTCGGACCGCTCCGCGAGGCGCACGGAGTGGCCACGGAGGGCGGCCACCCGGGCGGCCTCCATCCCGGCGGGGCCGGCCCCCACGACCAGCACGTCCACCGGGTCGAGGGCGGTGCCGCGCACCACCGGGTCCTCCCACTCGTGGCCGCTCGCGGGTTCCACCGCGCAGGCCACGATCGGGTTGCGGTTGTCGCGGACCATGCAGTTCTGGTTGCAGAGCGTGCAGGGCCGGATCCGCTCGGGCTCACCGGCCCCTGCCTTGGCGGCGAGCAGCGGATCCGCGATCTGGGCCCGGGTCATCTCCACCGCGTCGGCGGTGGCGTCGTCGAGCGCGCCCGCGGCCATGGCCACGTCGACGATCGACCCCTGGGCCACCACCGCGGTGGCGCCGCCGGAGGCCTCGTGCACCGCGGCGCGCACCGAGCGGCACAGCTCGAGGTTGAACCCGGCCGGGGTGTGGCCGTCCGGGCGGGTGGCCCCCGCGGAGAAGATCGCGCCGCGCACGACCGTGAGCAGGTCGGGGCGGGTGAGCGGATCCGCGCTCAGCGCCGCGGCGAGCTCCGCTCCGGCCTCGGGCGTGATGCCGGCCCACGGCGCGAGCTCGTCGCAGGAGAGCCGCAGTGCGAGGACCCGACCGTCACCGATGGCGGCACGGACCGCGGCCAGCACGTCGCGCAGGAAGCGGGTGCGGTCCTCGCCCCACTCGTCGTCACGCGTGTTGGTCAGGCCGGACAGGAACTGGCGGGCCAGCGAGAACTGACCGGCGTTGACCTCCACCCCGGCGCAGCCCGCGTCGACCGCGAGCTTCGCGGCGGTGACGAAGCCGTCCACGACCGCGGCGATGTCGTCGACCTCCATCACCTTGGGGACCTCGCGGGTGTTCACCTCGGGCACCGGCGAGGGGGCCCAGAGCTCGCGCTGGCTCCAGTGGGAGGTGCCCTGGCCACCGCTGTGACCGAGCGCGGCGAGCACCGTGGTGCCGTGCTCCGCGCAGGCCGCCACCACCCGGGCCCAGCCGTCGGGGCACTCGGTGGCGAGCGGGGCGCGCTCGAGGGGCCAGTCGGACGGGTGGACCGACGCCTCCTCCGTGACGATCAGGCCGCAGCCGCCCTCGGCCCGCCGGCGGTAGTAGGCCACGTGGCGGTCGGAGATGGCCCTGCCGCGGCCGAGGTTCGTCTCGTGCGGACCGAACACGATCCGGTTGCGGACGGTCACGCCGGCGAGGTCGAGCGGGTCGAGCAGCGAGGGCACGCCACATGCTGCCCCGCGCCCCCTCCCCACGACGAATAGGGGTCCTCAGTCGCCCCAGGGGCGAGTGAACCTCCGCAGACGTCTCAGCGCCGGCGCGCCATCAACAGGCCGTCGCCGACGTTGAGCAGCACGGTGTCGACCCGGTCGTCGGCGGCCACCTTGTCGTTGAGCGCCCGGATCGCCCGCACGTTGGGGTCCTCGTGGGACCCGTCGAGCACCGCACCGAAGTAGAGCGTGTTGTCGAACACCAGCAGGCCGCCGGGCCGCAGCATCGGCAGCAGCAGCTCGTAGTAGGTGTCGTAGCCCTCCTTGTCGGCGTCGACGAAGGCGAGGTCGACCGGACCGTCGGGCTCGAAGGCGGCGAGGGTCTCCGCGGCCGGACCCAGGTGCACCCCGATCCGCTCCGCCACCCCGGCCCGCTCCCAGAACGGGCGGCCCACCGCCACGTAGTCGCCGTCGAGGTCGAAACAGTCAAGGCGACCGTCCGCGGTGAGCCCCTCGGCGAGGCACAGGGCCGAGAGCCCGGTGAAGGTGCCGACCTCCACGGCCCGGCGGGCGCCGAGCAGGCGGGCGAGGAACGTGAGGAACGGTCCCTGCTCCTCGGCGATCTGCATGATCGACAGGTCGCCCATCGCCTCACGGGTGGCGACCACGAGGTCGCGGTGGACCTCCGAGCGGGGCAGGGAGTGGGCCAGCAGGTAGGAGCGCAGCTCCTCGGTGAACGGGATCCCCTTGTCGGCCACGGCTCAGGCGCTGACGCGTCGCGTGGGGCGCAGCGTCACCGGCGACGGCACCGGCACACCGGGCCGGCCGTGGTCCTGCGAGGGCCGCGGCGGCACGGCGTCGCGGTCGGCGGCCAGCGCGGCGAGCAGCGGCTCCGCGTTGCCGAGGACGCACTCCGGATCCGGGTCGGTGAGCTCGAGGCCCACGAAGAACTTCGAGGCCATGCACCCGCCCTGGCAGGCGTCGTAGCTGCCGCAGCTCACGCACGCGCCCTCGCTGTCGGGCTCCCGCAGCGAGGCGAACAGCTCCGAGCCGCGCCACACCTCGGTGAACCCGCCGGGCGCCCGCACGTTGCCGGCGAGGAACTCGTCGTGGATCACGAACGGGCAGGCGTACACGTCGCCCACCGGGTCGATCAGGCAGACCACCCGACCGGCACCGCACAGGTTGAGCCCCGGCAGCGGGTCGCCGAGCGCGGACAGGTGGAAGAAGGAGTCGCCGGTGAGCACGTCGTCGCGCTCGAGCAGCCAGCGGTACAGGTCGCGCTGCTGGCCCTGCGTGGGGTGCAGTTGCTCCCAGGTGTCGGCGCCGCGGCCGGACGGCCGGAGCCGCGTCACCCGGAGCTGCGCGCCGTACGAGTCGGCCATGGCCTTGAGGTCGTCGAGCCCGTCGACGTTGTGGCGGGTGACGACCACGCTCATCTTGAACGCGCCGAACCCGGCGTCCGCGAGGTGGTCCATCGCCTGGCGGGCCGCCGCGTACGAGCCGTCGCCGCGTACTGCGTCGTTCACCCCCGCAGTGGCGCCGTCGAGGCTCACCTGCACGTCGAGGTAGTCCATGCCCGCGAGCCGGCGGGCCGCCGCGGCGTCGATGAACGTGCCGTTGGTCGAGAACTTCACCCCGACCTGGTGCTCCACCGCGTACTCGACGATCGGGAAGAAGTCGGGCCGGAGCATCGGCTCGCCGCCGCCGAGGTTCACGTAGAACACCTGCAGGCGCTGCAGCTCGTCGATGACGCCGAAGCACTCCTCGGTGGACAGCTCCGCCGGGTCCCGCCGCCCGGAGCTGCTGAGGCAGTGCGAGCAGCTCAGGTTGCAGGCGTACGTGAGCTCCCAGGTGAGGCAGATCGGCGCGTCGAGACCGAGACGGAACTCGTCGACGAGCGGCCGGGTGGCGGCCGACGGCTGGGCGGCGACGGCGGGCGCGGCGGTGGTGCGGACCTCAGGCGGCACGCTCGTCCTCCACGGTCAGGATCCCGGAACCGACGAGCGTGGTGAGCGCCCGCAGGAAGGAGGGCCGGCGGCCCTCCGCGACCCCGGCGGCGTCGAACGCCTCGGCGACGGTGGTGGTGCCGTCGAGCAAGCGCACCACCGCGACGAGGTCGGGGTGCTTCAGGAAGCTCAGGCGGCGGTTGCCGAAGTGGTAGGCCAGCGCGCCGAAGCGTTCGGGGCGCAGTGCCACCTGGGCATCGAGCACGGGCCGGTCCCCCGGCTGGACGGTCACGGTGCGGAGGTCCGCGATCCGGATCGACGGACCGGCGTCAGTAGACGCCGCACATGCCGTCGATCGAGACCTCCTCGACGAGCAGCTCGTCCTCGAGGACCTCCTCGTCGGACACCTCGGCGTCGGCCTCGATCACGTCCACGGTCACGCTGTCCACAGTTCCACCCCGGGGGTCGGTCGTCGTGCGGCCGGATCGTAGACCGACCGGCGCCCGTGGCGCCCGTGCGAGCGCGGCTTCACGACCCTGCGGCGGTGGTGTAGAACCGGAACGCCCGACCCGCACCGGGGCGGGTGGCGGTGTACCGGCGTCATCCGCGCCACCGGAACCACACCGTCACCGGAACCACAGGGGGATCCCATGCCGACGAAGACCCGAGCCGCTGTTCTGTGGGGCCCGCAGCAGGAGTGGAAGGTCGAGGAGATGGTCCTCGACGACCCCGGCCCCGGGGAGGTCATCGTCGACACGGCGTTCGCGGGCATGTGCCACTCCGACGAGCACGTCGTGACCGGCGACCTGCCGGTGCCGTTCCTGCCCTTCGTGGGTGGCCACGAGGGCTCGGGCGTGGTGCGCGAGGTGGGCCCCGGCGTCACTGCCGTCGCCCCCGGCGACCACGTCGCGATGTCGTTCATCCCGTCCTGCGGGCGCTGCCGCTGGTGCTCCACCGGCCGCCAGAACCTCTGCAACGACGGGGCGAAGCTGTTCGACCTGCAGATGATGACCCGCACCGAGGGCCAGAGCTCCCACACGATCGGCGACGCCGAGGCGGCCCGGTTCGCGCAGCTCGGTACCTTCTCGGAGCACCTCCTGGTGGCCGAGACCTCACTCGTGAAGGTGGAGCCCGACCTCAGCCTGGCCGCCGCCGCGCTCGTGAGCTGCGGCGTGGCCACCGGCTGGGGCTCGGCGGTGCACCGGGCCAAGGTGCAGCCCGGCGACAACGTCGCGGTGATCGGCATCGGCGGAGTGGGCATCAACGCCGTGCAGGGCGCTCGCATGGCGGGCGCCAAGCGGGTGATCGCGATCGACCCGGTGGAGTTCAAGCGCGAGAAGGCCATGGAGATGGGCGCCACCCACACGTACTCCTCCATCGAGGAAGCGATGCTGGCCGTGCCCGACCTCACCTGGGGCGACATGTGCGACGCCGTGATCCTCGTGCCGGGCGTGGTCACCGGCGACATGATCGAGCCGGCACTGAACCTCACCTCCAAGGGCGGCACGCTCGTGGTCACCGCGCTGGCCGGCCTCATGGAGAACGACGTCCAGATGAACCTGTTCATGCTGGCGATGATGAACAAGGAGGTGAAGGGCACCGTGTTCGGCTCCGGCAACCCCCGCGCCGACATCCCCGCCCTCCTCTCCATGTACCGCGAGGGCGCGCTGAAGCTCGACGAGCTCATCACCAACCGGTACTCGATCGACCAGGTGAACCAGGGCTACGAGGACATGCGGGCCGGCAAGAACATCCGCGGGGTCATCGAGTTCTGACGTGACGTCGGGTCCTGAGGGCGCCGCCGGCGCCGACCTGCTCCGCCGCCTCACCACGCGAGTGGTGGGGCGGCGGCGCGAACTGGAGTCGTTGGTGGCCGCCCTCGCCGCCGGCCGCCACCTGCTCCTCGAGGGTCCGCCCGGCACCGGCAAGTCGACGGTGCTGCGTGCCCTCGCCGAGGAGTCGGGCCGGGGCTTCGAGTTCGTGGAGGGCAACGCCGAGCTCACCCCGGCGCGACTCGTGGGCGCGTTCGACCCCGCCGCGGTGCTGTCCGCCGGCTACTCCCCCGACGTGTTCGTGGACGGCCCGCTCATCTCGGCGCTGCGCGAGGGCTCGCTGCTCTACGTCGAGGAGATCAACCGGATCCCGGAGGAGACCCTCAACGTGCTCATCACCGTGATGAGCGAGGGCGAGCTGCACGTGCCGCGCCTCGGCCACGTGGCCGCCGCACCGGGGTTCCGCCTGGTGGCGGCGATGAACCCGTTCGATGCGGTGGGCACCGCCCGGATCGCC
The DNA here is from genome assembly GCA_049316905.1 of Microthrixaceae bacterium. GTDB lineage: Bacteria > Actinomycetota > Acidimicrobiia > Acidimicrobiales > Microtrichaceae > CAIPVR01. The sequence continues at coordinate 17,577 of JBMOJH010000008.1, read as the reverse complement.
TCGGCGGTGTACGACCGCTGCTGCCGCCTCGCGATGGGCTACCAGGACGCCGGCGAGGAGGCGCTGGTGGTGGGCACCGCCGCACCGGCTGCCGCCGCGGCGTTCGGCCCGGGTGGCGTGATGGCGGCCGTGGCCGCCGTCCGCGACAGCCGGGACCACCCCGAGGTGCGCACGGGATCGTCGGTCCGCGGTGCGATCGACCTGGCGCTCGTGGCGGTGGAGCTGGCCGCGGTGCGCGGCGTCGAGCCGCTCGACCCCTCGGTCACCCTCGACGCGGCGATGCTCGCGCTGTCGGGTCGGGTGCGCGTGCGGGAGGGCAGCAGCCGCAGCGCCGAGGACGTGGTGACCGAGCTCTGGTCGCGGCACTTCGCGCCGGCCGACCCCGACGACGCCGCGACCGGCGACGCCACCGACGGCCCCGCACCGGGAAAAGCCTGACCCCGCCCCCCGGACGGGGCGGGCCGGAGCGCGACGACGACGTCAAGGAGGGTGACGCCGCCCGTGACGCGGTGGCGGAGGCCGGGCGGCGCACCACCAGCCGACGCGATCTCTCCCGCCGGGACCGCTTCGAGGAGATCTCCCCCGACGTGGGGGTGCTCGACGAGGCGGCGTTCGACGAGGCACTCGCGGACGACCCCGACGAGGCGCTCGCCCTGCTCGCGGACATGACCGGCGCGACGGACGAGGGCCTCCGCACCCTGGCCCGGCGGCTCGCGGGACGGGTGATGGTCGACCTCGCCCGGATCGGACCCGAGCGGCGGCGCGGGGTGGGCCGGCTGCGGCGCCTGCCGCTCTCGAGGGCCGAGGGCGACGTGGACCTCGACGCGTCGCTCGACGCAGTGGCCCTCGCCCGCGCCGGTGGGCCGCTCGACGCCGACGGTGTGCGGGTCGGCGCCTGGACCCGGCCCGACACTGCGGTGTGCCTGCTCGTGGACCGCTCGGGCTCGATGGCGGGCGACCGGCTGGCCGCGGCGGCGGTGGCGGCGGCGGCCGTGCTGTTCCGGGCGCCGCTCGACTGCTCGGTGGTCGCCTTCGCGGAGGATGCCGTGGTGCTGAAGGCCCAGGACGAGGTGCGCACCGCGGACGAGGTGGTCGCCGACCTGCTGCGGCTGCGGGGCTTCGGCGTGACCGACCTGGCCCAGGCGCTGCGGACCGCCGCCCGCCAGCTCGACCGCTCCCGGGCGGGGCGGCGCATCACGCTGCTCATGTCGGACTGCCGGGCCACCACCGGCGGCGACCCGCTGGACGACGGCGGGGCGCTGGCCGAGCTCGCCGTGCTCGCCCCCGCTGGCGACGCCGAGGACGCCGAGGCGCTCGCCGCCGCGCTCGGCGCCACGTGCGCGCACCTGGCCGGACCCACGTCGGTCCCGGACGCCCTGGCCCGCGCCCTCCGGGGCTGACGCGGCGGTTTGACCGTCGCGGCGGCCGGGCGAAGACTGGCCGCCGCATGTCCGACGGCCCCACCACCCCGCCGCGCCAGAAGCCGCCGCAGGGGTTCTGGGTCATCTGGTCGACCGTCGCGATCGACCAGATCGTGTTCGCGATGGTGCTCCCGGTGCTGCCCTTCGTGGCCCGGACCTACGGCGCCTCGGCGTTCCAGGTCACTGCGCTGGTATCGGTCTTCGCGCTCGCCCAGTTCGTGCTGTCGCCGTTCATCGGCGCCCTGTCGGACCGGGTGGGGCGCAAGCCCGTGCTCATCATCAGCCTGTTCGGCTCAGCGCTGGGCTCCCTCGTGCTCGGAGTGGGCGGTGCCCTCTGGGTGCTGTTCCTGGGCCGGGCGATCGACGGCATGTCCGGCACCGCGCTGGTGTCCGCGCAGACGGCGATCACCGACATGGTCGAGCCCCGCCAACGGGCCCGCTACCTCGGCCTGATGGGCTCGGCGTTCGCCGTGGGGTTCATCGTGGGGCCGGGCCTGTCGGGGCTGCTGAGCCTGGTCGACCAACGCCTCCCCTTCTTCATCGCCGCGGCGCTCGCCGCCACCAACGCGGTGGTGGCGATCTTCCGGCTGCCGGAGACCCGGCCGGCCGCCGCCCGGGAGCACCTCGTGGGTCCGCCCGGCGGCGAGGACCGCAACCCGCTCGGCCCCCTCCGCCACACCCGCGCCGTCACCCCGGCCGCGTGGTTCTACATCGGGGTGCTGGCCGTCGGGCTGCTGGCGTTCGCCGCGGTGGAGGGCGGCACCTTCACCCTGCTGGCCGACGACCGGTTCTCGCTCGACCAGTCACAGGTGGCCTTCATCTACGTGGGCATCGGGATCGTGCTCGCCCTGGTGCAGGTGAAGCTCGTGGGACCCGTGAACGCCCGCTTCCACACCCGGCTCGCCGTCACCGGGGCGCTGGCGGTGAACGCGCTGGGCTTCACGATCATCGCGATGGCCCGGTCGGTGCCGGTGCTGCTCCTCGGTGTGGCGTGCAACGCGGTGGGTCAGGGCCTGCTGCGGCCGACCTGCACCGCCGCGGTCTCCAACGCGGTACCCGACCGCAGTCGCGGCGCGGCGATCGGCACGCAGACCAGCGCGCAGGGCCTGGTGCGGATCGTCGGGCCGTTGCAGGCCGGCGCGCTCTACGGCGGCGTGGGACCGTCGGCGCCGTTCGCGGCGAGCGCCGCGATCGCGTTGGCGACCGCAGGGGTGGCGCTCACCGCGGGCCGCCGCTTCGACGACGCGGTGGCCCACCAGGCGCCCGCTCAGTCGACCGCCGGGTAGGTGTCGGCGAGCTCGCGCAGGTCCTTCTTGGAGATCTTGCCGAGCTCCGCGGTGGGGAACTCGTCGAGGAAGTAGACCGCCCGCGGCACCTTGAAGTCGGCCAGGTTCTCCTTGCAGGTGCCGAGGATCGCCTCGCTCACCGCGGCCTGATCCGCGTTCGGGTCGCCGAGGATCACGAAGGCCACGCCCACCATGTCGAGCATCGGGTGCGACTTGGCCACCACCGCCACATCCGCGAGCGGCTGGCCGGCCGAGCGGATGACGTCCTCCACCTCGCGGGCCGACACGTTCTCGCCGCCCACCTTGAGCGCGTCCTTGTCGCGGTCGCGGTAGACGATGTTGCCGTCGTCCATCAGCTGGACCATGTCGCCGGTGCGGGCCCAGCCGTCGTCGGTGAAGAACTTCTCGGTGGCCTCGGCGTTGCCGTAGTACTCGAGGCACACCGACACGCCCCGGATGCCGCGGATCCAGAGCTCGCCGGTCTCGCCCACCGCGGCGAGGGCGCCGTCCTCCTTGACGATGAGGCACTCGTAGCCGGGCGACACCTTGCCCATCGCCAGGTCCGGGTACTGCTCGAACGGGTTCGAGTGGATGCAGTGCGTGACGAGTTCGGTCATTCCGTAGGCGGCGACCACCCGCATGCCGAGCATCTGGTCGAGGATCGGCATGATGAGCCCGAACACGCCGATCCGCACCGTGTGGTCCTCGGGCACGCCCTGCTCGAGCGCGGCGGTGATCACGAACGGGATCAGCGAGATGTGGGTGACGCCGTACTGCTCGATCACCGGCCAGAAACGGCTGGCGGAGAACTTCGGCTGCAGCACCACCGTGGCGCCCACACCGAGCACCGACCAGATCGCCCAGCTCTGCGTGTTCACGTGGAAGAACGGCAGCGACGCCAGGTAGACGTCGTCGGGGTGCAGGTCGATGTTGGTGGGGTTCACCTTCGCGGCCCACAGCGCGTTGGCGTGGGTGTGCACCACCGCCTTGGGCTTCGACGTGGTGCCCGAGGTGAAGAGGATGCCGGCGGGCAGGAGCGGCTCGCGGTCGCGCACCGGGCAGTCGGCGGCGTCGCCGTACAGCGAGCCGAAGCCGTCACGGCCGTGGGCGAGCTCGTCGGCCGACGCGTCCACGCCGGAGTTGTCGGAGGTGACGACGATCCAGCCGAGGTCGGGGCCGGCCTCGGCCACGAGCGCCGCGAACTTGGGCTGGGTGATCGCACCGACGCAGCCGGTGTGCTCGATGAAGTAGCTCACCTCGGCGGCGACCGAGCGGGTGTTGGTGGTCACCGCGGTGGCGCCGACCCGGGCGCACGCGTACCAGGCCACCACCGCCTCGGGGCAGTTCTCGGCGTGGATGAGCACCATGTCGCCCTTGGTCACGCCGCGGGCGGCGAGGCCCGCGGCCACCCGGCGCGTCTCCTCGGCGAACTCGGCGTAGGTCCAGGTGCGGCCCTCGGTGCCCTTGGGCTCCCAGATGAGGAACGGGTGCTCGGCCCGGTGCTCGGCCCAGTGGTCCAGGAGCCACGGGATGTCCTGGCCCTCGAACTGGTACGCCGCCGCGGCGGTCGGGTCGATGGTCGTGGTGACGCTCATCCGGTCGGGTCCCCCTGGTGCGGTTCGGATCGCAGTTTCTGACGATACGTCAGAAACCGCCGCCGCTCCGCTTCACCGACCGCAGCAGGCCGGGGCGCGCCGACGAGGAGCGGCACGGGCCGCCCCGCTCAATCGAGCAGGGCGAGGTCCTCGGGGCCCACGAGCCCGTGGTCCAACGCGTGTTCGGCCAACCGCCGGCGGCGACCCGTCGCACGACCTCCGTCGACCTTCAGTCCCGCCACCCCCGCCCGGTGGTAGCGCTCGCACAGCCAGTCGATCTTGCGGTTCAGCTTGGGCCTGCTCCACCCGAGCCGTCGGGCGACCTCGGTGTTGCTGGGCAGCGCGAGGGGCGCGGCCGGGTCGCGCAGGCGGGACTCGCACAGCGCGGCGAGCAGCATCCGCTGGTCGGTGTTGAGCGGCAGGTCCGAGGTGCGGGTGGTCGTCCCGTCCGGCACGGAGGAGGGACCCGCCGATGCGTCGCCCACCGGGCCGTCGGGCGCGGCGAGGACGACGGCCATCGAGTAGCGGGCCGCACCGGCCGAGAAGGTGACGCGGCTCCGGTGGGCGGTGACGGCGGCCCGGGTTCCGGCGGGCACGAGCGCGAACGCACCGGACTCGCTGTCGGCGAGCCGCAGGGCGATGGACGAACCGATGTTCTCGAGCCACCACGTTCCGCCGCGGTACACGAGCCGGCCCAGGCGACGGTGCAGGAGCGGGTTGGTGTCGATCACGAGCTCGGCCGCCCGGCCGAACTCGAGCGACTCGCCTTCCGGCACGACCACCGTGCGGTCCAGGAACTCGACGGTCACCACGTCGTCGGCACGGGGGCGGGCGCGATCGGTGGCGTCCCGCACGGATCCGGCCATCCGCCCTCCCTTCCGCCTCACTGCTGCCACAGGCTTGCTGCTGCCACAGGTATCGTGACACACGAAGCGTAGGTGACCACCGGCGGCGTGAGGAAGGGGCCGTGGACGCCCAACCCCTGCCCGAACTCGGCGCGGATGCCCCCACCGGCTACGTCGGCATGGCCTTCCTGGCGCGCGGCGGTTCCGCCACCGCGTACCGCTCACGGCGGGTGAGCGACGGCGGTGCGGTGGTGGTCAAGGTCGCCGAGGTGGCCGGCGGGTCGACCGAACGCGAGATCCGAAGTGCCGCAGCGCTCGAGGGGGTGGCGGGCGTGACCCCGGTGCTCGACCACGGCACGCTCACCGACGGTCGTCACTTCCTGGTGACCCCGTTCCAACCCGGCGGCTCGCTCACCCGCGCCGTGGAGGGTGCACCGTTGCCGCCCGGCGAGGTGGCGGTCCTCGGCGTGCGTCTGGGCACCGCCCTCGCCGAGGCCCACCGACGCGGGGTGGTGCACGGCGACGTGAAGCCCTCGAACGTGCTGCTCGGCGCCGACGGCGCCGTGCTGAGCGACTTCGGCGCCGCGCGTCAGGTGACGGGGGTGGCCGCCACCCAGCCGGAGACCGTCGCGATCACGGTGCTCTACGCGGCCCCCGAGGTGCTCGAGGGTGCCGTGCCCGACGAGCGGTCCGACCAGTACTCCCTCGGCATCACCCTGACGGCGCTGCTGCTGGGTCGCCCGCCGTTCGAACCGGGACCGGGGGGGGTGGTGGCGCTCCTCGACGACATCTGCCGCGGCCGACTGCCCGGGTTGCCCGCCGACACCCCCGACTGGTTGGCCGGGGTGCTCCGCCGGGCGTGTGCCACGGACCCCTCCGACCGCTTCGACTCCGTCGCGGCACTCGTGACCGCGCTCGAGGAACGCGACCCCGGGCCCGACGGCGCTCGGAGGACGACCGGGTCGAGGGTCGGGATCGCGCTCGCGGCGGTCGCCCTCTCGGTGGCCGCCGTGGTCGTCGCGGTGCTGGTCCTGCGCGGCACCGAGGACCGGGCCACGGCCGACCGGGCGGCCGGCGACCGACTGGCCACCCCGACGGTGCCGCCGCCGGCAGCACCGCGGGCGCCCGACCTGATCCGGAGCGCGTCCGCGCCCTTCGCCCCCGACGCGGCGATCCCGGTGCCGTCGGGCGGGCAGGGCTACCTCGAGGTGGCCACGTACGTACCGGCCGACAAGTACTCGATCTGCCTGCCGGCGGACCTGCAGGCGCTCTACCGGTTCGCCGCCGCCCTGTGCGGAGTGCAGTTCCGCGGTGACGCCCACGCCAGGACCTACCCGGCCGCCCTCGACCCGTCGCGCAGCCGGCTCTACGTGCGGGTGGACTTCCGCGACCACACGGTGACCGCGAGCGCCCACTCCGGGTGCAGCAACCGCGCGGTCGACTCGCCGGCCACCTGCGTGCCCACCACGCCGGTCGTGGAGACCGACGGCGCCTACAGCGACCGCTTCCGGGCGAAGTGGCGGTGGTGCGACGAGGCGCCGCTCGAGATGACCGCACCGATCGACGCCGGCAACGTGAACCGCTGCCTCACCGCGGTGGGTCAGTGGTTCGGGGTGGGCCAACCCGCCACCCCGTACGTGCACTTCTCGGCCATGACCCGGCCGGACCGCGGTTCAACGCCCCCCTACTACCGACTGAACGGTGACATGCCCTCCGACAGCGGGACCGTCGACCTGCCGCGACTGCTCCAGGACTTCGAGATCGACCTGCGCAACGACGGCACGATCCGTGTCCGCCGCGACTGCTACCCGGCGATGGAGATCCACTGGGTGGACGCCGCGGGGCGGCGACTGATCTACGACGGGGCCGTGGACAACCGGGTGGGCGACCTCCCCGTGGAGATCAACGCGGCCAAGGACAAGGAGTGCGAGGCAACGGTGCCGTGGGGCCGTTAGCCGATGGGGCACGGCTGCGCCCCACGGCACCGTCATGGGGCGGGACGTAGCCTCCCCGAAGAGCGCAGCGCCGACAATGGGGACCTATCCCCGCTCGGCCGCTCAGACACTGACCGGGAGGCGCGCCCCTCAGGGCCGGGGCACCGCGGCCGCGATCGCGTCGAGCGCCTCGGGGTTGGCGAGCGCGGTGGTGTTGCGCACCGGCCGGCCGTTGACCCGGTCGGCCACCGCGAGCTCGGCGAGCTTGTTCGACCGGGTGCGGGGCAGGTCGTCGACGGCCACCACCACTGCGGGCACGTGCCGGGCCGTGCAGCCCTCCCGCACCCGACGGCGGATCCCGGCCACGACCTCGTCGGTCAGCTCCGCCCCCTCGGCGAGGCGGACGAGCAGCACGATGCGGACGTCGTCGCCGACCTCCTGGCCGAACACCAGCGACTCGACGACCTCCGGCACCTGCTCCACCTGCCGGTAGATCTCAGCGGTGCCGATCCGCACGCCACCGGGGTTGAGCGTCGTGTCGCTGCGGCCGTGGATGACCATCCCGCCGTGCGGGGTCCACGTGGCGAAGTCGCCGTGGGCCCACACGCCCGGAAACCGCTCGAAGTACGCCGCGCGGTACCGCGGCCCGGGGCGGCCGGGCTCGCCCACCCCCGGCGCACCGTCGTCCCAGAACGCGAGCGGCGTGGAAGGGAACGGGCCGGTGCACACGAGATCCCCGCGCACCCCGACCCCGGCCGGTCGCCCGTCGTCGGTCCACACGTCGACCGCCATGCCGAGCGCGGGTGCCTGGATCTCCCCCGCGTACACCGGCCGGGTCGGGTCGCCGGCGACGAAGCAGCCACAGAGGTCGGTGCCGCCCGAGATCGACGCCAGGTGCAGGCCGTCGGGACCGCAACCGGGAGCCACCGCCTCCATCACCCAGTCGAACGCCTCGGGCGAGAGCGGTGAGCCGGTCGACGCGAGCGTGCGGAGCGTGGAGAGGTCGGTGGAGGTGGCGGGGACATAGCCCGCGGCCCGGACCGAGTCGACGTACTTCGCCGACACGCCGAGCAGCGCGAGGCCCTCCTCCGCCACCAGCTCCCACAACCGCTCGGGGCCCGACGAGAACGGGTTCCCGTCGTAGAGCACCGCGGTGGCGCCGGAGGCGGGCACCGAGGCGAGCCAGTTCCACATCATCCAGCCGCAGGTGGTGAAGTACGCGACCGCATCACCCGGTCGCACGTCGAGCTGCAGCGCGTGCTCCTTGCGGTGCTGGAGCAGCACCCCGCCGGTGCGGTGGACGATGCATTTCGGCACCCCGGTGGTGCCCGAGCTGTAGAGCACGTACCAGGGGTGGTCGAACGGGAGCTGCTCGTAGTGCTCGGCCGCGCCGGCGTGCGGCGCGAGCCAGTCCTCCCAGGTGGCCGCGCCCGGCACGACCGACAGGTCCGGCGCGTCCTCCAGGAACGGCAGGACCACGACGCGGCGCAGCGACGGGATCCCCGCCACGATCTCCGCGAGCTGGGGCCGGCGGTCGAACCCCTTCCCGCCGTAGGTGTAGCCGTCGGCGGCCACGAGCACGGTCGGACGGATCTGGCCGAACCGGTCGAGCACCCCGTCGGCACCGAAGTCGGGCGACGTGGACGAGAACACCGCACCCACCGCGGCGGCGCCCAGCATCAGCAGCACGGTCGCCGCGGTGTTCGGCAGGTACGCCGCCACCCGGTCCCCGGGACCCACGCCATCCGCCCGCAGGGCCGCCGCGACGCGGGCCACCTCGGCACGGGCCGCGCCCCGGGTCCATTCGCGCCGCCGACCGCGTTCGTCGACGGCAACGAGCAGCACATCGTGGTCCGCGCAGGGCGCATGGGGTGGACCCGCGAGGATCCGTTCGGCCACGTTCAGGCGCGCACCCGGGAACCACCGGGCCCCCGCCAGGGCACCGACCGGATCCGCGGCCGGCTCACCGAGCGCCGGCCCCTCGAGGCCCAGCAGGTCCCCGCCGAGGAGCGACCAGAACGCGCCGGGCTCCTCCACCGACCACCGGTGCAGCGCCGCGGCGTCGGGCAGGTCCCGGCCGGCGACACCGGACGCCCGACCGCGGAACGCCTCCATCGCGCTGGCCTCCACCCGGTCCGAGGGCGGCACCCAGAGCGGCTCGGTGGCGAAGGCCGGCCCGTCGCCGACCGCGTTCACGGCCGCGCGCTCACGCCCGGCGGGCGTGGAAGTAGATGCGGTCCCGCCAGGTGCCGAGACGACGGATGCCCGTCCAGCCGGTGCTGCGCAGGAGCGCGTCGACGGCCGCGGCGTTCGGCGCCCACCAGTTCGTGGGGTCACCCCCCAGCTCCGACTCCGGGAAGTACCACCACTTGGGTCGACGGTCGAGGTCGACGCCCAGGCACCGGCCGCGGACCCAGAGCCGGACGTCGGTGCGGTAGTAGGTCTTCAGCACGAGCAGACCGCCCGGCGAGGTGACCGCGGCGATGCGCTCGAGCGCCTCCACCGGGTTGCGCAGGTGGTAGAGGACGTTGATGAACAGCACCACGTCGAAGGTGCCGTCGGTCGTCGGGTCGAGCGACTCGAGCATGCGGGCCTGGTAGTCGGCCGTCGACCCCAGCACCTCCGCGGCCAACCGGAACCCGTTCGTCTCCGCCATGAAGGAGCTCTCGTCATCGATCGCGAGGAGGTCCTTCGCGCCGAGGCGCTCGGCGGTGAAGGTGTAGAAGCCGTCGGAGCAGCCGATGTCGAGCACCCGCTTGCCGTCGAAGCGCGCCGGCAGCTGCAGGCGGCGCCACTCGGCCTCGGTGTCCTCGTTGCCCGGCGTCACCACGCCGCGACCGAGGTCGATCCGGTGCCGCCAGGTACCCACGGCGGCCACGTCGTCCCGGAGCTGTTCCACCGTCCGCTGATCTGCCACGGCCGGACGGTAGCCCCTGACCGGGGGTTCAGCCGACGGGTGGGAGGACGAAGGGTTCGAGCCCGCCGGCCGGGACCGCTCCCTCGGCGGTGACGACCAGGCCGGTCGCGCCGGCATCCGCCAGCAGGTCCGCGAAGTGGTCGGGCCCGGCGAGGAACGCCACCTTGGACAGCGCCTCGGCCTGCCAGGCCTCCGCGGCGAGCACCGTGGCCGACAGCGCCTCGGTCACGGCGGGGCGTCCGGTCGCGGGATCGATCAGGTGGTGGGCCTCTGCGCCGTCGGCACCGAGCCACCGGCGACGCAGGCGGCTCGACGTGCACACCGCGCCGTCGGCCACCGCCAGGCGGAACAACGAGGCGTCCGGGTCGGCCGGGTCCTCGACCTCGACGGTCCACGGCCCGTCACCGCCGGTGTCGCCGAACACGCGGAGGTCGCCGCCGACGTTGACGCACGCACCCACCGCCCCGGCGTCGCGCAGCTCGGCCACCACCAGGTCGGCCGCGTAGCCCTTGCCGATCCCGCCGGGGTCGAACCCCACGCCGGGTGGGAGGCGGGCGGCCGAGCCCTCCGGGTCGAGCTCCACGGCACCGATGCCGTCCTCGGCCGGGTCGGGCCGGGCGGAAGGTTCGAGCCACACGCCCGGGGCAGTTCCGTACCCGGCCCGGATCACGTGACGCAGCCGGTACGGGTCGAAGCGGCCCCCGGTGCGGTCATGGGCGAGCGCGGCCCGCTCGAGCAACGCCATCGTCTCGGGCCCGACCTCCACCCACGCGCCGGCGGCGGCGTTGAGGCGGCTGATGTCGCTGTCGGGAAGGAAGCGGCTCCAGGTCCGCTCGAGCTCCTCGAGCCGCTCGATCGCCGCCCCCGGCCCGACGGGCCCGCCGACCACCACGACGTGGGCGTCGGTGCCCATCACCCGGGCGCGCGCCTCCTGCGGGGCCACCGGTCAGCTGCCGCCGGAGCGGGTGACGGGCCCGCCCGATGAACCGCCGGGGTACGGGGTGGCGGACCCGCCGGAGGGATCGCCCCACGAGGGGCCGCCGCGTCCGGGTGCGGGCACGGAGAACGACCCGTCGTCGGACGTGCCGGAGGAGCCGGAGCCGGAGCCGTACCCGCCGGAAGGGTTCCCGTCGTACCCGCCGGAGCCGTCACTGGTGGAGTCGCCGCTGCCGGAGCCGTACCCGCCGAAGCGGTCCCCGTCGCCGTCGCGCGGACCGCGGGAGGGCACCTGGCTCTGGTCGTCGCTGCCCTGCCCGGGGAGCGGGACGGCGGAACCCTGGTCCGACGAGCCCGGGGAGGCCTGACGGTCGGACGTGGTCCCGGCCCGGTCCTGGGCACCGGCGTCGTCACGGCTGCCGGCGATCGCGACGCCGGCCACGAGACCCACGAGGGCGCCGGCGGAGATCGCCGCGGCGGCGACCCGCGACCGCTTGGCCGGGTGCTTGCCGGAACCGCCCGAGGACGGTCCTGGCACGGCACCGCTGGGCGGAACAGCACCACCCGGGGGAACAGCACCACCCGGGGGAACAGCACCACCCGGGGGAACGGCACCAGCGGGGGGCACCGCGCCGAAGGCGGGGGGGCCGGCCGGCGGGGCGCCGTAGGGCGGCGTGGCACCGGGCACCACGGGCGGCACGGGGGGCGGCGTGGCGGGGGTCGGGGCGGGAGGGGTGGGGACCGGCGGTGTGTCGTCGGCCATGGGGAGACTCTGGAACCGAAGGGTTGGAGCACGGTGAGAGCCCCGGGCCGAGGCTGGCAGCGGACTCAGCGATGCGAGCGCACCAGCCCGTGACCGTCGGCCGGGCGGCGGTCAGGCTGCTCAGTCGGCCGGGAGGGCGGGGTCGGAGCGGAGCACGTCGAGCGCCCGGTGCAGGGCCGGCAGGTCGGCCGGATCGAGACGGCCCTGGACGTGCCGCTCGAGCGCGTCCAGGTGATTCGCCGTGGCCCGGTCGAGCACCTCGCGGCCGCGATCGGTGAGCACCAGGTGGACCACGCGCCGGTCCGTCGGACAGGCGTGGCGCTCGACGAGTCGGTCGGCCTCCAGCCGGTCGGCCAGACGGGTGACCCCACCGGTGGTCAGCGCCACGCCGTTCGCGAGTTCGCTCATGCTCACCCGGCCGTGCGGCGAACGTGCCACGCGGAGCAGCACCTCGAAGGTCTGCAGCGTGATGCCGTCCGAGGCGCGGAGTTCGGCGTCGAGCACCCGGGCGAGCCGAGCGTGGGCCTCGAGCAGGAGGCCGAAGGTGAGGATCCGCTCGTCCTCGAACGGGCAGGCGACCGCGGGCGTGACCCCGGCCGTGGCGCTCCCGGTCATCGGATCGGGGGGCGTGGTCGGGGTGGGGAGGGAACCCGGGGAGGCGGTCCGGCCGTCCATGGGTCCGATCGTACCCCATATCTCTTCCGAAATGATTGTTGACATGTCAGGAATATCCGGCGTACGGTCCCAGTTGTCTGATTCATCAGCTACCTGATCCTCAGAGATCCACCAGTCAGTGAAACCGAACCGGTCGACCCGAGCGGGCCGCCGGACCACAGGAATAGGAGACCCCGAGATGAGCAACCTGCCCGCCCCCGGCACCTACGACATCGACGCCGGCCACAGCTACGTCGGCTTCGCCGTGAAGCACTTCGGCCTGTCCAAGGTGAAGGGCGAGTTCCAGAAGTTCGCCGGCACCGTCACGATCGGCGACGAGCCGACCGCCTCCTCGGTGTCGGTCACGATCGACGCCTCGTCGTTCAACAGCCGCGACGAGCAGCGCGACGGCCACGTGCGCTCCGCCGACTTCCTCGACGTCGACAACCACCCCGAGCTCACCTTCACGTCGACCGGCGTGCGCCAGGACGGCGACGACTGGGTCGTCACGGGTGATCTGACCGTGCACGGCGTCACCCGCCCGGTCGAGCTCGAGACCGAGTTCGAGGGCGCGATCGACGACCCGTACGGCATGGAGCGGATCGCGTTCTCCGCGGAGACCGAGATCGACCGCACCGAGTTCGGCCTCACCTGGAACCAGGCCCTCGAGACCGGCGGTCTCGTCGTCGGCAAGAAGGTCCGGATCAGCCTCGAGGTGGAGGCCGTCCGCCCCAAGGGCTGACCGAGCCCTCCCCCACCGTCACGGGGACGACGGGGTCCGTGCCGACACGCGTCGGTGCGGGCCCCGTTCCCGTCAACCACCAGGAACGATCCAGAAGGAGCTCCCCTATGGGAGTGCAACGACTCAACCACGCCGTGCTGTACGTGACCGACGCCCAGCGGTCCTCGGCGTTCTACCAGCGGGCGCTGCAGATGGAGGTCGCCGCCGACCTCGGCGCCGCCGTCTTCCTGCGGCTGCCCGGCAACCACCACGACCTGGGGCTCTTCTCGGTGGGGTCCGGTGGGCCGACGCGGCCGGCCGGGCGTCCCGGTCCCGGGCTCTACCACCTGGCCTGGCAGGTCGAGGACTTCGGTGACCTCGTGGAACGGCGGACCGAGCTCCTCGACATGGGCGCCCTCGTCGGTGAGTCCGACCACGGCGTCTCGCTCAGCCTCTACGCGCAGGACCCCGACGGCATCGAGTTCGAGGTCATGTGGGCGCTGCCCACCGACGCCTGGGGCGAGTTCACCGATGCGGCGGTCACCCGGCGGCTCGACTGGGTGGGCGCGCACGAACGCTGGGCCTGAGCGCGCGGGACCCGCCGGCGTCTGCGGAGGTTGACTCGCTTCTGGGGCGACTGACGACCCCTATTCGCGGGTGGCGAGGTACCGGCCGTGCACCCACGACAGGAACCGCTCGACGTACTCCACCGTCCGCACCGTCCGGATGCTCGGGAACACCTCGAACGCGTGCTGGGCCCCGTGCAGCTCCGCGTACACGACCGGGTTCGCCGACTCGCTCCGCAGCCTCGCCGCGAACCGCCGCGCCCCCGCCACCGGCACGAGCACGTCGTTGTCGCCGTGGATCACCATCATCGGCGGCGCGTCGCCGTGGATGCGGTCGATCGGCGAGTACGCCGCCCAGCCCTCCGGATCCGACTCCGGGTGCGACCCCATCACCATCTCCTCGAGGAACCGTAGGAACGTGTCGAGCTGGTCCTGCTCCCGGTCCAGGAGGTCGTACACGCCGTAGAACGGCACGGCGGCCTGCACGGAGGTGTCCGCGTCCTCGAAGCCGGGCTGGAACGCCGGGTCGTTCTCCGTGAGGGCCATGAGCGCCGTGAGGTGCCCGCCGGCCGACCCGCCGGTCACGCAGATGAAGTCGGGGTCCACGCCGTAGTCGGCCGCGTGCTCCCGGATCCACGCCAGCGCGGCCTTGCAGTCGATGAGGTGCGTGGGGAACTTGGCCCGCGGGCTCAGGCGGTACTCGACGTTGAACCCGACCCACCCGTTCGCGGCGAGGTGGTTGAGCAGCGGCACGCCCTGTTCGTCCTTGGACCCCAGGATCCAGGCCCCGCCGTGGATCTGGATGATCGCCGGGCGGAGCCGTCCGGGCGCCGGCGGGTCGAGCGGTTCGTACACGTCGAGCTTCAGCCGGTGCGTCCCGAGCTCCGAGAACACCACCCCCCGGGTCCGGCGCCGCCGGCTGCGACCGTTCAGCCACGGGAGGAAGCCCCCGCGCCGCACGGCGCCCGGTCGGGCGTCGAGGTGCTCGGCGGGCACCTCGCCGCTGAGCGCCGCCCGCAGCTCCTCCTCCGCACGCGCCGCGTCGAGCATCTGGCCCACCAGGCTCGCCGCCGCCCCGGCGGTGAGGCCGAGGCCCACGGCGTCGGCCGCGTCGATCCGCCCGCGGTTGCGGACCAGTTCGCGGCCCGACCGGGCCACCCACAGGGCGAGCCAGGCGGGCGCGGCCTCCGTCACCAGCCAGCTCCCGAAGAAGCTCGGGATGGTGAGCACCCGGTTGCGGTGGACCGGTCGCCGGGCGTTCAGCGCCAGCACGGCGTGGAGCACGCCCTGGCGCAGCAGGCGGGACGAGGCGACGGGCATCCCGAGAGTCTCGACGGCGGGCACCACCGGCTCAACTCGCGGCAGACTGACCGCCGGTCATCGCCGACCGACCGGGCCGGCGACGTAGGGAGGAACCGTGGAACGACTCTCGGGCATGGACGCCACGTTCCTGTACATCGAGACGCCCGCCGGCCACATGCACGTGGCGATGGTGGGGATCTACGACGCCTCCACGATGCCGGGCGGGTACTCCTTCGACGCGATCAAGGAGGTCATCCGCCAGCGGCTGCCACTCGTGCCACCGTTCCGTCGCCGGTTGGTCGAGGTGCCGTTCCAGCTGCACCACCCGGTCTGGATCGAGGACCCGAACTTCAACCTCGACTACCACGTGCGGCGGATCGGCTGTCCGGCCCCGGGCGGTCGCCGCGAGCTGGCCGAGGTGGCCGGCCAGATCATCTCCATCCCGCTCGACCGCACCCGCCCCCTCTGGGAGGCCTGGGTCATCGAGGGCCTCAAGCAGGACCGGGTCGGGTTCGTGGTGAAGGTGCACCACTCCGCGGTCGACGGTGCCTCGGGCGCCGAGATCATGACGGAGCTCTACGACCTCGGGCCCGAGGGCCGCGAGGTGGAGGCCGACCCGGTGCCGCCCGAGCACGTGCCGAGCGACCTCGAGCTCGTGAGCTTCGCCGCGGTGTCGAAGGCCCGCCGGTGGGGCGACGCGGTGGGCCTGGTGGGCCGCACCGCGAAGTCGATCGCACAGGTGATCACCAATGCGCGCGACCCCGAGAAGCGCCACGGCGCCATCCCGCTCACCGCACCGCGCACGCCGTTCAACGCGGCGATCACCCCGCACCGGACGGTCGCCTTCGCCCGGCTCCCGCTCGACGAGGTGAAGGCGGTGAAGTCCGCGCTCGACGTGAAGGTCAACGACGTGGTGCTCGCGGTGTGCACGGGCACGTTGCGGAACTACTTGAAGGGCCTCGACGCGCTGCCGGAGGAACCCCTCGTGGCCGTCTGCCCGGTGTCGGTGAGGAACGAGGACGAGAAGGGCCAGATCGGCAACCACGTGTCGGCCATGTTCGCCAGCCTCCCGGTGCAACTCGACGACCCGGCCGATCGGGTGGCGCGGATCGTGGAGAGCACCCAGGGCGCCAAGGAGGACCACTCGGCGATCGGGGCCCGCACCCTCACCGACTGGGCCGAGTGGGCCGCGCCGCGCACGTTCGGCCTGGCCTCCCGCCTGTACTCGTCCATGAACCTGGCCAACGCGCACCGGCCGATCCACAACCTGGTGATCTCGAACGTGCCCGGCCCGCCGTTCCCGCTCTACATGGCCGGCGCCGAGATGGTGGCGGCCTACCCGATGGGACCGATCATGGACGGCGCCGGGCTCAACATCACCGTGCTGAGCTACCGCGACCACGTCGACATCGGGTTCCTGGCGTGCACCGACCTGGTGCCCGACATCTGGGACGTGGCCGGGGCGGTGCAGCCGGCCTTCGACGAGCTGAAGCGACTCGCCGGGATCACCGACCCGACGATCGTGAAGGCCCCCGCGCCGGTCACGCCCACGTCGTCCACGGCCCGCGCGGCGGCCCGGTCGGCCGACGGCTGACGCCCGGGGCACTCCCCGACGGGGTGCCGATGGTCACCCGCCCGGGGACCTGCCCTAGATTTCCGGCGTGGCCTACAACATCGCTGACCTCTTCGAGCACACCGTCGACGCCGTCCCCGACCGGCTCTGTGTGATCGACCGCGACCGCTCGTTCACGTTCGCCGAGCTCGACGCCCGGGGGAACCGTTTCGGGCACTTCCTCGCCGCCCGCGGCATCGAACCGGGCGACCACGTGGGCATCTACGCGATGAACTCCGAGCAGTGGGTCACGGCGATGCTCGGCTGCCTCAAGGTGCGGGCGGTACCGATCAACGTGAACTACCGCTACGTCGAGGACGAGCTCGCCTACATCATCGAGAACGCCGGCCTCGTGGCCTGCGTGTTCGACCAGGAGTACACCGAGCGGCTCTCCCACGTGGCCGACCGCTCACCCGCGCTGCACACGTTCGTCCACATCGAGGACGACTCCGGCCTCGACGCGGTCGGGCTCCTCGGTTCCGTCCCGTTCGAGGAGGCCGTCGCGACCGGCTCGCCCGAGCGGAACTTCCCCGAGCGCTCCGGCGACGACCACTACGTCATCTACACCGGCGGGACCACCGGCATGCCCAAGGGTGTGGTGTGGCGCAGCGAGGACATCTACTTCGCGCTCGGTCAGGGCATCGACGCGCTGACCGGCGAGCGGGTGGCGAGCGAGCACACCAAGGCCGAGCAGGCTGCCGCGTCGGAGAGCGGGCTGGTGTTCTGCGTGATCCCACCGCTCATGCACGGCGCCGCGCAGATCGCCACGATGAGCCAGTGGTTCATCGGGACCACGATCGTGCTGCTGCCGAAGTTCTCCGCCGAGGCGGTGTGGGACCTGATCGACCGCCACGGGGTGAACGCCATCCTCATCACCGGTGACGCCATCGGCCGGCCGCTCATCGAGGCGCTCGAGGCAGAGCCCGACCGCTGGGACGTCTCGAGCCTGGTGGCGATCTCCTCCAGCGCCGCGCTGTTCAGCCAGTCGGTGAAGGACCGCTTCCTGGAGCGCTTCCCGAACCTGA
>JBMOJH010000007.1:0-61572 GCA_049316905.1 Microthrixaceae bacterium | reverse complement strand
CCGCAGAGCGACAGGAGGATCGCCACCGCGCCGACGCCGCCGGCGGACAGGAACACCACCGCGGCGACGACGGCCCCGTGGGCGAGCCGGCGACCCGGGCCGGGGCGCCGGGCCGCCGTGGCGGCACCGGCGGGTCCGACCCCGCTCACCGCTCGTCGTCCCGCAGGCCGGAGATCGCCACGTTCGACCGGCGCCACTCGGTGAAGCTCCACCAGAACAACGGGAGCGCCACGCCGAGCGACAGCGCCACCTGGGCGAGGTCCCGGGCGTACAGGGGCTCCTCCGTGGCGGCCACCATCGAGGCGATCACGGTGTACAGGTAGGCGATGAGCCGCACGAGTCCGACCACGACAGTGCAGGTCGCCAGGGTCCCGAACCAGCCCCGACGATCGGGCGACCACACGGCGAACTCGGACGCCGCCTCCACCCGGCGTGCGTGCACCCCGCACGCCACGGCGATCGGCGCCATCACCACGGCGACGGTCAGGGCGAACGCGGCGGTGACCCGGTCGGGGTACTCGGCGAGCAGCTCGTGGAGCCCCGTGGTGAGACCCACCGCGGCGAGCCCGGCCGACCAGCACAGCGAGAACCACAGGAGGAGGCGGCGGTCGGCCCGGCGGAGCGATCGGAGCGCCGCGGTGGCCGCGGCGTCGGCGGACCATCCGGCGCCGACCAGCTCGCCGGCGATGTCGGCCGGGGTGGCACCCCTGTTGCGGCGGGCCACCAGCCAGTTCCCCACGTCGAAGCTCGACGGGACGCCGGGGCGGGCGGGAGTGGCGGTGAGCGGGCCGGACCCGGGCAACGGGGCGGCGGTGGGCGTGGACACGGACATGTGACGGACCTCCCGGGCCGCCACACACTCGGCGTCGACCCGGTTCCCACGGTCGGCGATCCGCCGCCGGGCGGGAATCCGGTCCCGCCCCCATCCGAGCGTGGGGGATCCCCCAGGAATCGGTGCCGATCAGGACGGTTCCGGTCGGGAACCGCACCAATTGGCGGGCCGCCGCCGCGCTGCGCCGGCGGGACTCGTCGGCGCGTCAGCCCCGGAGGGCCCGGAGCACCTGCTTGGCCACCGCCGAGTTCATCGACCACACCACCTTGCGACCGGTCTCGGTCGCCTGGCGGACCACGCTGCCCCCCGTCATCTCCTCGAGCGAGTCGAGCCCGGAGATGACCGCGGCCTTGGTGGTGTCGGTCGCCTTGTAGCCCATGTTCGTCAGGCCCTTCACCAGGTCCGACTGGGCGACCGGCTCCGGCGCGGCGGCCGCGATGATCCGCAGCGCGTCCTTCGTGAGCTCGGCGCCCTGGTTGACCGCCTCCGCTGCGGAGATCGACGAGCCGTCCTCGCCCTCCAGCGACGCCAGCCACCTGCGGACCTTCACCACGATCTCGCCGTGGGTCTCACCGTCGAAGCTCAGCGTGGGCACCGGGCCACGCTACCCGCGGCTCAGGTCCCGGGCGGGTCCTCCGAGCCGACCATCAGGCGGGCACCGCGGTCCCAGGTGAGGTAGTTCCACGCCCAGTTCACGAGCACGTTCGCCCGGTTGCGGAACCCGATGAGCATCACGAGGTGCAGCGCGAGCCACGCGAGCCAGCCCACGGGACCCGCGAGCCGCACACCGCCGGGGAGCTGCGCCACGGCGTCGTGCCGGCCGATCGTGGCCATGGACCCGCGGTCGCGGTAGCGGAACGCGGGGACCTCGGTTCCGTCGAGGGCCGCGGCGATCACCCTCGCCACGTGCTCCCCGCCCTGCACCGCGACCGGCGCCACCTGCGGGAGCGGCGCGCCGTCGGGACCGGGGGTGGCGGCGAGGTCGCCGATCACGAACACCTCGGGATGGCCGGGCACGCGCAGGTGCTCGTCGACCTTCACCCGGCCGCCCCGCACCAGCGCTCCCCCGCCCGGCGCGTCGCCGCGTGCATCGCCCGTTCCGTCGCGGAGCTCGTCGGCGAGGAGCCGCCCGAGGGGCGACGCCGTCACCCCGGCGGTCCAGACCAGCGTGTGCGCGGGGATCCGGGTGCCGTCGTCGAGCTCGACCGACGTGGCCCCCGCGCTCGCCACGCCCCGACCGAGCACCACCTCCACGCCCCGGGCCGCGAGGGTGCGTCGGGCTCGCTCGGACAGCCGCGGGTGGAACCCCCCGAGCAGCCGGTCGGTCGGCTCCACGAGCACCACCCGGGCGCGCCGCACGTCGAGGGTCGGGAAGTCGCGGGCGAGCACCTTGTCGAACAGCTCGACGAGGCCGCCCGCGAGCTCCACACCGGTGGGTCCGCCGCCGGCGACCACCACGGTCAGCGCGCCGTCGTCGACCACGGCCGGGTCCACCGCGGCCCGCTCGAAGGCGGCGAGCACGCAGTGCCGGAGGCGCACCGCGTCGGTGAGCGACTTCAGGCCGGTCGCGTGCTCGGCCACACCGGGGATGCCGAAGGTGTTCGTGACCGCGCCGGCGGCCAGCACGAGCGTGTCGAAGCCGAGGTCCGGCCCGTCCTCGAGGCGGAGCACCCGCTCACGCAGGTCGAGGCCCACCACGCGACCGAGCCGCACGTCCACGTTGCCGAGCCGCGACACGATCCCGCGGACCGGTGCCGCGATGTCGTCCGCGTCGAGGCCTGCGGTGGCCACCTGGTACAGCAGCGGCTGGAACGTGTGGAAGTTGTTGGCGTCCACCACGACCACGTCCACGGGCACGTCCGCAAGGCCCTTGGCCACCTGCAGGCCGCCGAAGCCGGCGCCCACGACCACCACCCGGTGTCGTCGCTGCACGGGCCGAGCATCCCACCTCGCGCGCCGGACGGACGGGTCGTTTTCCCACGACTACCATCGACCCATGGCGCCCCTCCCCCGTGATCCCGACCCGTCCGCCACCGGAACCGCGTCCGCCACGGGCGACCCGGCCGACCGGTTCGGCACGATGGGCCTCACCTTCGACGACGTGTGCCTCGTGCCCGCCGCGTCGGACGTGATCCCCGCCGAGGTGGACACCACCACCCGCCTCACCCCGTCGATCACCCTCGCCATCCCGCTGATGTCGGCGGCGATGGACACCGTCACCGAGGCCCGCCTCGCCATCGCCATCGCCCGCGAGGGCGGCCTGGGCGTGGTGCACCGCAACCTCTCCATCGAGGACCAGGTGACCGAGGTCGACAAGGTCAAGCGCTCCGAGTCCGGCATGATCGTCGACCCGGTGACCCTCGGCCCCGATGACCTGGTCGGCGCGGCGCTCGACCTGATGGCCAAGTACCGGATCTCCGGCGTGCCGATCGTCGACGAGGCCCGGCACCTCGTCGGCATCCTCACCAACCGTGACCTCCGCTTCGAGGACGATCCCTCCAAGCGCATCCGCGAGGTCATGACCTCCGAGGGGCTCGTCACCGCGCCGCAGGGCACCACCCTCGAGGAGGCGCAGACCATCCTGGGCCGCCACCGCATCGAGAAGCTCCCGGTGGTCGACGCCGAGGGCCGGATCACCGGTCTCATCACCGTCAAGGACATCAACAAGAAGCTCAAGTACCCGCACGCCACGAAGGACGACCAGGGCCGGCTCCGGGTCGCGGCCGCCGTGGGCGTGGGCGACGACGCACTCGAGCGGGCGCAGGCCCTCGTGGCCGCCGGGGTGGACCTGCTGGTGGTCGACACCGCCCACGGGCACTCCGCCGGGGTGCTCGACGTGGTCCGCAAGGTGAAGGCCAACCTGTCGGTGGACGTGGTGGCGGGCAACATCGCCACCGGCGACGCCACCGCGGCGCTGATCGATGCCGGGGCGGACGCGGTGAAGGTGGGCGTGGGGCCCGGCTCCATCTGCACCACCCGGATCGTGGCCGGGGTGGGCGTGCCGCAACTCACCGCCATCCAGGAGTGCGCCCGGGTGGCCGCCCCCCACGGGGTCGGGGTGATCGCGGACGGCGGCGTGCGCTACTCCGGCGACATCGCCAAGGCCATCGGCGCGGGGGCCGACGTGATCATGATCGGCAGCCTGCTCGCCGGTGTGGACGAGACCCCCGGCGACATCATCCTGAGCCAGGGCGAGCGCTACAAGGCCTACCGGGGCATGGGGTCGCTCGGCGCGATGAACGCCCGGTCGTTCTCGAAGGACCGCTACTTCCAGGGCGAGGTCGAGTCCACCGAGAAGGTGGTGCCCGAGGGCGTCGAGGGGCGGGTCCCCTACAAGGGCCCGGCGCAGAAGATCCTCTACCAACTCATCGGCGGCCTCCGGTCCTCCATGGGCTATTGCGGCACCCCGACCATCCCGGACCTCCAGACCGGGGCGCGGTTCGTGCGCATGAGTCCGGCCGGCCTCCGCGAGGCGCACCCCCACGACGTCACCATCACAGCTGAGGCACCCAACTACTGGATGTGATCCCGGGTGCCCGGCGCCGCTCCCGGGCCTGGGACCTGTGGCGCCGACCTCCGGCCGTCCGAGGCTCTTTCGCCCCGCAACAATCTGCGGTACGATGGCTCCACTCGAGGGACGTACCGGAAGGGGATGGACCGGTGACCCAGGTGACGATCAGTGAGCTGCGTGCCGCGGCGGAGTTGGGACGGACCGTGCTCGACGCCCGGTCCAAGGCAGAGATGGGCCTGCACCTCCGTCGACTCCGCCATCTCGTTCCGTTCGACGAGGCCCGGATCCGGCTCCGCCACCCCGGTGAGCCCGAGCTGCTCGACCCCACCCCCGCGCTCCCGAACCTCGTGGAGGTCACCGAGACGGTCGGCGAGGCGGAGGTGTGCGTCAGCCTCATGCGCCTGCGCCCGCCGTTCGACGCCCGCGAGGCCGAGCTGGTCGACCTGGTCCGGCCCTACCTCGCGGTGGCCGCCAGCGCCGTGTGTCCCGAGGGCATCGAACTCGTCGAACTCGGCGGCACGTGGGCCTCCGGCCCCCACATCCCGGTGGACGTGGGCCCCGAGCCCGCCCGTAGCGAGCGGTGGCTCGCGGACGGCCACGATCTGCGGGCCGCCGCCAACTGAGCGCCCCGGCCGCCGCGGCCGCCCCGGCGGCCCCGGTGCCGCTCGGTGAACCCCCGGTCGGCGGCGCCGGTCAGACGACGTTGCGCTCCTGCTCGGGCGTCAGGCGGAACCCCGGCGGTGCGCCGCGGGCCGGGTCGTTCTCCTCGTCGCCGCCCGGGTCCGCGCCGGCGAGACGGCACAGGAGCTGGCGGAGCATGGCGGCGGTCGCGCCCCAGACGGTGTCGCCGACCAGCTCGAAGAAGTAGACGGGCCGTCCGTTGACCTCGTCGCCCCACCGCTCCTCCCGGAACACCTCCGGCAACAGGAGCTCGGCGAGCGGCACGTGCAGCACCGCGTCCACCTCACCATCGTTCGGGTGCAGTTCCGGGCGGCCGGCGAGGAGGGCCACCACCGGCACGATGTACGCCCGCCGGGTCACCGTCGTCAGGTGGTCGAGCTCACCGAGGGTCTCGACCGACGCCGGATCGAGCGACACCTCCTCGAACGCCTCGCGCCGTGCCGTGGCGGCGTGCGTCTCCCCCGGCTCCGCCCGGCCACCGGGGAAGCTCACCTCACCCCGGTGGGTGCGCAGGTTCCAGTCGCGGCGGGTGAGGACCACCTCCAGGCCGTCGGGACCCTCGTACAGCGGGATCAGCACCGCGGACGGCATGCCGCCCTCGGACTCCACCGGCGACGGACGACCTCGGCGACCCGCCGGCAGGGCCTCGCGGACGCGTTCCGGTCCGGGGCGCAGCAGCTCCTCCGCGAACCCCGACCACGGTGCCGGACGGCCCGGCGACCACACCGAGGGCCGCGGGATCTCCTGCGGACCGCCCCGACCGGCGGGAGGTTCGGGCACCGGCCGCCAGAGGGGTCGGCCCGCCTCAGTCACCCGGCTCGGCGGCGAGCTGCTCGAGCAGGTCGCGCAGGCCGTGGGTCTTCAGGTTGCTCATCACCCTGCCCGGCGGCGTGACGCCCTGCTCCCACTCCATCCAGTCGGCGAGCAGCTTGGCGGGGTCGGGCGCGGGGCGGTCGTCCATGGGCGGAGGTTACGCCCCCGACCGGGACATCACGGCGGCGACGGCCTCCCGCAGGGCACCCTCATGCGCCCAGTAGTCGTAGTCGACGTGGCGGTAGGCGCAGATGTCGACCTGGCGCAGCTGCGGGCACTGCGGGATCAGCTGGAAGATGCTCAGCCACCACTGGGCCGTGCACGTGCCGTCGAAGCGGCCGCACCAGCTCGTGGTGCGGGCGACGAGATCATCGGGCACGTACGGGGTGCGGGCGCCGAGCAGCCCGTGACCGGAGGGCAGCTCGGCCCCGGTGTCGCGCAGCCAGGGCCCCACCACCAGCCGGGGGTCGCCGAAGAGCTCGACCGCGTCGATCCGGTCGCGGACCTCCGGTGGCACGGCCAGCAGCCCGCTGCCCACCGCGTCGGCCCCCATCGAGGTGCCGACCACCACGAACCTCGTGGCCGGGCACGCCGCGCCGAGCCGGGCCAGCACGGCCGCGGTCTCCTCCGCGCCCACCCGGCGTGACTCGTTGTAGCCACCGATGACCCAGATGTCGTCCGGGGCGGCCGCCAGGTCGATCCCGGGGACGCGGTCGACGCCGTAGGCCGGGTAGCCGCCGGGGTCGACCACGCCGTTGCCGTCGAGATCACCGATCTCGACGATCCGCAGTGTCCGGCCCGGCGCCAACGCCGCGGCGGCCTCGCGGAAGCGGCGCCACACGGATCGGGTCTCGGCGTTGGCCACCGCCGACGAACTCCCCCTGGCGGTCACCAGGGTGATGTCGGCACACGGCGCGGTGGCCACGTCGAACGCACCCCGCGGCGCCGGTGCGGTGCAGGCCGCGGCAACCGCCGCCAACGCGGCCACCAGCACGGCCGTCCGGATCCGTACCCCGTTCGACACCGCCCCCCGACGCATGACGACCATGGTGGCCCACCAGGGCCGCAGGTGCCGAATCCCGTTCACGATCCGCACGGCGGCGGCCGGGCACCCGTGACGGCGACGACCCCTGACGCGGATCGGGGCCGACCCGTGGGCCGGCCCCGACTCGTCGTGATCGTCACCGTCACGAGGACGGTGGGTGGGCCCGCTCTGCGGGCCCGGCGGTCACATCATGCCGCCCATGCCACCCATGTCGGGCATGCCGGCACCGCCGCCCGCACCGGGCTCCTCGGGCTTGTCGGCCACGAGCGCCTCGGTGGTGAGCAGCAGGCTGGCGATGGAGGCGGCGTTCTGCAGCGCGGCCCGGGTGACCTTGGCCGGGTCGATGACGCCGGCCTTCAGCAGGTCCTCGAACTCGCCGGTGGCGGCGTTGAGGCCGACGTTGCCGGTCTCCCGCTCCAGCTGCTGCACGACGACCGCGCCCTCGAGCCCGGCGTTGTCGGCGATCATCCGGGCCGGGGCGTCGAGCGCCCGGAGGATGATGGTGGCGCCGGTGCGCTCGTCACCCTCGAGCTCCTCGACGACCTGGGCCACAGGGGCCTTCGCCCGCACCAGGGCGGTGCCGCCGCCGGCGACCACACCCTCCTCGATGGCGGCACGGGTGGCCGACAGCGCGTCCTCGATGCGGTGCTTCTTCTCCTTGAGCTCCACCTCGGTGGCCGCGCCGACCTTCACCACGGCGACGCCGCCGGACAGCTTGGCCAGACGCTCCTGGAGCTTCTCGCGGTCCCAGTCGGAGTCGGTCTCGTCGATCTCACGCTTGATCTGCGCGACGCGACCGGCGACGTCCTCCGAGGTACCGGCACCCTCCACGATGGTGGTGTCGTCCTTGGTGATGACCACCTTGCGGGCCCGACCGAGCAGGTCCAGCGTGGTGTTCTCCAGCTTGAGGCCGACCTCCTCGGCGATGACCTGGCCGCCGGTGAGGACGGCCATGTCCTGCAGCATCGCCTTGCGACGCTCGCCGAAGCCCGGGGCCTTCACGGCCACGGAGGCGAAGGTGCCGCGGATCTTGTTGACCACGAGCGTGGCGAGGGCCTCGCCCTCCACGTCCTCGGCCACGATGACGAGCGGCTTGCCGCCCTGCATGACCTTCTCGAGCACCGGGACGAGGTCCTGGACCGAGGAGATCTTGCCGTTGACGAAGAGGATGTACGGGTCGTCGAGCACCGCTTCCTGACGCTCGGCGTCGGTCACGAAGTACGGCGACAGGTAGCCCTTGTCGAACTGCATGCCCTCGGTGAACTCGAGCTCCATGCCGAAGGTGTTCGACTCCTCGACCGTGACGACGCCGTCCTTGCCGACCTTGTCGATCGCGTCAGCGATGACCTCGCCGATCTTCGGGTCGGCCGCGGAGATGGCGGCCACCTGGGCGATCTCGGACTTCTCGTCGATCTCCTTGGCGAGCTCGGCGATGGCGCCGACGGCGGCCTGCACGGCCTTCTCCATGCCGCGCTTCACGCCCATCGGGTTGGCGCCGGCGGCGACGTTGCGGAGGCCCTCGCGCACGAGCGCCTGGGCCAGCACGGTGGCGGTGGTGGTGCCGTCACCCGCGATGTCGTTGGTCTTGGTCGCCACCTCCTTCACCAGCTGGGCGCCCATGTTCTCGAACGGGTCCTCCAGCTCGATCTCACGGGCGATGGACACACCGTCGTTGGTGATCGTCGGGGCGCCGAACTTCTTGTCGAGCACCACGTTGCGGCCCTTCGGGCCGATGGTCACCTTCACGGCGTCGGCCAGGCGGTTCACACCGGCCTCGAGGGACCGGCGGGCCTCCTCGTCGAACTTCAGGATCTTGGACATCTGATCTCTCTCTCGGTCGGTTCGGCTCAGCTCGTCACTTGACGACGGCGAGGACGTCGCGGCCGGCGAGGATGAGCAGGTCCTCACCCTCGATGGTGATCTCGGTGCCGCCGTACTTGGAGTAGACGACCTTGTCGCCCACGGCGATGTCGAGCGGGATCAGCTCGCCGGCGTCGGAACGACGGCCCGGGCCCACCGCGAGGACCTCGCCCTGCTGGGGCTTCTCCTTGGCGGTGTCGGGGATGACGAGACCGCTGGCGGTCTTCTCCTCGGCCTCGGCGGGACGGACGACGATGCGGTCCTCGAGGGGCTGCAGGTTCATGGCTGTGGCCTCCATTGGCGGTTAGCACTCGGACTTGGCGAGTGCCAACGGTAGCAGTCGATCCCGTCGAGTGCTAACCACCCCGGCGATTCGGCGGTCCGGTGCACGTCTGCGGAGGTTGACTCGCCCCAGAGGCGACCGACGACCCCTATGCGTCGGGAACGGGGGACCCCTGTGCGTCGGGGACGGGGGCGAGCCAGCGGCCGTGGTAGTCGGCGTGCGCGACCAGCCGGTCCGCCCCGCCGGGCCACCGGCGCAGCCACACGGCCACCCGCGACCGGTTCCACTCGTCGGGCTCGAAACGCACCCAGGCCAGCGGCGCGTCGTCGGTCGCCCGGGCGCCCGCGGCCTCCAGCACGTCGGTCACGTGCCAGCGCTGCATCGTCGGCAGGTACTGCCACACGATCGAGTGCTGGACCAGCGTCGGGCGCGGGGCGCCGGCGAGCACCGCCTCGAGCGCGACGCCCGTGTCGTCGGTGCGCCGCAGGTCGACCGGCACCTCGGCCGCCACCGCCAGCGCGGCCCGCACCCGGGCGATGCGCTCGTCCTGGTCGGGCCACACGAACGACAGCAGCGTGGCCGCGCCCTGCTCCCCCGCCGCGTCGATCGGGTGCGGGTCGAGGCCGATGCGCTCGTCGATCCGGGCCATCGCGGCGGACGGCACCGGCTCGGTGCGCACCTCGGGCACCAGACGCACCGACGAGGCCGGGTCCCCCAGTCGCAGGGGCGCCGAGCCGGCCGGTCCCCGGAGCTCGGTGTCGTAGTGATCCATCCGGAGGTTCAGCCCACCCGACGGACCCAGCTCGACCAGCCGCACCCCGTCGGGCAGCCGGGCCCGGGCGGCCGCGTAGGCCAGGGCGGCGGCGCGGCCGACCTCGTTGGTCTGCACCTCCCTCGTCAGCCCGTCCGAGAGCTCGGCCCCGCGGGTCCCGGCCAGGTCGACCCACGCCCGGGCGAGGGCGTCGTCGTCCGGGGGCGGGGTCCCGCCGCAGCTCGGCAGGCACGCGGCCCACCCGTCCGCGTCGCCGGTGAGCGCCAACCGGTGGGCGGCGCCCACGAGCCGCAGCGGTCCCATCTGGCCGAACCGCAGGCCGGCGTGGGGCCGCACGAGGTCCCACGTGGTGCCCGCCGCGGCGCAGTCCAGGGCCAGGAGCCGGAGGAGCCGGCCGTACAGCGGCGAGCCCAGCGTGTCGCACGACAGCGCCTGCGCCTCGAAGCGCCCCGCCCACTCCTCCGGGCCGCCTCCGACTGCGTCGTCATCCTGTCCCCCGGCCGGCTCTCCCCCGGCCGGCTCTCCCCCGGCTCTGTGTCGCGCCCACTCACTCATGAGTGCTCCAGCGCGACACAGAGCCGGGATGAGGCATCAGAACGTGGCGAGGCGCAGGTTCGGGTCCGCGCCGCGGTCGAGCGGGGTGGGGCCGTCGCTGCGCAGCCGGTACCACCCGGCCGCGGCGATCATCGCGGCGTTGTCGGTGCACATCGACCGGCTCGGCAGGAATGCGTGGAGGCCGTCCTCGGTGCACGCGGTCAGGAACTGCTCGCGCAGGAGCGAGTTCGCGGCCACCCCGCCGCCGAGCGCCAACGCCCCCGCGCCCACCTCACGGGCCGCCGCGCGGGCCTTGGCCACCAGCACGTCGACCACCGCTGCCTGGAAGCTGGCGGCCACGTCCTCGGTCGACACCTCGGGATGCGCCCGCACGTGGTTGACCACGGCGGTCTTGAGGCCGGAGAAGGAGAAGTCGAGCCCACCGTCCATGAGCGCCCGGGGAAAGGCCACGGCGTCGGGGTCACCGTCCATGGCCACGCGGTCGATCGCCGGCCCACCCGGGTAGCCGAGGCCCAGGAACCGGGCCACCTTGTCGAACGCCTCGCCGGCCGCGTCGTCGAGCGTCTGGCCGAGGAGCCGGTAGCGACCGTGGTCCTCCATCAGCACGAGCAATGTGTGGCCACCCGAGACGAGGAGCACCACCATCGGCAACTGCAGCTCGGGGTCCTCGAGGAACGCGGCGTACAGGTGGGCCTCGAGGTGGTTGACCGCCACGAACGGCACGTCCCATGCGAGCGCCAGCGCCTTGGCGGCCGATACGCCCACGAGGAGCGCTCCCACCAGCCCGGGCCCGGTGGTGGCCGCGACGGCGTCGACGCGATCGCCCTCCACCCCGGCCTCGACCATCGCCCGCGCGGTGACGGGGATGATCAGCTCGTTGTGGGCCCGGCTCGCGATCTCCGGCACCACGCCGCCGTAGCGGGCGTGCAGGTCCACCTGGGAACTCACCACCGACGACAGCACGTCGCCGCCGCCCCGCACGCAGGCCGCGGCGGTCTCGTCGCAGGACGTCTCGATCCCGAGCACCAACGTGTCGGGACCCACGCCGTGCTCCTGCCCGTCCGACGCGTCAACCATCCACCAGGACCTCCTGCACGAGGGCCCACGGGAGGCCCGCCTCGATCCGCTCCAACCGCTCGGTGCCCTCCGGCTCGTCGATGTGGTGCGCCCACATGATGAGGGCGTCCTCGCGGAGGTCGGAGTAGTAGTTCGGCCGCACCCCACCCGGGGCGAAGCCGAAGCGGCGGTACAGCTCCTGGGCGCCGCGGTTCGACATCCGCACCTCCAGGGTGAGGGCGTCGAGACCCCGGGCCACCGCGGCGCGGGTCAGCACCAGCAGCATGCGCGCCGCGATGCCGGCCCGCCGTTCGTCGGGTTCGACCACCACGTTGGTGATGTGGCCCTCGTCGGGGTTGAGCATCAA
Source organism: Microthrixaceae bacterium (assembly GCA_049316905.1). Taxonomy (GTDB): domain Bacteria; phylum Actinomycetota; class Acidimicrobiia; order Acidimicrobiales; family Microtrichaceae; genus CAIPVR01. The sequence continues at coordinate 49,797 of JBMOJH010000007.1, read as the reverse complement.
CCCGGCGAAGCCGAGCACCCGATGGGCGCGCCGGGCGACGACGTACACGCGGGTGGTGGGCATGCGCAGCTCCCCCTGGAACAGCGCGTGCGACCAGGGCCGGTGGCTGGTGCGACGTTCCAGGTCGACCACGCCCCGCAGGTGACGGCGGCGCATCGGGGTGATCACCACGCCGTCCCAGGGCCGGCCGTCGGGGTCCACCGTCCCCGCCCGCGCGGTCCCGATCCCCGTAGCGGCATTCTCCGGGCCGCCGGGGCCGGCCACCTCGATCACGCGCCGTCCCGGGTGGACCAGTTGATCTCCGCGTCGGGGCGCCGGAGGTACACCGGCTCGATCGCGTCGGGCCGCTCGAACTCCTCGCGCAGCGCGCGGGCATGGGCGAGCTCCACCAGCGCCTCCGCCGAGGGGCTCCGGTTGCCGGGCTCCACGAGCTCCACCTTGGCGAGGCCCTCGAAGGCCTCCATGTAGCGCTGGGCGCCGTCACCCACCAGGAGGACCTCCTCGCCGGTGGCGAGCAGCTCGGAGGCCAGGTCGTCGGGCGAGCCGAGCTGGTGCTCGGTCACGCGCTGCACGCCCCCGGGGACCTGGCGGTAGAAGGCGTAGTAGAGCTCCCCGCGGCGGGCGTCGAGCGCAGTGACGATCAACCGGGAGCTGAAGCGCACGGGGAAGGCCATCAGGTCGAGGCTCGACACCCCGATCATGGGGACCCGCAATGCGAACGCGAGCGCCTTCGCCGTCGCCACGCCGACGCGCAGCCCCGTGAACAGGCCGGGGCCGACGTCCACCGCCACGAGGCCGATCTCGTCGAGGCCCACCTGGCTCTGCTCGCACAGGAAGCGGATCGCGGGCGTGAGGTTCTCCGCGTGGCGCTTCCCGCGGGTCGTGTGGGTGGAGGCCAGCACGCCCTCGTGGCCACCGATCGCGCACCCGACCTGCATGGTGGAGGTCTCGATCCCGAGGATCAGCATCAGGCACCACCCTGTCCGGTCGGCGCGGCGTCGGCCGAGGGGTCCTCGGGCGGCGCCCACGGCCCCAGCACCGTGACCAGCGCGCGCACCCGGGCCTGCCAGCGCGTGCCCACCGTGACCAGCTCGATCGTGCGGCGGTCGGGCTCGGAGGGATCGTCGGCGTGCACGAGGTGGACCTCGAGGAACTCGTGGCCGAGCACCGGCGCGATCGCATCGCCCCACTCGATGACCGTCACCGCGCCCTCGTCGAGCAGCTCCGACAGGCCGAGGTCGAGCGCCTCGGCCACCTGCTCGAGGCGGTACACGTCGAGGTGGTGCATCGGGAGGCGGCCCTCGTAGCTCTGGACCAGGGCGAAGGTGGGGCTGGTGATGTGGTCGGTCACGCCGAGGCCCCGCCCGAAGCCCTGGCAGAACGCCGTCTTGCCGGCGCCGAGGTCGCCCGAGAGCAGCAGCAGGTCGCCGGGCCGAGCGAGCTCCGCGAGCGCGGCCGCGAGCGCCCGGGTGTCGTCCGCGGAGGTGGTCACCGCCCGCACAGCGGGGGACGTGTGACGCGGTGCCGGCTTCACGACGCGACCGCCGCGAGCGCCTGCTTGGCCCGCACCAGGTCCGCCCGCATCCGGGCCATGGGCTCGCCACCGCCCCGGAGCACGGCCGCGGGGTGGTACGTGGGCACGAGCACGGTGCCGTCGCGGTACGGGTAGGTGCGGCCGCGGAGCTTGGTGATGCCGTCCTTGGTGTCGAGCAGGAGCCGGGAGCTGAAGTTGCCGAGGGTGACGATGACCCTCGGCCGGATCAGGTCGACCTGGGACTCCAACCACGGCCGGCACGCCGTCACCTCGTCGGGCCGCGGGTCTCGGTTGTCGGGTGGGCGGCACTTCACCACGTTGGCGATGAAGCAGGTGTCGCGGGTGCGGCCCATCTCCTCGGCCATCAGCCGGTCGAGCAGCTGGCCGGACCGGCCCACGAACGGCAGCCCCCGGCGGTCCTCCTCCGCGCCCGGGCCCTCCCCCACGAACATGAGGTCGGCGTCGGGGTCGCCCGAGCCGAACACCACCTGCGTGCGCCCCTCCGACAGTCGGCAGCGCGTGCAACCGAGGGCCTCGGCGCGCAGGTCCTCGAAGGCGGTGGGCATCGGCCCGATGCTAGCGAGCGCCGGGCCCCGGCCGGTCCGGCGCCCCCACGGAGGTCCCGGGGACCGGCGGGATCACGGCCCGACCACCCGCTCGACCCGGCCCCGCCCCACCATGTCGGCCAGCAGTCCGTCGGCGAGGGGCGCCACCCGGCTCCAGTCGTAGCCCGCGACGTGCCCGCGCAGCGGGCCGAGCGCGGCGCTCCGGGCCGGGAGGTCCGCGAGCGCGTCACGCAGCGCCGTGGTGAGTCGGCCCGACGGGTAGCGGGCGGCCGGGTCGGGCACCACCTCGCGGTACGAGCAGTCGTCGGGGACCACGGGGACGCACCCGGCGGCCACGGCCTCCACGACCGACAACCCGAAGTGCTCCTGCCGTGCGGCCGCGACCACCACGTCCGCGCGGGCGAGCACCGCCTCGTAGCCGGCGCGGTCGAGGCGGCCGCGCAGCTCGATCCGCCCGGCCAGCGGGGCGAGCTCCCCGACCCACCGCGACGCGTCGTGGTGCCGGTCCTCCCCCAGGAGCGCCAGCCGGAACGGCACCCCCTCGGCCTCGAGCGAGCGGGCGGAGACCAGGAACCGGTCGATGCCCTTGTCGTGGTCCCAGCGGTGGTTCCAGAGCACCAGCGGAGCGTCCTCCGGTTCGGCGGCACGGATTGCCCGGTCGGCGGCGAGCAGCCCGGCGAGGTCCGCCCCGACCGGCACCACCCGGCACCGGGCGGCCACCGACGCGAGGAGATGGTCGTGGGGGTGGTCGGGCACCGCGGCCAGGAACGGCCCGAGCGCGTCGATGAACCCCCGGCGGTGCCAGTCGGAGTTCACCCACACCTCGTCCGCCGCCAGCGCCGAGGTCCAGTTGACCCAGGCCAGCCGGCGGTCACCACCGTGGCCGTTGGGCCCGACGGGCTGCGTGAGCTGGTCCTCGTGCAGGTAGAGGACCGAGGGCACCGCGGCCCAGCGTGGGCCGAGGAGCCCTCGGAGCGCGGCCAGGTCGGTCATGTCGGACACGACGAGCACGTCGGGCGTGCCGTGGTGCCGGGCGTGGTCCTCGAGGAGGCCCGCGGTGGTGACGGCCGCCCCGGTCATGCGCCACCGCCACGCCGTGCCCTCGTGGCCCACCACGGTCACGTGGTGGTGGGAGGTTGCGGCCCAGCCCTCCGCCCACGCCCGGTGCGAGCCCGTCAGGTACGGCTCGACCAGCACGGCGTGGAGGGCGTTCACCCCCGGTGGACCCGGGCCAGCCGCGGGCCGAACCCGCAGACGACCTCGTAGGAGATGGTGCCGGTGCGCCCGGCCCACTCGTCCGCGGTCACCTCGTCGTCGCCCTGGCGGCCGAGCAGGACCACCTCGTCGCCGGCGCGGACGGCCGGACCGTCGGTCACCTCCACCACGAGCTGGTCCATGGTGACCACGCCACGAATGGGTCGGCGCACGCCGCCGATGAGCACGCACCCGCCCGCGAGGCCGAGCGACCGCGTGACACCGTCGGCGTACCCCAGCGGAACGGTGGCCACCACGGCGTCCCGTTCGAACACGTGGCGCAGGCCGTAGCTGACCCCCTCCCCCGCCGCGACCGGCTTCACCAGCGTCACCTCGCTGCGCACCGACATGGCGGGCTGCAGGTCGAGGTCACCGGCGAGACCGGGCCGGGGCGCCAGCCCGTAGAGCGCGATCCCGGCGCGCACCAGGTCGAGGTGGCTCCGCGGGTGGGCCAGGAGCCCGGCCGAGTTCGCCGCGTGGCGCACACCCGGATCGATCCCGGCAGCCTCCAGCGCGGCGAGCACCGCGTCGAAGCGGTCGAGCTGCAGGTCGGTCTCGGGGCGCTCGGGCTCGTCCGCCACGGCGAGGTGCGTGAAGGTGCCGCCCAGCACGAGCCCGGCGTCGAGCACGCGGCGCGCCAGTTCCACCGCGTCGGTCGGATCGCAGCCCACACGGTGCATGCCGGTGTCCACCTTGAGGTGCACGGCCCACGGCTCATCGAGCCCCGCGTCGTTCGCCGCGGCCGCGGCCGCGTCGATCCCCTCCGGGGTGTACACGGTGGGGGTCAGCCCGGTGCGAGCGGCTGCGGCCAGCGCGTCGGCCGGCTGCTCGCTCAGGACGAGCACGGGCGCGTCCACCCCCGCGTCGCGGAGCACCAGCGCCTCCTCCACCAGTGCCACGGCGAGCTGGTCGGCGCCCCCGTCGATCGCGGCGCGGGCCACCGGAACCGATCCGTGCCCGTAGCCGTCGGCCTTCACCACCGCGCACAGCCGGGCGGGGCCCGACACGGCCCGCAGACCGGCCGCGTTGTGGCGCACGGCCGACAGGTCGATCTCGGCCACCGAGGGGCGCGTCATGCCGTCACTCCGGGGAAGGACGTGCCACCGAGCAGGAGCTCCCAGGCCACCGGCACCAGCTCGGGCAGGTCGCCGGCCACCAGGCCGCGGGACGGGCCGCAACGGGCCGCGAGGCCGTGCACGTGGGCCGCGGCCGCCGCGGCGCGGAGCGGGTCCGCGCCCGAGGCGAGGTGCGCCGCGACGAGCCCCGTCAGCACGTCGCCGGTGCCCGCAGTGGCGAGGCGGGCGTCACCGGCGCGCACCAGGAGCACGGCCCCGTCGGGAGCGGCGACGGTCGTGGTCGGTCCCTTCAGCAGCACCACGGCACCGGTGGCGGCGGCGAGGTCGCGCGCGGCGGCCACGCGGTCGGGCCCGGGGGCCGCGCCGGTGAGCCGTTCGAACTCGCCGTCGTGCGGGGTGAGCACGGTCGGCGCGGTGCGGGCCGCGAGCAGCGCGGGCGCGTCCGAGCCCAGCGCGGCCAGCGCGTCCCCGTCGAGCACCAGCGGCCGGGCGAGCTCGGTGGCGGCCCGGCGGACCGCCGCGGCGGTGCCATCGGCCCGACCCAGTCCCGGTCCGATCGCGACCGCGGCGAATCGGTCGGCATCGGCACCGAGCTCCCCGGACCAGTCGGCCTCGCGGAACGGGACGTGCACGGCCTCGACCGGCTCCGGCGGGCCGACATCGCCGGGGACCGAGAGCCGCACGTACCCGGCACCGCCGCGCAGGGCGGCCGACGCGCACAGCCGCGCGGCGCCGGTCATGCCGGGCGACCCGGCCACCACCCACACGGCCCGGCGCCACTTGTGATCGTCGGCAGCGCGCTCCGGGATCCACGCCACCACGTCCGCGTCCTCGACCAGGTGGATCCGCGCGCCCGACACGTCGAGACCGATGTCGGCGACGCGCACCTCTCCGCAGTGGGCCGGACCGGCGCCCTGGAGCAGTCCCGGTTTGAGTGCCGCGAACGTCACGGTCGCCACCGCCGGGGCGGGCGCCCCCGCGGCGAGACCGGTCAGCCCGTCCACTCCGGAGGGGATGTCGACCGCGAGCACCGGCGCACCATCGGGATCCGGGAAGCCGTACGTGCCCCGGAACCCGGTGCCGAACGCCGCGTCGACCACCAGGTCGGCGGGCTCCAGGACGGCGGGTGCCGATGCGGCCTCGTGCACCGTCACCCGCACCCCGCGGCGCTCCAGGAGCTCGGCGGCGGCCCGGCCGTCGTTGCCGTTGTTGCCGGGTCCGACGACCACCACGACCCGCCGCCCGGACGCGCCCCCGAGCAGGTCGAGCGCCGCGGCGGCCACGGCGGCCCCGGCGCGGGCGATGAGGACCCCCACGGGTTCGGGCGCGGCGGCGTCCACCGCCGCCATCTCCTCCGGGGTCACGACCGGGATCACGGGTCCATCTTCGCGCCCGCCCCGCCCCGGGCGGTCCGCCCGCCTCACTCGGCGAGCGCCACCGCCTGCGCCAGCTCCTCGGTGTGGGTCAGCGACACGTGCCAGACGGTCACCCCGAGCTCCTCCGCCCGTGCCGCGGCCGCGCCCGAGAGCTCGACCCGAGGGGCGCCGCCCTCGCCCGAGCGGACCTCCACCGCGGTGAACGGCACCCGGTCGAACCCGACGCCCAGGGCCTTCATCACGGCCTCCTTCGCCGCGAACCGGGCCGCGAGCCCGGGCAGGGGGTCGCGACGCGATGCCACGTCCGCGAGCTCCCCGGGGGTGAACACACGGTCCCGGAGGCCCGGTGTGCGGCCGAGGGCGGCGCGCAGGCGGCCGACCTCCACCAGGTCGGTGCCCACCCCCTTCACGGTGCGCCCCCGGCCGGGGTCACGACCGCCAGCGGTCGGCGAGGTCGAGGATCGGCACCGTGAGCAGGTCCGGGACGGACTGCTCGCCGAGCAGGTCGTCGCGGAAGACCTCCTCGGTCTCGGTCACCGCGTCCTTCAGCGCCTGGTAGCGCCGGCGGTAGCCCTGCAGCACCGCCCGGGCCGTGGCCGGCGCGAGCCGGTCCACGAGGGAGAGGTGCAGCAGCTGGAGTCCGGTGGTCACGCCGTCCTTGGCCTCCGGCACGATCACCACGAGGCGGCCGTCGGCACGGCCCCTGGCGACCATCAACTCCTGCTCGCGGGCGACGAGGGCCTTGGTGCCCCGCAGCCGCGGGTCGCGGTCCACCCGGGAGGGGAGCCCCACGGACACCCCGGTCCGGTCGAGCACCACGAGGGTGGCGCGGTCGAGGTCCGCGCCGTGCTCCACCGCGTAGCGGGTGGAGCCGAGCACCTCGGCCACCGCGGGATCGAGCTCACCCAGCGACCGCAGGGTCGAGTACGTGAGGCGGTCCCGGGGCGAGCCGGCCGCGAGCACCGCGGCGACCAGCGGGACCTGCAGGAGCGACTCGTCGCTGCGGCTGATGCCCACCGTGACCGTCTTGGCCTGGTGCTTGATCGCGTCGACCGGCCGGGTGAGTTCCTCGATGGCCGCGCCGAGCCCGCCGACGAGGTCGTCGAGCACCACGCCCGGCGTGCCCACCTTGCCGAACTCGAGCTGGTACCCGTCGAGCGGGCTCACGCCCAGGGCGTAACGGAACTGGCCCGCGAGCCGGACGGCGGTGGCGGCCTCGAGATGCCCGTTGTAGGCACCCGCGCGCAGCCCGTCGAGGTAGTCCATCGCCGGTGCGGTGATCCGGCCGCGCAGCCGCACCAGGAGGTCGCCGGTGCCCGCGCCGTCGGCCACGCTGCCGAGGCCGGCGACCGCCTCGTCGATCGCGGCGCGGACCTCGCGGAGCGGCCGGGCCTGGGCGTCGATGGCCAGCGCGGCCTCGTAACCGAAGAGGTGGCCCACCATCGTGGCCGGCACGAAGCCGAGCCGCGGGTGGGTCGCCGGGACGGTCAGCACGGCGAGCGCCGCGGTGAAGCCCTGCTCGCCCTCGGTGGCCACCACCACGGGTGCGGCCTTGTGGGCCCGGAAGATCGCCACCTCCTTGGCCACGTCGTCGGCCGTGGAGCCCACCAAGCCGGCGGCGCAGACCAGGATCATCGGCTCGGAGGACAGGTCGATGTGCTTCTTGTCCTCGGTGGCGTCGCAGGCGATCGACTTGTAGCAGAGCTCCGACAGCTTGATCCGCAGCTCACGCGCGGCGATCTGGTTCACGCCGTTGCCCACGATCGCCCAGTACCGCCGCGACGGGGCCAACGAGAGGGCGGCCGCTGCGATGGCGGGCCGGGTGGCCAGCGTGCGCTCGAGCACCTCCGGCATCTCGGCGAGCGAGCGGAGCAGCGCCTGCTCGTCGGGGTGCTCAGCGCCGCGGGCGCCGGGCACGTGCGCGGCGATGGCGTAGCCGAGCACGAGGCCCGCCGCGACCTGCGCGTAGAAGGCCTTCGTGGAGGCCACGCTCATCTCCACGTCGCGGCCGTCGGAGGTGTAGAGCACCCCGTCGGACTTGTCGGTGAGGTCGCTGTTGCGGCGGTTCACGATCGACACCACCGTGGCGCCGCGACCGCGGATCAGGTCGACGGTTCGGTTGGTGTCGGTGGTGGTGCCCGACTGCGAGATCGCCACCGCGAGGGTGTCGGACATGTCGGCGCGAAGGCGGAACCCCGAGAGCTCCGTCGCGGGGAGTGCCTCCACGCTCACCGGCGTCTCGGCGACCAGCTCCGACAGGTGCTGGGCCAGGCTCTGGCCCGCCACCGCGGCGGTGCCCTGGCCGATGACCAGCACCCGCATGATGCGCCCGTCCGCGAGCCCGGCCCGGGTGGCGGGCGGCAGCGTGTCGTCGCCGAGGACCACGCCGAACGTGCCGTCGGTCTCGACGAGCTTGCCGCGGAGGGTCTTGCGGAACGACCCGGGCGCGTCCGTGATCTCCTTCAGCAGGAAGTGCGGGAACGCGCCGCGGTCGATGTCGCGGGTGGTGATCTGGGCGGTCGACAGGTCGTCGCCGGCCACGGGCAGCTCCGTGCCGTCGTAGGACCAGCGACCGATCCCCTCCACGGAACCCGCGGCGGTGGCATCGAGCTCGATGATCTGACCCCGGCTCCCCGTGGGGTTGTCCGGGTCGGCCGGCGTCTCACCGTCCATCCGGAGGTACGTGGCGGTCTCCTCGACCACGCCGTACGGCTCCGACGCGACGATGAACGCGTCCTCGGCCACCCCGACGTACAGGGCCTGGCCGCTCCCCCGGAGTGCGAGCAACAGGCGGTCCGGCGCGGGCGCCGCCGCGGCGGCGATGGCGACCGACCCCTCGAGCCGCACCACGGTCTCGCGGAACGCCTCCCGGGGCGGAAGGCCACCGGCCAGGCCACGGCTGAACAGCGTGGGGATGACCTTCGCGTCGGTCGTGATCTCGGCGGGGAGGTGGAGGTCGTCGGCCGCGATCAGATCCGCGTAGTTGTCGACGTCGCCGTTCAGCACGGCGGTGGCGAACGGTCCGGTCGGGCCGCCGGTCTCCTCCGAGCACTGCGGATGGGCGTTCGGCTCGGAGATGATGCCGATCGAGGCCCACCGCGTGTGGCCGAGCACCAGTCCGTCGACCGACGGCGCCCTCAACGCGCGCTGGAGCAGTTCGTCACCGCGCAGCCCACGGCGCAGCGCGGCGGTGTTGTCGCCGAGCTCCCCGATCTCCGCGGCCGCCTTGTGGACGACCACCAGCACCCCGTCGCGCAGACGGGCGGAGCCACCCGTGAAGGCGACGTCGGCCCGCTCGGCGAGCGCGGCGGCCACCCACGGGTCGGCCGGGTCGAGGTCGTGGCCGGTGAGCTGCACCTCGAGCCCGGCGGAGTCGCGGCCGCGCACCTCCAGGCGGTCGAGCGCGGACAGCGCCTGGTGCAGGCTGAACAGCACACCCAGGCCGGCGGGCGAGGCACCGCCCTCGTCGAGGCCGGTCACCTCGGCGACGGCCCGGAGCCGGTCACGGCCGATCGCCCACAGCGCGTCCTTCGCCCGGATCAGCGCCGCGTTGGTGGCCTCCAGACGGGCCGGGTCGACGAGGTGGCGGGGATCGTCGAGGTCCCGCTCGATGCCCGCCGCCACGCCGTCGAGCCGGTCGACGAGGGCGGCGAGCCGCCCGGTCGCGTCCGCGTCCTCGCGGAGGGCGAGCAGGCCCGGCACCCCGCGGAGGTCCCGGTCCACCTCGGCGAGCGCCGTCGCGGCCGCGGCGAGGCCGTCGGGATCGACCTCACCCGCGAGCAGGCGCTCGACCTCGAGCAGGCGGGCGACGAGCGAGGTCACCGGCACCGGGAGCCGGGTCGGCGCCCGACGGACGACCGCGATGATTCCGCACATGGACGTTGCCTCCTGGGGGGATCGTCCGATTCTACGGGGCCACCCCGTCAGGACGGTCTGGGTAGGTCTTCCCGGTCAGTCGCCGAGGGCGGCCACGGCCCCGGCGAGGGCGTGGGCCACCCGGCCCGCCGTCTCCTCGGTGGGCGCCTCGACCATCACCCGGACGACCGGCTCGGTGCCGGACGGCCGGAGCAGCACCCGGCCGTTGTCGCCCAGCTCCTCCTCCGCCGCGGCCACCTCACCGGCGAGGCGGGCCGCGACGTCGGGCACCGGTCGGTCGAGGCGCACGTTCACCAGCACCTGGGGCAGTCGGGTCATCGCGGCCTCGGCCAGCGACGCGAGCGGGCTGCCGGCGCGCCGGACGAGATCCAGCAGCATCACGGCGGTGAGCAGGCCGTCGCCGGTGGTGCACAGGTCCCCGAAGACCACGTGACCCGACTGCTCGCCACCGAGGGAGTACCCACCGGCGGCCATGGCCTCGAGCACGTAGCGGTCGCCGACCGCGGTCTCCACCACGGTGATGCCCTCCACGGCCATCGCCCGGCGGAACCCGAGGTTCGACATCACGGTGACCACCACGGTGTCATGCGCGAGGCGCCCGCGGTCGCGGAGGTCGGTGGCGCACAGCGCCATGATCTGGTCGCCGTCGACGAGACGGCCGAGATGGTCGACGGCGAGGACGCGGTCGGCGTCGCCGTCGAAGGCGATGCCCACGTCGGCGCCGAGGCGGACCACCGCATCCTGCAGGGCCTCGGGGTGCGTGGAACCGCAGTCGAGGTTGATGTTGGCGCCGTCAGGCCCGTCGGCGAGCACGTCGACCCGGGCGCCGAGGGACCGGAGCACCTCGGGCGCCACCTCGCTGTCGGACCCGTTGGCGCAGTCGACCACCACATGCAGCCCCTGCAGCGTGCGGCCCTCCATGGCGTCGGCCACCGAACGGCCGTAGCGGCCGAGCGCATCCGGGTCCGCCGACACGGACCCCACGGCCGCGCCCTCGGGGCCGGCGTGGGGGCCCGGCTCGAGCACCTCCGCGATGGCGGCCTCGACCCGGGCCTGCTCCGCGTCGTCGAGCTTGAGCCCGCCCGGGGCGAACACCTTGATCCCGTTGTCCGCGAACGGGTTGTGCGACGCCGAGATCATCACCCCGGCCACGCCGTGGTGGGCCGCGGCGAGCGCGACCGCCGGGGTGGGGACCACGCCCAGCAGGACCGCCTCGGCCCCCTCGGCCGCGATGCCGGCCGCCACCGCGGACTCGAACATCGGACCCGAGCGCCGGGTGTCGCGACCGACCAGCACGCGTGCCGTGCCGAAGACCCGGACCGCGGCCCGCCCGATGGCGAGCGCGATCTCGGGGGTGAGGTCGCGATTGGCCACACCGCGTACGCCGTCGGTACCGAAACGCACCGCCATGCCGCGACCGTCCTGCCTGTCCGTAGGGGCGGCCCGCCTCAGCGCTTCGAGTACTGCGGGGCCTTGCGGGCCTTCTTGAGGCCGTACTTCTTGGACTCCTTCTCGCGGGCGTCGCGGGTGAGGAATCCGGCCTTCTTCAGGCTGGGCCGCAGCTCCGGGTCCAACTCGATGAGCGCCCGGGCGATCCCGAGACGGACGGCGCCGGCCTGGCCGGTCACGCCGCCGCCGTGGAGGGTGGCGTCGATGTCGTAGACCTCGCCGGTCTCGGTGAGGCGCAGCGGCTCGCTCAGGATCATGCGGTGGGTCGCGTTCGGGAAGTAGTCCTCCACCGGACGCTTGTTGATCGTGATGGTCCCGGAGCCGGCACGGAGACGCACACGGGCGACGGCCCGCTTGCGACGACCGGTGGCTTGCACGAGGGGGGTGGACATCTCTGCGTTCTCCGTTACGAGCGGGCTCGGGCGGCGTCGAGCACGAGGGGCTCGGGACGCTGGCTGGCGTGGGGATGGTCGGGACCGGCGTACACCTTCAGCTTGCGCAGCATCTGGCGGCCCAGGCGGTTCTTGGGGAGCATGCCGCGCACGGTGCGCCGCACGGCCTCCTCCGGCTTCTTGTCGAGCAGCTCGGCGTAGGTGGCCGACTTGATGCCGCCCGGGTAGCCGCTGTGGCGGTACACCTGCTTGGTCTCGGCCTTGTTGGAGGTGAGGACCACCTTCTCGGCGTTGACGATGATCACGTGGTCACCCGTGTCGAGATGCGGGGTGAAGGTCGCCTTGTGCTTGCCACGGAGCACGCGGGCCACCTCGGTGGCCATGCGGCCCAGGGTGAGACCCTCGGCGTCGACGACGTACCACGTACGGTCGATCTCGGATGCCTTGGGCGAATACGTGCGCACGTGACTCACTCTTTCTCTGTGCCTCGGGTCCTGTTCCCTCCGGTCGTGAGACCGTCGGGGGACGGGACGGCCACCGGGTGCGGATCGCCTCCGGTGCGGTCGGACCGGGTCCGGGGAGAACCCCGCTCGGGCCGACGGGAAAGAGTAGGGCGACCCCCACCCCCGCCGCAACCGCGGGCCCGGCCGCGCTCAGTAGTCGACCCGCCAGAGCGTGAGGCCGTGTGGCGGGGCCAGGGTCGGCACCGTGGACCGGTCGGCCGCGGCGAGCGCGGCGGCCACGTCGGCCGGAGTCCGGCGACCCCTGCCGACCTCGACGAGGAGGCCGGTGATGCTGCGCACCATCTGGTGGCAGAAGGCGGTCGCGGTCAGCCAGAGGTCGAGCACGCCGGCACCGTCCACATCACCGCCGTCCGCGTCACCCCCGACCGCCCACCGGGCATCGGTGATCCGTCGGACGAGGGAGACGTCGTCACGGCCGCGGGGGCGCCGGCAGAACGAGGAGAAGTCGTGCTCGCCGAGCAGCGGGATGCAGGCCTCGTCGAGCGCGTGGCGGTCCAGGGGTTCCGACACCCACCAGGCGGTGCGGGCCAGGAACGGGTCCGGCACCGGTCGGTTCAGCACCCGGTAGCGGTAGGTGCGGGCGCGGGCCGAGAACCTCGCGTCGAACTCCGACGGCACCTCGAGGACCCGCCCGACCACCACCTCCGGCCCGAGGAGGCCGTTCAGGGCGTCGCGGAGCGCCGGCGGGCCGGCGGGCCGGCCGGCCCGGGGTCGGACGGTCACGCTCACCACCTGGCCGCGGGCGTGCACCCCGGTGTCGGTGCGGCCGGCGCAGGTGAGCTCGAGGTCCTGGCCCATCACCCGCTCCAGGGCGGCCCGCAGCTCACCCCCCACCGTCCGGACGTCGCGGTTCTCGGCGAAGCCGTGGAACCCCGCACCGTCGTACGCCACGTCGAGGCGCAGCCGCACCTCGCCCGCGCCCGGCCCCCACAACGACGACGGACCGCCCTCGGGCGGTCCGTCGGTGTGTTCCGGGCGCAGGGGCCGCGAGCTCAGACGAACTCCAGCTTGGCCATCGGCGCGTTGTCGCCGGGGCGGGTGCCCAGCTTCAGGATGCGGGTGTAGCCACCCGGGCGGTCGGCATAGCGGGGGCCGATCTCGCGCACCAGGAGGTCCGCGATCTCCTGGTCACCCAGGTAGGCGAGGATCTGGCGGTGGTTGTGGAGACCGCCCTTACGGGCCTTGGTCACCAGCTTCTCGGCGATGGGGCGCACGGCCTTGGCCTTGGCCTCGGTGGTCACGATGCCGGTGGGCGACGCGACCAGCGAGCACACCAGGTTGGCCATCATGAGCCGCTGGTGCTTGCTGTCGCCGCCGAACCGGCGGCCCTTCTTCGGGGTGGCAGGCATGTCCTGAGTTCTCCGGTGATCAGTCCCGACCGCGGAGCGACAGCCCCATCTCGTCGAGCTTGGCGATGACCTCGTCCAGGGACTTCTGGCCGAAGTTCGTGATGGCGAGCAGGTCGTCCTCGGACTTCTGCAGCAGCTCGCCCACGGTGTTGACCTGGGCCCGCTTGAGGCAGTTCCGGGGACGCTCCGACAGGTCGAGCTCCTCGATCGGACGCTCCATGTCGGGCGACGAGGCCGCGGCGACGGGGGCATCGGCCACGATGAGGCCCACGGGCTCGTCGGACATCTGCTCCACGAGCTCGATGAGCGAGCGCAGCGTGGCGCCGGCGGACGAGAGCGCGTCACGGGGCGTGACCGAGCCGTCGGTCTCGATGTCGAGCACGAGACGGTCGTAGTTGGTGGACTGCTCCACCCGGGTGGGCTCCACGGCGAACGTCACGCGACGCACGGGCGAGAAGATCGCGTCGATCGGGATCACGCCGATGGTGGCGTCGCTCCGACCGACCGTGGAGAGGTAGCCCTTGCCGCGGTCGACGGTGAGGTCGGCGGCCAGCCGCGCCTTGGAGTTCAGGGTGGCGAGGTGCAGGTCCGGGTTCAGGATCTCCACGTCGGAGGAGGCCTGGATGTCGGCGGCGGTCACCTCGGCCGGGCCCCGCACGTCGAGGCGCAGCGTGATCGGGTCCTCGGCGACGGACGTGAGCACCACGTCCTTCAGGTTGAGGATGATGTCGGTGACGTCCTCGGTGATCCCGGCGATCGTGTCGAACTCGTGGAGCGCGTCGTCGAAGCGCACCTCGGTGATCGCGGCGCCGGGGATCGACGACAGGAGGGTGCGGCGGAGCGAGTTGCCGAGGGTGTGGCCGAAGCCGGGCTCCAACGGGCTGATGGCGAACCGCTGGCGGTTGCCGTCCTCCTCGCCGATGGCCTCCACGGTGGGGCGCTGAATGACGAGCATCTGATGCGTACCTCGGTGACTGGAACTGCGGACGGGTGGTCGGGTGGCGACGGGGCCGGTGGACGGGGTGCTTACTTGGAGTAGAGCTCGACGATGAGCTGCTCGCGGACGGGCACGTCGATGTGCTCCCGCAGCGGGAGCTCGCGCACCGTCACCTCCTGCCCGCCGTCGGCGGACTCCAGCCAGGCCGGCGGGGTGCGATCGAGCGTGTCCATGTTCCACTGGACCACGAGGAGCTGGCGGGACTTGTCGCGCAGGCGCACGACATCACCCTTGCGAACCCGGTAGCTGGGGATGTTGACCCGCTTGCCGTTGACCTCGACGTGGCCGTGGTTCACGAGCTGGCGGGCCTGGGGACGGGTGGCGCCCCAGCCGGCGCGGTAGACGACGTTGTCGAGCCGGAGTTCGCAGAAGCGGAGCAGGTTCTCGCCGGTGACGCCCTGGCGGCGGTTCGCCTCCTCGTAGAGGTTGCGGAACTGCTTCTCGGACATGCCGTAGGTGAAGCGGGCCTTCTGCTTCTCCTGGAGCTGCAGCAGGTACTCGCTCACGTTGCCGCGGCGCCGGGTCCGCCCGTGCTCGCCGGGCGGGTACGGGCGCTTCTCCATGGCGATGTTCTCGCCCTTGGTGCCCCAGATGTTGGTGCCGAGACGGCGGGAGACGCGGGCCCTCGGGCCGGTGTAGCGGGCCATGGGTCAGAGCCTCCGACGCTTCGGGGGACGGCAGCCGTTGTGGGGCACCGGGGTGACGTCCTTGATGCCGGTCACCTCGATGCCCACGTTCTGGATGGAGCGGATGGCGGTCTCGCGGCCGGAGCCCGGACCCTTCACCACCACGTCGACCTTGCGGACGCCGTGCTCCATGGCCCGACGGGCAGCCTGCTCGGCGGCGAGCTGGGCGGCGAAGGGCGTCGACTTGCGCGAGCCCTTGAACCCGGCGTTGCCCGCGGAGGCCCAGGACAGGACGTTGCCCTCCTGGTCGGTGATCGAGATGATCGTGTTGTTGAACGAGCTCTTGATGTGGACGACGCCGTGGGTGACGTTCTTGCGCTCGCGGCGCTTGGGGCGACGACCGCCCGCGGGTGGCTTGGCCATTACTTGCGAACCTTCTTCTTGCCGGCGACGGTCTTCTTGGGACCCTTGCGGGTACGGGCGTTGGTGTGGGTGCGCTGGCCGCGGACGGGCAGGCCCCGGCGGTGACGGAGGCCCTGGTAGCAGCCGATCTCCATCTTCCGCTTGATGTTCTGGTTGACCTCACGGCGGAGGTCACCCTCCACCTTGAAGTGCTCCTCGATGTAGGAGCGGAGCGTGGTCACCTCGGAGTCGGTGAGGTCGCGCACCCGGGTGGAGGGGTCGATCGACGTGGCGGCGCAGATCTGCTCCGCCGTCGTGCGACCGATCCCGTAGACGTAGGTGAGGGAGATGACGAGCCGCTTCTCGCGCGGGATGTCAACGCCGGAGATACGTGCCATGTGTGTTCCTGCCTCAGCCCTGGCGCTGCTTGTGCCGGGGGTTCTCGCAGATGACCATCACGCGGCCGTGGCGGCGGATGACCCTGCACTTCTCACAGATCTTCTTGACGCTCGGTCGAACTTTCATGTCTCGCGTTCCTGCAGCCGGGGGCCGTCACTTGTACCGGTAGGTGATCCGACCCCGGGAGAGGTCGTAGGGGGTGAGTTCCACCTGCACCCTGTCGCCGGGGAGGATCCGGATGTAGTGCATCCGCATCTTCCCGGAGATGTGCGCCAGGACCTTGTGCCCGTTCTCGAGTTCGACCCGGAACATGGCGTTGGGGAGCGGCTCGATGACCGTTCCTTCGAGGACGATGGCGTCTTCCTTGGGCTTGGGCAGAACAGGACCTCCTGGCGAGCCCCGGGGGGTGGAGTCTTCGAGGCGCGGTGCGAACGGGTGTCCGCACGGGCCGACGGACGATGATAGGGGAAGTCCCCTCCGGGATCAAAGCCGCCCGTCGGGAGCCCCGCGACGGGGTCCTCAGCGCACCTCGTCGATGCGCCGCACCAGCTCGGCCGCGATGTCGTGGGGCTCCCCCACGCCGTCCACCCGGATCAGCAGGCCGCGCTCGGCGTACCACGGCATCAGGGGCAGCGTCTCGGCCGCGTACTTGTCGAGGCGCACGCGCACGGAGGCCTCGGTGTCGTCGTCGCGCTGGATGACCTCGCCGCCGTCGTTGGGGCAGACGCCCGTGTCGGCCGCCTCGTCCCGCCCGAGGGCGTAGACCTCGCCACCCACCTTGCACACGCGGCGGGCGGTGATCCGCCCGAGCACGACCTCCTCGGGGACGTCGATGTCGACCGCCGCGGTGAGCCCGCCCTCGCCGAACAGGCCCTCGAGGTACTCGGCCTGCCCCCGGGTGCGGGGATAGCCGTCGAGCAGGAAGCCGGCCGTGGTGGCGTCGTCCTGGGCGAGTCGCTCGGCGACCACCCCGGCCATCGTGTCGTCGTCGACGAGGTTCCCCGCGTCCATGATCGCCTTGACCTTCAGGCCGAACTCCGAACCGGACGCAGCGGCGGCCCGCAGCATGTCGCCGGTGGAGATGTGGGGGATCCCGTAGTGGGCGGCCAGGCGCACGGCCTGGGTGCCCTTCCCCGCGCCCTGACGGCCGAAGAGGATCACGCGCAAGGGAGCAGTCATGGCCTGATGTCAGCAGGTTCCCGGTACGTGGCACAAGTGGGGCCCGGACGCCGGGTCCACCGGCGGCCCGCTCACTTGGTGGACAGGAAGCCCTCGTAGTTGCGCATCATCAGCTGGCTGTCGACCTGCTTCATCGTCTCGAGCGCCACGCCGACCGCGATCAGCAGCGAGGTGCCGCCGATGGAGTACGCCGCACCGCTGGCGCCGGCCCCGAGCAGGAACCGCACGAGGATCGTGGGCAGGATCGCCAGGATGGCGATGAAGATCGCGCCGGGCAGGGTGATGCGGTTCAGCACCTTGGCCAGGTAGCTCTCGGTCTGCGGGCCCGGACGGATGCCGGGGATGAAGCCACCCTGCTTGCGGAGGTTGTCCGCCTGCTGGACGGGGTCGAAGGCGATCGCCGTGTAGAAGTACGTGAAGCCCACGATCAGCAGGCCGAGCACCGCCAGGTAGAACGGGTTGACGGTGTTGGCCAGGTTGTCGTTGATCCACTGCGACACCGTGGCGCCCCACCCGTCCGACGGCAGGATCTGGCTGATCAACACCGGCAGGTTGATCACCGCGCTGGCGAAGATGATCGGGACCACACCGGCCTGGTTGACCTTGAGCGGGATGTAGGTGCTCTGCCCGGCGTACATCCGCCGGCCGACCACGCGCTTGGCGAACTGCACCGGGATGCGCCGCTGGCCCTGCTCGATGAAGACGATGAAGACCAGCAGCACCAGGAAGAAGGCGATGAAGATCGCCAGCTTCACGGCGCCGTTCTCCGCCGCGTACACCGCGGAGAAGGCGCTGGGCAGGCCCGACACGACCGAGCAGAAGATGATCAGCGACATGCCGTTGCCGATGCCGCGGTTGGTGATGAGCTCGCCCATCCACATCAACAGCGCCGTGCCGGCGGTGAAGGTGAGGACGATCAGCAGTACGACCTGCGGGCTGAAGCCCGGCACCAGGTCGAGGTTGGACTGGCTGCCCACCAGGCCGCCGCCACCGTTGTGGAACAGGAACACCAGGCCGGTGGACTGCAGGATCGCGATGCCGATGGTGACGTAGCGGGTCCACTGGGTGGTCTTGCGCTGCCCCACCGCGCCCTGCTGCTGCCACTCCTGCAGCTTGGGGATCACCACCGCGAGGATCTGCATGATGATCGATGCCGTGATGTACGGCATGATCCCCAGCGCGAAGAGGCTGAAGCGGGTGAGCGCCCGGCCGGAGAACAGCTGGAGGAAGGCGAGCACGCCGCCCTCACGGGCCTGGTTCTCGATCGCCTGGACCGCGTTCTGGTCGATGCCGGGCACGGGCACGTAGGAGCCGAAGCGGTACAGGACCAGCATGAACAGGGTGAACAACACCTTGTTGCGCAGGTCCGGGACCTTGATGATGTTGCCGATTCGGGACAACGGGTGCTCCTGGTGGGGGCCGGGCCGGGCCGGTCAGCGGCGACGGTAGCCCAACGGGCGGTCGGGCATCGACCGCCCGTCGGTGCTCAGCGGTTGGTGTGGGCGCTGCCCTTGAAGGCCGGGCGCACCGCGAACGGCAGCGGCAGCTTCTCGACCGTGCCGCCGGCGCCCGTGATGGCCGCCTCGGCAGAGGCCGAGCAGGCGTGCACCTTCACGGTCACCTTGCGGGTGAGCTCACCCCGGCCCAGGACCTTGACCAGGGCGCCCTTGGAGACGAGGCCCTTCGATCGCAGCGTCTCCGGGGTCACCTCGTCGAGCCCGGAGGCCTCGATGGTGTCGAGGTTGACCGCCTGGTACTCGACCCGGAACGGGTTGTTGAAGCCGCGCAGCTTCGGGACCCGCATGCTCATGGGCAGCTGGCCACCCTCGAAGCTCACGGGGATGGTGTCACGGGCCTTCTGGCCCTTGGTGCCACGGCCGGCGGTCTTGCCGCCCTTGCCGGCGATGCCGCGCCCGACGCGCTTGCGCCGCTTGCGGGAGCCCTCGGCGGGCTTCAGATCGTGGATCTTCATGTCAGTCGACCTCTTCCACGCGGACCAGGTGGGGCACCTTGTTGAGCTGCCCGCGGACATCGGGGGTGTCGGCGAGCACGTGGGTCTTGCCGATCCGGCCCAGGCCGAGGGCGCGGAGGGTGCCCCGCTGCTTCGGCTTGGTCCCGATGCTCGAGCGGACCTGGGTGACCTTCAGCTGCGCCATCACGCCACCTCGAACGGCTCGGGCGCGGGCCCGCGCTCGGACTCCTGGTAGGCACGGAGCAGGCCGGCGGGGATGATCTCCTCGGCGGGAAGGCCGCGGAGCTTCGCGATCTCGTCCGGACGGCGGAGGTCGCGCAGGCCCTGCACGGTGGCCTTGGCCACGTTGATGTAGTTGGACGAGCCCAGCGACTTGCAGAGCACGTCGCGGATGCCGGCCTCCTCGAGGATGGCCCGGGCCGCGCCGCCGGCGATCACACCGGTACCGGGAGCGGCCGGCTTCAGCAGCACGCGACCTGCGCCGCAGATGCCGAGCACGGGGTGCACGATGGTGCCGCTCGCGAGCGGCACGGAGAACAGGTTCTTGCGGGCCTCCTCGGTGCCCTTCTGGATCGCGAGGGGCACCTCCTTGGCCTTGCCGTAGCCCAGGCCGACGCGGCCGGCGCCGTCGCCGATCACCACCAGGGCGGTGAAGGAGAACCGACGGCCGCCCTTGACCACCTTGGCCACGCGGTTGATGTTGATGACCCGCGACTCACGCATCTGCAGGTCGGATTCATTCGCCATCAGAACTCCAGTCCTGCGTCACGGGCGGCATCGGCGAGCGCCGCCACCCGGCCGTGGTAGCGGAACCCGCCACGGTCGAACACCACCTGATCCACTCCGGCGGCCTTGGCGCGCTCGGCGACCAGGCGGCCCACCTTCGCGGCGGCCTCCTTGTTGGAGGTGCCCCCACCACGGAGATCGGTCTCCAGGGTGCTGGCGGCCACCAGCGTGCGGCCGGCACGGTCGTCGATGACCTGGGCCACCACGTGCTTGTTGGAACGGAACACGGCGAGGCGCGGCCGCTCGGCGGTGCCCCCCACCTGCTTGCGGACCCGCGCGTGGCGGCGGATCCGGCTGTTGCGCTTGGTCGAGGCCTTGTCGCTCATCACTTACCCGCCTTGCCGGCCTTGCGGCGCACGTGCTCGTCGACGTAGCGGACGCCCTTGCCCTTGTAGGGCTCCGGCTTGCGCCACGCCCGGATGTTCGCGGCCACCTGGCCGACCAGCTGCTTGTCGATCCCGTGGACCTCGATGCGGGTCGGCTGGGGCACGACGAACTCGATGCCGTCGGGGGCCTCGACCACCACGGGGTGGGAGAAGCCGAGCGACAGCTCGAGGCTCTTGCCCTTGGCCTGGGCCCGGTAGCCGACGCCCACGATGTCGAGGTCCTTGTGGAACCCCTCGGTCACGCCGGTGACCATGTTCTGGACCAGCGAACGGACGAGGCCGTGCAGCGCGCGGCTCTCCCGCTCGTCGTCGGCCCGCTCCACGACGAGCGTGCCCTCGTCCTGGCGCACGGTGATCTGCGCCGGGAGTTCGCGGGACAGCTCGCCCTTGGGGCCCTTCACTGAGATGGAACCGCCGGAGATGGCGACGTCGACGCCGCCCGGGACGGTGATGGGTGCCTTGCCGATACGCGACATCAGTGCAGCCTCACCAGACGTGGCAGAGGACTTCACCACCGACGCGCTGGCGACGAGCCTCGCGGTCGGTCATGAGCCCCTTGCTCGTGGACAGGACGGCGATGCCGAGGCCGCCGAGGACGCGTTCGACCTCGTCGTGCTTGCGGTACACCCGCAGGCCCGGCTTGGACACCCGGCGCAGGCCGGAGATGACCCGCTTGCGCTCGGGCGAGTACTTCATGTCGATGTTGAGCACGCGGCCCGGGCCGGCGGGGTCGTCCTCCACGGAGAACCCGCCGATGTAGCCCTCACGCTGCAGGAGCACCGCGAGGGACTCCTTCAGCTTGGAGGAGGGCATGCGCACGTCGTCGTGCATCGCCACATTGGCGTTGCGGATACGGGTGAGCATGTCGGCGATGGGATCGGTCATTGTCATGATGCGCCTCCCCTCACCAGCTCGCCTTGGTCACACCCGGGATCTCGCCGGCATGGGCGAGCTCCCTCAGGCAGACACGGCACAGGCCGAACTTGCGGTACACCGACCGCGGGCGGCCACACCGCCGGCAGCGGGTGTAGGCGCGCACCTTGAACTTCGGCTTGCGCTGCTGCTTCTGCTTCAGAGCCTCGGTGGCCATTACTGCTGCCCTTCACGTCGGAACGGGAAACCGAAGGCGTCCAGGAGAGCCCTGCCCTCGGCATCGGTTCGAGCGGTGGTCACGATCGTGATGTCCATGCCGCGGGCGGCATCGACCTTGTCGTAGTCGATCTCCGGGAAGATGAGCTGCTCGGTCACGCCGAACGTGTAGTTCCCGCGGCCGTCGAAGCTCTTGGGCGACAGGCCCCGGAAGTCCCGGATGCGGGGGATCGCCAGCGTGACCAGCCGGTCGAAGAACTCCCACATGTTGTCGCCCCGGAGGGTGACCTTCACGCCGATGGGGTTGCCCTCACGGACCTTGAAGCCGGCGATGGACTTCTTGGCCCGGGTCACGACCGGCTTCTGGCCGCAGATCGTGGTGAGGTCCTCGACGACCTTGTCGATGAGGCCCTTGTTCTCCACGGCCTTGCCCACGCCGACGTTGACGACGATCTTCTCGAAGCGGGGGACCTCCATGACGTTGCCCAGGCCGAGCGTCGTCTGGAGGGCCGCACGGACCTCGTCGTTGTAGCGGGCCTTGAGCCGCGGGAGCGTCGTGGTGGTCACAGCTCACCTCCGCTGCGTCGGCCGATGCGCGACTTCGAACCGTCGTTGTCGATGCGGTAGCCGACGCGGGTGGCGCGGCCGTCCTTGTCGACGAGCGCCACGTTCGAGGCGTCGATCGGCATGGCCTTGTCGATGATGCCGCCCTGCTGCATTGCACGGGTCGGCTTCTGGTGGCGCTTGGCGACGTTCACGCCCTCCACCACGACCTTGCCGGTGCTGGGGTGGACGGAGATCACCTCGCCCTCCTTGCCACGGTCCTTGCCGGTGAGCACCTGGACCCGGTCACCCTTGCGGATCTTCATCAGATCACCTCCGGCGCGAGCGAGACGATGCGCATGAACTTCTTGTCGCGCAGCTCACGACCCACCGGGCCGAAGATGCGCGTGCCACGCGGCTGGCGCTGGTCGTTGATCAGCACCGCGGCGTTCTCGTCGAAGCGGATGTAGCTGCCGTCCGGTCGCCGCTTCTCCTTCTTGGCGCGGACGACGACGCACTTCACCACGTCGCCCTTCTTGACCGCCGCACCCGGGAGGGCGTCCTTGACGGTGGCCACGAAGACGTCGCCGATCGAGGCGTAGCGACGCTTGGAGCCACCGAGCACCTTGATGACGAGCACCTCACGGGCACCCGAGTTGTCGGCCACCCGGAGGCGGCTCTCCTGCTGGATCATCGGGCACGCTCCAGGACCTCGACGACCCGCCAGCGCTTCAGCTTCGACAGCGGACGGGTCTCCATGACCCGGACGCGGTCACCCACGTTGAGGTCGTTGGCCTCGTCGTGGACGTACAGCTTCTTGTCCTGCTGGAGCGTCTTGTTGTACTTGGGGTGCCGCACGCGCTCGGTCACGGTGACCACCGCGGTGCGGTCCATCTTGTTGGAGGTGACGATCCCCTCGCGGACCTTCCGGGCGTTGCGCTCGGAGGTCGCCTCGGCGGTGTCGCTCATGACGCCTCGTTCCCGGCGGCCGCCTCGGCCGCCTCGATCTCGCGGGCCCGCAGCTCGGTCAGGATGCGGGCGATGTCCTTCTTGGTCTCCTTGATGCGCGCCGAGTTGTCGAGCTGACCGGTGGCCAGCTGGAACCGCAGCTTGAAGAGGCGGTCCTTCTCCTCGGCGAGGCGCTCGACCAGCTGGGCGTCGCCCAGGTCGGTGAAGGTGGCGGTGGCCATCAGATGCCCTCCTCGCGGTGCACGATGCGGGCCTTGATCGGGAGCTTCTGGATCGCGCGGTTCATGGCGCCCCGGGCGATCTCCTCGTCCGGGTAGGAGAGCTCGAACAGCACGCGGCCGGGCTTGACGACGGCAACCCACCGCTCAGGGTTGCCCTTGCCGGAACCCATACGGGTCTCCGCCGGCTTCTGGGTGACCGGCTTGTCCGGGAAGATGTTGATCCAGACCTTGCCACCGCGCTTGATGTGGCGGGTCATGGCGATACGGGCCGCCTCGATCTGGCGGGCGGTGATCCACCCGGGCTCGAGGGCCTGGATGCCGTACTGGCCGTGCGACACGGTGGTGCCGCCCTTGGCGTTTCCGGTGAGGCGACCGCGATGCTGCTTGCGGTGCTTGACCTTGCGGGGCATCAACATCAGTCAGCGTCTCCCGGTCGGAAGTGCGGGGTCTCGTGGTGGTCCCGGGTGGAGCGCTCGATCTCCTCCTCCTCGGCGAGGAGCTTCTCGAACTCCGGATCCGCCTCGGCCACGAGGGGCTTGATCTCCTCGTCGGACTCCTCGGCGGCCGGCGCGGCCTCGGTCGCGGCCGGGGCCTGCGGCTTGGTGGACACCACCCGGGGGCGCTCCTGACCGGAGGTCTCCCCCACCGCCATGGCGGCCTCACGGGCGATCTTGTCCTCGTTCGGGCTCTTGTAGGGGAGGATGTCGCCCTTGTAGATCCACACCTTCACGCCGATGCGGCCGGCGGTGGTCCGGGCCTCGCGGAAGCCGTAGTCGATGTCGGCGCGCAGCGTGTGCAGCGGCACCCGACCCTCGCGGTACCACTCGGTGCGGCTCATCTCGGAGCCGCCGAGGCGGCCGGAGCACTGCACCCGGATCCCGAGGGCACCCGCCTTCTGCGCGTTCTGCACGGCACGCTTCATGGCCCGGCGGAACGCGATGCGGTTGGCCAGCTGGTCGGCCACGCCCTGGGCGATCAGCGCGGCGTCGAGCTCCGGCTGCTTGATCTCCTGGATGTTCAGCTGGATCTTCGGGTTGCCGGTGAGCTTGGACAGGTCCGCCCGCAGCTCGTCGGCCTGAGCGCCGCGACGGCCGATCACGATGCCGGGCCGGGCGGTGTGCACGTCGACGCGGAGGCGGTCGCGCGTGCGCTCCACCTCGATCCGGCTGATGGCCGCGTTCGGCAGCTTGTTCATCAGGTAGTCGCGGATCTTCCAGTCCTCGATGAGGTAGTCGACGTACTCCTCACGGGTGGCGAACCAGCGGGACTTCCAGTCGGTGGTGACACCGAGGCGGAAGCCGTAGGGATTGACCTTCTGGCCCATCAGTCGTCCTTCTTCTCGGCGTCGAACTGGCCCCGGGGGGCCTCGTCGGCAGCGTCCTCGTCGGCGGCGTCGTCGGTGGCAGCGTCCTCGGTGAGGGTGGCCTCGGTGGCCTCCTCGTCGCCGGCGGCCTCCTCGGCCTCGGCCGCCTCGGCACCCGTGTCCGCCGCGGTGGTGTCCTCCGCCGCCGTCTCCGCAGTGGTCTCGGGCGCCTCGGCGTCCTCCACCACGGCGTCGGTCGCCGTCTCGTCGGCGTTCTCCTCGGCCTCGGCCTCGGCGGCCGCCGCCTTGGAGCGGGCGACGCGACGCGCCCGGGCGGTCGCGGCGTCGGGGCGGGCCCGGCCGGTGGACGCCTGGCGCTCACGCAGCCGGTCGAGCTCCTCCACGCTGAAGCGGCCCACCACGATCGTGATGTGGCAGGTGCGCTTGCGGATCCGCGTGGCGCGGCCGCGGGCACGGGGCCGCCACCGCTTGAGCGTGGGCCCCTCGTCCGCGTAGGCGGTGGCGACGAAGAGCTCCTCCGGCGGGATGTCGTTGTTGTTGCCGGCGTTGGCGACGGCGGAGTCGAGCACCTTGGCGATCGGCTCGGCGGCCGCCCGGTCGCAGAACTCGAGAATGGTGCGCGCCTCGCCCACCGGCTTGTTGCGGATCAGGTCGAGCACGACCCGGGCCTTGGTGGCCGACATCCGGGCGTGACGGTGCTGGGCCCGCACGCCGGGGCGCTCGTTGGTCTTGGTCCCGGTCATCAGCGGCGGCCCTTCGCGCCCTTCTCCTGCCCGGCGTGGAACTTGAACGTCCGGGTGGGAGCGAACTCGCCGAGCTTGTGCCCGACCATGGACTCGGTGACGTACACCGGAACGTGCTTGCGGCCGTCGTGCACCGCGATCGTGTGGCCGACCATCTCCGGGATGATCGTGGACCGACGCGACCAGGTCTTGATGACGTTCTTCTGGCCCTTCTCGTTGAGGTCGTCCACCTTCTTCAACAGGTGGTCGTCCACGAAGGGACCCTTCTTCAGGCTGCGGGGCATTCCTCGTCCTCCCTCAGGTCACCGGCGCGAGCCGCGCGTCCGGCGACGGCGCACGATCAGCTTCTGGGACGGCTTGTTCTTGTTGCGGGTCCGGCCCTCGGGCTTGCCCCACGGCGACACCGGGTGCCGGCCGCCGGAGGTCTTGCCCTCGCCGCCACCGTGGGGGTGGTCGACCGGGTTCATGGCCACGCCGCGGGTCTGCGGGCGGACGCCCTTCCAGCGGTTGCGACCGGCCTTGCCGACCTTGATGAGGTCGTGCTCGGAGTTGCCCACCTCGCCGACGGTGGCGCGGCAGTCGATCGGCACGCGGCGCATCTCGGTGGAGGGGAGGCGCAGGGTGGCGTGGTCGCCCTCCTTCGCCACGAGCTGCACGCTCGAGCCGGCCGAGCGGGCCATCTTGCCGCCGGCGCCCGGCTTGAACTCGACGTTGTGCACCACGGTGCCCACGGGGATGTAGCGCAGCGGCAGGGCGTTGCCGGGACGGATCTCGGAGCCCTGGCCGGACTGGACCATGTCGCCCACGCCCAGGTCCTTCGGGGCGAGGATGTAGCGCTTCTCGCCGTCGAGGTAGTGGAGCAGCGCGATGCGGCACGTGCGGTTGGGGTCGTACTCGATGGAGGCGACCTTGGCCGGCACGCCGTCCTTGTTCCGCTTGAAGTCGATGACGCGGTACTGCTTCTTGTGACCGCCGCCGCGGTGGCGGGAGGTCTTGCGGCCGTAGTTGTTGCGACCGCCGGTGCCCGACTTCTTGGCGAGCAGCGACTTCTCGGGCGTGGTCCGCGTGATGTCGGAGAAGTCCGACACCGTCTGGAACCGGCGCCCCGGGCTGGTGGGCTTGCGCTTGCGGACGGCCATCGTCACTTCACCTCGAACAGGTCGATCTGCTGGCCCTCGGGCGAGAGGGTGACCAGCGCCCGCTTGGCGTCGGAGCGCTTGCCCAGCGTGCCGTTGCGGCGGTTGCGGCGGGTCTTGCCCTTGCGGTTGAGGGTGTTCACCGAGCTGACCTTCACGCCGGGCCAGATCGCCTCGACGGCGTCGCGGATCTCGGGCTTGGAGGCGTCGGGGTGCACGACGAAGGTGTAGACGCCCTGGTCGAGCAGCCCGTAGGACTTCTCGCTCACCACCGGGCGCAGGATGACGTCACGGGGGTCCTTCACGATCCAGCTCCCTCGGTGTCGTCGGCGTTGGCGTTGGTGTCGTCGGCGGTGGTGGTGCCATCCGTATCGGCCGCCGGGGCGGCGGAGGGCAGCGTGTCCTGGCTGAAGAGGACGTAGTCGCTCACGAGCACGTCGTAGGTGTTGAGCTCGCCCGGGGTGATCACGTGCACGCCGGGGATGTTGCGGAAGGTCTTCCAGGCCACCTCGTGGCCGTCGGGGACCACCACGAGCGCCCGGCCCTCGACGCCCAGCGCGCTCAGCGCGGCGAGGCCGTCCTTGGTGCGCGGGGCGCCGAAGTCCCAGTCGCTGACCACCACGACCTTGTCCTCCGCCGCGCGGTCGGACAGGGCGGAGCGCAGCGCGAGCCGCTTCATCTTCTTGGGGGTGCGCTGCTCGTAGGAGCGGGGCTTCGGGCCGAGGGCCACGCCGCCGCCGCGCCACTGCGGCGCACGGATGGAGCCCTGCCGGGCCCGACCCGTGCCCTTCTGCTTGAAGGGCTTTGCACCACCGCCGGCCACCTCGGCACGGGTCTTGGTGGACTGGGTGCCGGCGCGCCGGGCGGCGAGCTGGGCGGTCACCACCTGGTGCATGACCGGGACGTTGGGCTCGATGCCGAACACGGCGTCGTCGAGGTCGACGGTGCCGACGGAGGCGCCGGCACGGTCTCGGAGGGTGACGGTGGGCATCAGGCGGCACCTTCCTGTGCGGCGGAACGACCCTTGACGGCGTCACGCACGAGGACCAGACCACCCCGGGGGCCGGGCACCGCACCCCGGACGAGCAGGACGCCCGCCTCGGGGTCGGCCTGCACGACCCGCAGGTTCAGCGTGGTCACCTGGCTGGCACCGGTGCGACCGGCCATCCGGACGCCCTTGAACACCCGGGCGGGCGTGGCGCACTGGCCGATCGAGCCCGGCATGCGGTGCACGCGGTGGGCGCCGTGCGAGGCGCCCTGGCCGGCGAACCCGTGGCGCTTCATGACGCCGGCGAAGCCCTTGCCCTTGCTGATGGCGGTGACGTCGACGAACTCACCCGGGTCGAAGGTGGCCGCGTCGAGCTCCTGGCCCACCTCGTACTCGCCGATGTCCTCGAGACGCAGCTCCACGAGCCGCACCCCGGGATCGACACCGGCCGACGCGTAGTGGCCGGCGAGCGGCTTGGTGAGCTTGCGGGCGTCACGGCTGCCGTAGGTGACCTGCAGCGCGCTGTAGCCGTCTCGCTCCGGGGTACGCAGCTGCACCACCCGGGCGGGGCTGACGCCGAGCACGGTGACGGGCACGACGACGTTGTCGTCGTCCCACACCTGGGTCATGCCCAGCTTCTCTCCAACGATTGCTTTCTTCGCCATGGTGGCTCGGTTCCTTTGGCGGAGGAGGTCCGGCTCGTCCGCCCGGCGGGGCGGAGCGGGGGCCGCTCACGCGAACGCTCCGCTCGGGCAGGCCCGGCGGAGCGACGACTCGGTTGTGCCGACCGGTTCCCGTGCGGGCCTGGACGGACGTCGATTGACACTGCCGGGGCCGGGTTGGCAGGGCGACTCCGTTGAGGAGCCCTGGGACCGGGACCGACCGGGTCACACGGGCCGGGGGCCCGTGGCGACCGTGCGACTGTAGCAGCGGCGACGGGCGCCGCCAAACGGGTCCGCGGGGCGGGTCGGGCTCAGGCCGCGGGGCGGAACGCGAGGTTCCCGGCCACGATCCGGTCGCCCTCGACCGGCGGGCAGAAACGGTACCCCTGCAGGACCTCCACGCCCAGACCCCGCAGCTCACCGAGCTCCGCGTCGGTCTCCACGCCGGTGGCCCCGAGATGGGTGCCCGACCGCTCGGCCAGGATCCGCAGCGCCGCAGCGGTGGCACGGCCGTGGCCGGCCAGGTCGGCCACCACGGAACGGTCCAGCTTCACGGTGTCCACCAGCGGCAGGACCGGCAGGAGGCCCGCCGAGACCGCTCCCCGGTCGACCCGGTCCAACGACAGGCGGGCACCGGCGGTCCGGAGGTCGGCCAGACGGTCCAGCAGCCGTCGGAGATCCAGTTCGTCGGCGCGGAGGGGCGCCTCCACCACCAGACCCGGCCCGCCGGAGCGGGCGAGAGCGACCGCGACCTCCTCGGCCAGGCGCTCGGAGGCGAGCTGGCCCGGGGTCACGTTGACCACCACGGGCAGGCCGCCGAGGCCCCGCCGCGCCCAGTCCGCCGCATCCGCGAGGGCCCGGTGCAACACCCAGCTCCCCACCTCGACCTCCATGCCGGACCGCTCCACCAGGGGCAGGAACCGTCCCGGGAGCAGCAGCCCACCGGGGCGCCGCCACCGGAGGAGCGCCTCCACCGCCACCATCTCGCCGGAGCGCCCCACCACGGGCTGGTAGTGGAGGTCGAACTCCCCCGCGTCGAGCGCCGCGGCGATCCGGGCCGCCCCGGCCGCGTCGTCCTGCGGTGCGTCGTCGGGACCCTGCCCCTCCCCCGCGTCAGGACCGGCCCCCCGCCGGCCCCCGAGCAGGAGGCCACCCTGCACCCGGTGGACCTGGGCCAGGAGGCCGCCCACCGTGGTCGGCACCAGCGGGGCGCAGGCCACCGCGGCCGCGGGGATCCCCGTCGTCGGTGCGGTCACCACGGCCGCCCGTCGCACCTCCTCGACCGGATCACAGCCCGCGGCGTCGGCGGCGGGCACCACCGCCAGCAACTCGCGGTCGTCGAGCCGGGCGACCTCGCTCCCCCTCGGCAGGCGGGCCCGCAGCTCGCGCCCCAGCTCACGGAGCGCCCGCTCGGCATCAGGTGCGGCGGGCCCGACGGGGGCCTCCACGTGCACCACGGCACCGGCGACGGGGGTGTCGGTCCGGCCGCGCTCGAGGCGGGCCCGCAGGCCGCTCCAGGTGCGCAGTCCGGTGGCCGGGTCGGTGGCCGCAGCGGCCGCGACGGAGGCCAGGGTGGCCCGTGCCGCCGCACCGGCGTCCACTCCGTCGAGGACCTCGATCCATCCCACGGTTGATCTGTCGGCAGTCCCGGGCCCGGACCGAACAAAATTCAGCGAACGGGCCGGACGAACCACCTGAGGCCCCGACCCGGGCGCAGGCGGGCCCGCACGGCATCGGCCACCTCCCGGGGTCGGCCGCCCCGCCACAGCACGGCCCGGACCGGCGGGACCACCGGCCGCAGACCGGCGCGCCGGCCGATCTCATCCAGTGCCGGGCCGTCGAAGCAGTTGAGGTGCTCGAGCGGCGCGACGGGGTTCGGTGAGTCCGGGTGGTCCTTCGGGACGTCCCATCGGATCCGGTCGAGCCGCGCCGCCACGCCCGTCCCGTCGGGCACCGCCAGACGGACCAGGCCGCCGGGTCGCACGGCCCGGGCCAGACGGGCGAGGACCTCGGCCGGGTGCACGAGATGCTCGAGCACCTGCTCCGCGTTGACGAACGCGAACGCCGCATCGGGCAGGTCGTCGAGTGCCACGGCCGGATGGCCGAGGGCGGCGATCCGGTCCCGCAGGTCCGCGTCGAGCTCGCACCCCGTCGCCGGGCACCCCAGCGCGGCCGCCATGTCCAACCACAGCCCGACCCCGGCGCCGAAGTCGAGGACGGGGGTGGCCGCCGGCGCGGTGCCCAGCCAGCGCAGCGCTGTCGCGATCTGACCGGCGTACGCGAGGCGGGTGTCGAGGCCCCGCCGGGCCGCCACCTCCGCCGGGACGGCCACGGCGGCCCGACCGTAGAGGTGGTCGAGCAGCGCCGGGCCCGGCGCGTACCGCTGGTACACCAGGGCGCACCGCACACAGCGCCGGAGATCGAAGCGGGAGCCGGGCGGCAGCCACCCGCCGAGGCCACCGGCGTAGAAGCGGTCGAGGTAGCCGGCCACCGGCGGGCCGTCGAAGGGCAGGTCCAACAGCGAGCCGGCCCCGGGCGCGGAACAACCGGGACACAGGTCCCGGTCGTCCAGGGGTTCCGGCTCGGCCACGTCGGCGGTGGCGGTCGGGTCAGGCGTTCTGGATCTTGATCTCGATGTCCACGCCGGCCGGGAGGTCGAGCCGCTGCAGGGAGTCGACGGTCTTGGGGGTGGGATCGATGATGTCGATCAGGCGCTTGTGGATCCGCATCTCGAAGTGCTCGCGCGAATCCTTGTCCTTGTGCGGCGAGCGGATGACGGTGAAGCGGTGCTTCTCGGTCGGGAGGGGCACCGGGCCACGGACGGCGGCCTGGGTGCGGGTGACCGTCTCCACGATCTTCTTCGTCGACTGGTCGATGACCTCGTGGTCGTAGGCCTTCAGGCGGATCCGGATCTTCTGGTCGGCGGCCATGCTGCTGCTCTCTCCGTTGGAGGGCCCGGGCGGGACCTCGTCATCGACTGTCAAGGAACGGGCCCGGGTGTCCGGGCACGGCTGACGATCGTAGCGGGCGGCGACACGCCGGGGCCACCCCGGGTGGCACAGGGTCACCCCGGGTGGCACAGGTTCAGCCCGCGGGAAGCCGGTCGGCCCCCCGACGGAAGCGCCGGACCAACGGGCCGGAGGCGACGGTCGTGATGATCGCCATCAGGACCATGATCGTGAAGGCCGACGGCCCGAGCACGCCCAGTTCCCGTCCGATGGTCAGGATCACCACCTCGGTGAGGCCCCGGGCGTTCATCAGGGCCCCGACCGAGAGCGCGTCGGGCCACCGCTCGCCGGTGGCGCGCGCCGCCACGGCGGCACCACCGAACTTCCCCACGCTGGCCGCCACCAGCACGGCCAACGCGACGATCCAGAGCACCGGCTCGTCGAGGCGCCCGACCTCGGTCGACAGACCCACGACCACGAAGAACACGGGGAGCAGCACCGAGCGGGTCACCGGCGCCAGCAACCGGTCGAGGCGCTGCGCCGCGTCACCCCGGGGCACGGCGACGCCGGCCAGGAACGCGCCGAGGATCACGCTCACCCCGATCTCGTCGGTGATCCAGGCGGCGAGGAACGCCCCCGCCACGGCGGGGGCCAGCGCGATCCGACCGACACGGGCGAGCACCGGTCGCACGACCGCGACGAGCACCCCGGCGAACGCTGCGGCCAGCACCACGGTGCGGACCACCTCCGTGGCGCCGTCGGCCCGGGCGACGGCGACGGCGACGGTGAGAAGGATCCATGCGACCACGTCGTCGATCGCTGCGCACGCCACCACGAGCGTGCCGAGTCGGCCGCCGGCGAGTCCGAGGTCCTGGAGGATGCGGACCAGCACCGGGAACGCGGTGATCGACATCGCCGCCCCGATGAAGATCGTGAAGGCGGCGAGGTCCGACGGGTCACCGGTGGTGCGGTGGAACCACGGGGCGATGGCGACGCCCACCGCGAAGGGCACCGCGACGGACGAGAGGCTGATCACCGCCGCGCGGCGGCCCTGACCCCGCAGCTCACCGGTGTCGAACTCGAGACCGACCAGGAACATGAACAGCACCAGGCCGACCTCGGCCACCGCCTGCAGGTCCGAGACCACGGGGCCGGTGAACAGGGTGCGGGACACGCCCGGGGCCACGGCGCCCAAGAGGCTCGGTCCGAGTGCCAGCCCCGCGACCAGCTCGCCGACCACCTGGGGCTGACCCAGGCGGACCGCGACACGGCCGCCGGCCCAGGCCACCAGCACCACCACGGCGAGCGACAACAGGATCAGCATTCCGCGCCCCGGTCCACCGGGGCAGGGTAGCGACTGTCGCGACCGTCCCTACCCGGACGCGCAACGAGCGCCCCGAGGGGCGCCCGTTGCGAGGAGTGGCCCGCCGTTCAGCGGGGCCGACTCACTTGAGGATCTTGGTGACGCGACCCGCGCCCACCGTACGACCACCCTCACGGATCGCGAACCGCAACCCCTCATCCATCGCGATCGGAGCGATCAGCTCCACCGTCATCTCCGTGTTGTCACCCGGCATGCACATCTCGGTGCCATCCGGCAACGACACCGACCCCGTCACATCCGTCGTCCGGAAATAGAACTGCGGCCGATAGTTCGAGAAGAACGGCTTGTGACGACCACCCTCCTCCTTCGTCAACACGTACACGTTCGCCTCGAAATTCGTGTGCGGCGTGATCGACCCCGGCTTCGCGAGCACCTGCCCACGCTGCACGTCCTCCTTGTCGATACCCCGCAGAAGTGCACCGATGTTGTCCCCCGCCTGCCCCTCATCGAGCAGCTTCCGGAACATCTCCACACCCGTACACGTCGTCTTCTGCGTCGCCTTCAGGCCCACGATCTCGATCTCATCACCGGTGTGGATCACCCCCTGCTCCACCTTCCCGGTCACCACCGTCCCACGACCCGTGATCGTGAACACATCCTCGATCGGCATCAGGAACGGCTTGTCCAGATCACGCTCCGGCTCCGGCACATACGAATCCACCGCCTCCATCAACGCCATCACCTGATCCTGCGCCGCCGAATCACCCTCCAGGGCCTTCAACGCCGACACCGGAATCACCGGACAGTCATCACCATCGAACTCGTACTCCGACAGCAGCTCCCGGACCTCCATCTCCACCAGTTCCAGGAGTTCCTCATCGTCGACCATGTCGACCTTGTTCAACGCCACCACGATCGCCGGCACACCCACCTGACGAGCCAACACCACATGCTCACGCGTCTGCGGCATCGGACCATCCGTCGCAGCCACCACCAGGATCGCCCCATCCACCTGAGCCGCACCCGTGATCATGTTCTTGATGTAATCCGCGTGACCCGGCATGTCGACATGCGCATAGTGACGGTTCGCCGTCTCATACTCCACATGCGACACATTGATCGTGATCCCACGCTCCCGCTCCTCCGGAGCCTTGTCGATGTTCTCGAACTCCGTGAACGAGTTCCCCGGCACACGATCCGCCAACGTCTTCGTGATCGCCGCCGTCAACGTCGTCTTCCCATGATCGATATGACCCATCGTCCCCACATTCACATGGGGCTTCGTCCGCTCGAACTTCTCCTTGGCCATGGGAGGCGCTGCCTTTCGTGTGGTTCCCCGGGTGCCGGGGAGTCGTGTTGGTGTTGGTAGCTCAGGGGTGGGCCGCTGGGCCCGTCACTGCCCGTTGACGCGGGCGACGATCTCTTCCTGCACGTTCCGCGGCGTCTGCTGGTAGCTGTGGAACTGCATCGTGTACGTGGCGCGACCCTGGGTCTTGGACCGCAGGTCGGTGGAGTAGCCGAACATCTCGGAGAGCGGCACCTCGGCCGAGACGATCTGGTTGTTGCCCCGCTGCTCCATCTTGCCGACCTTGCCCCGGCGGGAGTTGAGGTCGCCGATCACGTCGCCCATGTAGTCCTCGGGCGTGACCACCTCGACCGCCATGATCGGCTCGAGCAGCACGGGGGCGGCCTTGCGCACCGCCTCCTTGAAGCCCATGGTGCCGGCGATCTTGAACGCCATCTCCGACGAGTCCACGTCGTGGTAGTCGCCGTCGAGCAGCTTCACGTGCACGTCGACCATCGGGAAGCCGGCGAGCACGCCGGTGGTCATGGCCTCCTGGATGCCGTGACCCACCGAGGGGATGTACTCCTTGGGGATGCGGCCGCCGGTGATCTGGTCGGAGAACTCGAAGCCGCCGCCGGGCCCGGAGGGCTCGAGCTTCAGGACGATCTTGGCGTACTGGCCCGTGCCACCCGTCTGCTTCTTGTGCAGGTAGGTGTGGCTGTCGACCGGCGTGGTGATGGTCTCGCGGTAGGCCACCTGCGGCTTGCCGACGTTGGCCTCCACCTTGAACTCCCGCATCATGCGGTCGACGAGCACCTCGAGGTGCAGCTCGCCCATGCCCGAGATGATCGTCTGGGCGGTCTCCTCGTCGGTGCGCACCTGGAAGGTGGGGTCCTCCTCGGAGAGGGCGAACAGGGCCTTGGACATCTTGTCCTGGTCGGCCTTGGTCTTGGGCTCCACGGCCACGTGGATCACCGGGTCGGGGAACTCGAGCGACTCGAGCACGATCACGTTGCTGGGGTCGGTCAGCGTGTCGCCGGTGCGGGTGTTCTTCATGCCGATGCCCGCCACGATGTCGCCGGCGTACACGGCCTCCTGCTCGATCTGGTCGTTCGCGTGCATCTCGAGCAGACGCCCGATGCGCTCCTTGTCGCCGGAGCGGGTGTTGAGGACCGTGCCGCCCTTCTCCAGCGTGCCGGAGTAGACCCGGAAGTACGTGAGCTTGCCCACGTGGGGGGCGGTCATGATCTTGAACGCGAGGGCCGAGAACGGCTCCTTCACGTCGGCCTTGCGCTGGGTGGGCTCGCCCTTCTTGTCGACGCCCTCCACCGGCGGCAGGTCGAGCGGCGACGGCATGTACCAGCAGACCGCGTCGAGCAGCGGCTGCACGCCCTTGTTCTTGAAGGCGGTCCCGTTGAGGACGGGCACCACGCCGTGGTGGATGGTCGCCTCGCGGATGGCGGCACGGATCAGCTCGGGCGGGAGGTCCTCACCCTCGAGGAACTTCTCCATGAGCTCGTCGTTGCTCTCGGCCAGGACGTCGATGAGGGCCTCTCGGTACTCGTCGGCCTGGTCCTGCAGGTGGGCGGGGATGTCGACCACGTCCCAGGAGGCGCCGAGCTCCTCACCCGACCACACCCAGGCCTTCATCGTGACCAGGTCGACGACGCCCTCGTAGTTGGCCTCGGCGCCGATCGGCAGCTGCAGCACCGCGACCTTCGCCTCGAGGCGGTCCTTGATGGAGTCGAGCGCCGCGAAGAAGTCGGCGCCCATGCGGTCCATCTTGTTGACGAAGCACATGCGCGGGACGTTGTACTTGTTGGCCTGGCGCCACACCGTCTCGGTCTGCGGCTCCACGCCGGCCACGCCGTCGAACACCGCGACCGCGCCGTCGAGCACGCGCAGCGAGCGCTCCACCTCCACGGTGAAGTCCACGTGGCCGGGCGTGTCGATGATCTGGATGCGGTGGTCCACCCCGTCGACCGTGTCGGTCCAGTGACAGGTGGT
The DNA here is from genome assembly GCA_049316905.1 of Microthrixaceae bacterium. Lineage (GTDB taxonomy): Bacteria > Actinomycetota > Acidimicrobiia > Acidimicrobiales > Microtrichaceae > CAIPVR01. Next base: position 14,415 of record JBMOJH010000007.1, on the reverse strand, counting down.
GGCGGCGGAGGTGATGGTGATGCCCCGCTCCTGCTCCTGGGCCATCCAGTCCATCGTGGCGGCACCCTCGTGGACCTCACCGATCTTGTAGGTCTTGCCGGTGTAGTAGAGGATCCGCTCGGTCGTGGTGGTCTTGCCCGCGTCGATGTGGGCCATGATGCCGATGTTGCGGGTGCGGTCGAGGGGGAACTGCGCCATTGCTCGTCTCGTCAGGTGGGGTGGGGGGAGGACTCGGGATGCGGGCAGGCGACCGGGACGGTCACCAGCGGTAGTGGGCGAAGGCCTTGTTGGACTCCGCCATCTTGTGGAGGTCTTCCTTGCGCTTCATCGAGGCGCCCACGCCGTTGCTGGCGTCGAGCAGCTCGTTGGCGAGGCGCTCCGACATGGTGCGCTCCCGGCGCTGGCGGCTGTAGCCCACCAGCCAACGGATGGCGAGGGTGTTGGCACGGCGGGGCCGCACCTCCACGGGCACCTGGTAGGTGGCACCGCCCACCCGGCGGCTGCGCACCTCGAGCTGCGGCTTGATGTTGTCGACCGCACGCTTCAGCGTGACGATCGGATCCGTGCCGGTCTTGGTCTCGATCGTGGAGAGGGCGTCGTAGACGATCCGCTCCGCGGTGGACCGCTTCCCGCGCTGCAGGATCTTGTTGACCATCTGGGTGACCAGGACCGACCGGTAGACCGGGTCGGGCTGGAGCTCGCGGCGGGGGGCGGGACCCTTGCGGGGCATGTCAGGACTCCTTCTTGGCGCCGTAGCGCGAACGTGCCTGCTTGCGGTCGCGGACACCGGAGGTGTCGAGGGTGCCGCGGACGATCTTGTACCGGACGCCGGGGAGGTCCTTCACACGACCACCGCGGACCAGCACGATGCTGTGCTCCTGCAGGTTGTGACCCTCACCGGGGATGTACGCCGTGACCTCGATCCCGCTGGACAGCCGGACACGGGCCACCTTGCGCAGCGCCGAGTTCGGCTTCTTGGGCGTGGAGGTGAACACGCGGGTGCACACGCCGCGCCGCTGGGGCGCGCCCTTCAGCGCCGGCGTGGACTCCTTGCGGCGCTTGGTCTGGCGGCCCTTGCGGACCAGCTGCTGGATCGTGGGCACGATGGAACCTCGGTGACTCTCTGGAATGAACTGACCGGCACCGACCGTGTGACGGTGGTACCTCGGATGGCGGGCGGGACCCAAGCGCGCCCGAGGCGCGCCGGAAGCCGACGGGTCATGCTACGAGCGGACCGCCGGGCGGGGCAAACGGCCCGCCCGGCGGACGCTCACTGATCTGTGGCGGAGGTGTCCGGGAACTCGATCACCTCGGCGACGGTGCCACCGGCGACCGGGGCCTCGTCCTCGGACGGAGTGCCGATGTTGGCGAGCCAGTCGGCGATGCTCGCCGAGTCCTCGCTGGAGAAGTACTCCATCGGCTGGTAGTCCGGGGCGTACGGCAGGATCTCCTGGTACCGGGTCATCCCGGTGCCGGCGGGGATCAGCTTGCCGATGATGATGTTCTCCTTGAGGCCGAGGAGACCGTCGGACTTGCCGTCGATCGCGGCCTCGGTGAGCACCCGGGTGGTCTCCTGGAAGGAGGCGGCGGACAGCCACGAGTCAGTGGCCAGCGACGCCTTGGTGATGCCCATGAGCTCCGGGCGGCCGTCGGCGGGCTTGCGCCCCTCCTGGACCAGCCGACGGTTGGTGTCGGCGAAGATCCGCTGGTCGACCCGCTCGCCCGGCAGGAAGTCCGAGTCGCCCGGCTCCTGGATGGCCACGCGGCGGGTCATCTGCCGCACGATGAGCTCGATGTGCTTGTCGTGGATCGACACGCCCTGATCGCGGTACACGCGCTGGACCTCGTCGACGAGGTACTGCTGCACAGCACGGACGCCCTTGATCTCGAGCAGCTCCTTCGGGTCACGCGGACCCTCGACCAGCGCGTCACCCGCGGTGACCTCCTGGCCCTCGCGCACCTCCAGCCGGCGCTCACGCTCGATCTGGTAGGTCTCCTCGGTGCCGTCGTCGGCCACCACGGTCACGTTGCGGGTGCGCGCCGTGATCGTGGCGTCATCGGCCTCCTCGATGCGCACCACGCCCGAGATCCGGGCCAGCACGGCCTTGTTCCGGGGGCTGCGGGCCTCGAACAGCTCCACCACGCGGGGGAGACCGCCGGTGATGTCGCCCGAGGCGCCGGCGACGCCGCCGGTGTGGAAGGTCCGCATGGTGAGCTGGGTACCGGGCTCGCCGATGGACTGCGCGGCGATCACACCGACCGCCTCGCCGGGCTCGATGAGCTTGCCGGTGGCCAGCGACAGGCCGTAGCAGGCGGCGGAGATGCCGAACTCGCTCTCGTCGGTGAGCGGCGACAGGACGCGCACCGAGGTGACGTCGGGGTCGTCGCGCATCTGCTCCATCTCGGTCTGGCCGACGCGGGTGCCGCGGGCGAGCGTGGTGCCGTCCGCGAGCTGCACGTCCTCGGCCAGGGTGCGGGAGAAGAGGCGGCTCTCGAGGTGGTAGCGCCGCCCGGCCTCGTCGGGCCGGATGTCGTCGAGCGTGATGGAACGGATCGGACCACCCGACTCGAACGGATCCACGTCGTTGATGATCAGCTCCTGGGCCACGTCGACGAGGCGCCGGGTGAGGTAGCCGGAGTCCGCCGTCCGCAGTGCGGTGTCGACGAGGCCCTTCCGGGCGCCCGGCGTGGCGATGAAGTACTCCAGCACCGACAGGCCCTCACGGAAGTTGGACTTGATCGGGCGGGGGATCATGTCGCCGCGGGGGTTGGCCACCAGGCCTCGCATACCGGCGATCTGGCGGACCTGCATCATGTTCCCGCGGGCACCGGAGCCGACCATCATGTCGATCGGGTTGAACTGCTTGGAGGTCATCGCCTCCTGCATGGCCTGCGTGACCTTGGCAGTGGCGGTGGTCCAGATCTCCACCTCCTTCTGCTTCCGCTCGCCGTCGGTGATGATGCCGCGCCGGAACTGCTTCTCGACCTTGTCGGCCTCGGCCTCGTAGCTGTCGAGGATCTCGTACTTGTTCGACGGCGTGCGCACGTCGTCGATCGAGATCGTCAGGCCCGACCGCATGGCGTAGTTGAAGCAGAGGGACTTCAGGGCGTCGAGCGACCGGGCGGCGATGGCCTTGTGGAAGTCCACCGCGAGGCGGTCGACGATCTGGGTCATCTGCTTCTTCGTGACCGGCTCGTTCACGTAGGGGTAGCCGTCGGGCAGGGCCCGGTTGAACAGCAGCCGGCCCGCGGTGGTGCGGTGGTACTCGGCGGCCGAACCGTTGGCCGGGGAGGCCAGCAGGTCGGGGAACTCGTCGCCCCGGTACTGGATCGGCGCGTGCACGTCGAGCACGCCGGCCTCCAGGTCGCGCTCCACCTGGTCCATGCGGGCGTAGGTGCGGCCCTCACCGGTGGCACCCTCGACCAGTTCGGTCAGGTAGAAGGCCCCGATGATCATGTCCTGGGTGGGCGTGACCAGCGGCTTGCCGTGCGCGGGGCTCAGCATGTTGTTGGCGCTGAGCATGAGGACGCGGGCCTCGGCCTGGGCCTCGGCCGACAGCGGCAGGTGCACCGCCATCTGGTCGCCGTCGAAGTCAGCGTTGAACGCGGTGCAGACCAACGGGTGGATCTGGATCGCCTTGCCCTCCACGAGGATGGGCTCGAAGGCCTGGATGCCGAGGCGGTGCAGCGTGGGCGCACGGTTCAGGAGCACCGGGTGCTCCTTGATGACGTCCTCGAGCACGTCCCAGACCTGCGGGCGGCGGCGCTCCACCATCCGCTTGGCCGACTTGATGTTCTGCGCCAGCTCACGGTCGACGAGGGCCTTCATGACGAACGGCTTGAACAGCTCGAGCGCCATCAGCTTCGGCAGGCCGCACTGGTGCAGCTGCAGGGTGGGGCCGACCACGATGACCGAACGGCCGGAGTAGTCGACGCGCTTGCCGAGCAGGTTCTGGCGGAACCGTCCCTGCTTGCCCTTGAGCATGTCGGAGAGCGACTTGAGCGGGCGGTTGCCCGGGCCCGTGACGGGCCGGCCGCGGCGGCCGTTGTCGAACAGCGCGTCGACGGCCTCCTGCAGCATGCGCTTCTCGTTGTTGACGATGATCTCCGGTGCGCCGAGGTCGAGCAGCCGCTTGAGGCGGTTGTTCCGGTTGATCACCCGGCGGTAGAGGTCGTTGAGGTCGGAGGTGGCGAAGCGGCCACCGTCGAGCTGCACCATCGGACGCAGGTCCGGGGGGATCACCGGCACGACGTCGAGGATCATGGCCCGCGGGTCGTTGACCCGATTGCCGTTGTCGTCACGGCGGTTGAACGCGGCAACGATCTTCAGGCGCTTGATGGCCTTCTGCTTGCGCTGGGCCGAGAGGGGCTTGCGGCCCTCCTCCGGGTCGATCGCCTCGCGGAGCTTGATCTCCTCCACGTCGAGGTCGATGCGGTCGATCAGCATCTTGATCGCGCTCGCGCCCATGCCGCCCTCGAAGTACTCGCCGTAGCGGTCCTCGAGGTCGCGCCAGAGCATCTCGTCCTCGATGATCTGACGGGGGTACAGGTCGCGGAACTCCTCCCACACACGGCCGAGCTGCTCGAGCTCCGCGTCGAAGTTCTCGCGGATGATGGCGAGGTCCTTGTCGGCGGCCTTGCGGCGGCTGGTGAGGTCGGACTCCTTCGCGCCCTCGGCCTCGAGCGCCTCGAGCTCGGCCTCGAGCTCCTCCATGCGGCGCGCGAGCTCGAGCTCGCGGTCCTTCTCGATCGCGTCGCGCTCACCGAGCATGTCGGCCTCGAGCGACGGCAGGTCGGCCTGGCGACGCTCGTCGTCGACGTGGGTGACGAGGTTGGCCGCGAAGTAGATGACCTTCTCGAGCTGCTTGGCCTTCAGCTCCTCACGGGGCTCGATGCCCGAGAGCAGGTAGGCGAGCCATGAGCGGGTGCCACGGAGGTACCAGATGTGCACGGCCGGCGCGGCCAGCTCGATGTGGCCCATGCGCTCGCGCCGGACCTTGGAGCGGGTGACCTCCACGCCGCAGCGCTCGCAGATGATCCCGCGGAAGCGGACGCGCTTGTACTTCCCGCAGTAGCACTCCCAGTCCTTGGTCGGGCCGAAGATCTTCTCGCAGAAGAGGCCGTCCTTCTCGGGCTTGAGCGTGCGGTAGTTGATGGTCTCCGGCTTCTTGACCTCGCCGTTGGACCACGTGCGGATGGCGTCCGCTGTGGCCAGGCCGATCCGGAGCTGGTCGAAGAGGTTGACGTCGAGCATGGGGGAAGTGGTGTCCTCTCTCAGCGGGCGCGCTCGGCCTGGCGGCGAGCGTCCTCCTCGTCGGATCCGCGCTCGGGCCGGGACAGGTCGATGCCCAGTTCCTCGGCCGCACGGAAGAAGTCCTCGTCGAGCTCACGCATCTTGATCTCCTCACCCGAACGGCCGAGGACCTCGACGTTCAGGCAGAGCGCCTGCATCTCCTTGATGAGCACCTTGAAGGACTCGGGAATGCCCGGCTCGGGGATGTTCTCGCCCTTGACGATCGCCTCGTAGACCTTCACGCGGCCGAGGGTGTCGTCGCTCTTGATGGTGAGCAGCTCCTGGAGGCAGTAGGCGGCGCCGTACGCCTCGAGGGCCCACACCTCCATCTCGCCGAACCGCTGGCCACCGAACTGCGCCTTACCGCCCAGCGGCTGCTGGGTGATCATCGAGTACGGGCCGGTGGAGCGGGCGTGGATCTTGTCGTCCACCAGGTGGGCGAGCTTCAGGATGTAGGCGAAGCCCACGGTCACCGGGTTGTCGTAGGCCTCACCGGTGCGGCCGTTGTAGAGCGTGACCTTGCCGTCGTCACCGATGAGACGGCCGCCGTCACCCACCTCCGGGTTCTCCGACTCGGGTCGGAGGTTCTCGAAGATGGTCTTGATGGTGGGGTGCTTGCCCGCCATCTCGGTCTCGTCCCACTTCGCGCCGTCGAACACCGGCGTGGCGATGAGGGTGGCCGGCCGCGTGGTGGGCCGGGTCTTGGTCTCGGTGCCCCGGAGCGGGTCCTCGCCCACGACCTCCCCGTTGTGGGGATTGGTCCATCCCCAGCGGGCCGCGTAGCCGAGGTGCGTCTCGAGCACCTGGCCCACGTTCATGCGGGAGGGCACGCCGAGCGGGTTCAGGATGATGTCGACCGGGGTGCCGTCCGCGAGGAACGGCATGTCCTCGATGGGCAGGATCTGGCTGATGACGCCCTTGTTGCCGTGGCGCCCGGCGAGCTTGTCGCCCACCGAGATCTTCCGCTTCTGCGCCACGTACACCCGGACCAGCTGGTTCACGCCCGGCGGGAGCTCGTGGGCGTCGTCGCGGCTGAACACCTTGACGTCGATCACCTTGCCGGACTCACCGTGCGGCACCTTCAGCGAGGTGTCGCGCACCTCGCGGGCCTTCTCGCCGAAGATCGCGCGCAGGAGGCGCTCCTCGGGGGTGAGCTCGGTCTCGCCCTTCGGCGTGACCTTGCCGACGAGCACGTCGCCGGGGCCCACCTCGGCACCGATGCGGATGATCCCGCGCTCGTCGAGGTCCGCGAGGATCTCCTCGGAGAGGTTCGGGATGTCCCGGGTGATCTCCTCCGGGCCGAGCTTCGTGTCGCGGGCGTCCACCTCGTGCTCGTGGATGTGGATCGACGTCATGACGTCGTCCTTCACCAGTCGCTCGGAGAGGATGATGGCGTCCTCGAAGTTGTAGCCCTCCCAGGGCATGAAGGCCACGAGGAGGTTCTTGCCCAGGGCGAGCTCGCCGTTGTCGGTGGAGGGGCCCTCGGCCAGCACGTCGCCGGCCTTCACCTTCTGGCCCTCGGCCACCCGCGGCTTCTGGTTGATGCAGGTGTCCTGGTTCGAGCGCTCGAACTTGTGCAGGCGGTGGGTGACCTTGCCGGCCTTCTTGTAGTCCACCACGATCGAGTGGCCGTCGACCTCGAGGATCGTGCCGTCCTCGGCGGCGAGCACCATGTCGGCCGCGTCACGGGCCGCACGGGCCTCGATGCCGGTGCCGATGTAGGGCGCCTCGGCCCGCAGGAGCGGCACGGCCTGACGCTGCATGTTGGCGCCCATGAGCGCGCGGTTCGCGTCGTCGTGCTCGAGGAACGGGATGAGCGCCGTGGCCACCGAGACGATCTGGCGCGGGGAGACGTCCATGAGCTGGACCTCCTCGGGCGTCACCGCGGAGATCTCCGTGGTGGCACCGAGGAACTCGTCACGCTCGAGCTGCAGCTTCAGGTCCGACAGCGAGGCGGCCTGCGGGGAGCGGCGCACCAGCACGCGGTCGGCGGAGAAGGTGCCGTCGGGGTTCAGCGGCGTGTTCGCCTGGGCGACGATGTACTCCTCCTCCTCATCGGCGGGGAGCCACACGATCTCGTCGGTGACCTTGCCGTTGACCACCTTGCGGTAGGGGGTCTCGATGAAGCCGAAGTCGTTCACCCGGCCGAAGGTGGCGAGGGCGCCGATCAGGCCGATGTTCGGACCCTCCGGGGTCTCGATCGGGCACATGCGGCCGTAGTGGCTGAAGTGCACGTCGCGGACCTCGAAGCCCGCCCGCTCACGCGAGAGGCCACCGGGGCCGAGCGCCGAGAGCCGGCGGCGGTGGGTCAGCCCCGACAGCGGGTTGACCTGGTCCATGAACTGGCTGAGCTGGGAGGTCCCGAAGAACTCCTTGATCGCCGCGACCACCGGGCGGATGTTGATCAGGGTGGTGGGGGTGATGGCCTCCACGTCCTGGGTGGTCATGCGCTCGCGGACGACCCGCTCCATGCGGGACAGGCCGATGCGGACCTGGTTCTGGATGAGCTCACCGACCGACCGGATGCGGCGGTTGGCGAAGTGGTCCTGGTCGTCAAGGCGGTACCCGTGGGTGCCGGCGGCCAGGTTCAGGAGGTAGGTGGTGGCGGCGAGGACCTCGCAGCGGCTGAGCACCGGCTGGTCGAGGTCGGGTCGGTCCAGCAGCCCCTTGAGCTGGGGGAAGGTGTCCTCGAGCCGGTCGAGCTCCGGACCGAGCTTCCGGTTGAGCTTGTAGCGGCCGACCCGGCTCAGGTCGTAGCGACGCGGCTCGAAGAAGGCGTTGTTGAAGTAGTTCCGCGCCGAGTCGGGCGTGGCGGGCTCGCCCGGGCGGGCTCGCTTGTAGATCTCGATGATCGCCTCGTCCTGGGTGGGGGCGAGCTCCTTGTCCTTCTCCCACTGCCCCTCGAGGAAGTCGAAGTGGCGGACGAAGGCCTCCAGGAAGCCCGGGGCGTGCTCCTCGTCGTAGCCGAGGGCCCGCAGGAGGACGAACAGCGACAGGCGACGCTTGCGGGCGACGCGGGTGCCGGCGGTCGGGTCCTTGCCCGGCTTCTGCTCCACGTCGAACTCGATCCACTCACCCCGGTAGGGGTGGATGGTGCCGGTGACCAACTGGTGCTTGGAGAGGTTCCGCAGACGGAACCGCTCGCCGGGCTGGAAGATGACGCCGGGCGAACGCACCAGCTGGGACACCACGACGCGCTCGGTGCCGTTGATGATGAAGGTGCCCTTGTCGGTCATCATCGGGAAGTCCCCCATGAAGACCGTCTGCTCCTTGATCTCGCCGGTGTTGGCGTTCATGAAGCGGGCGCGGGCGAAGATCGGTGCGGAGAAGGTCATGTCCTTCTCCTTGCACTCCTCCACCGTGAACTTGGGCGGCGGGCGCAGGTCCTCGTCGGTGGGGTCGAACTCCAGCTCGAGACTCAGGGTCTCGGTGAAGTCCTTGATCGGACTGATGTCGCGGAAGGCATCCGCGAGACCGTTCTCGATGAACCAGTGGAAGGACTCACGCTGGATGGCGATGAGGTCCGGGAGGTCGAGGACCTCGTCGAGGTTCGCGAACGAATAACGGTCCCGGAGGGTGACGCGAGAGGACAAGGAGCTACTCCTGGTCGGCGCTGGACGGACGGCGTGGGTGGAGGACGGAACGGGCGGTCACACCGGCACCCGGACGCGACGAACCCCGAAGCACTTCACTTCGGAATTCGGACGGCGGGGCACGGCAACCGATGAGAGTACGCCGCCCACGCAACGTGGTCAAGGCACGCGGGAACGCCCGACCCGGAGGGTCGGGTGCCGCGTCCACGGGCTGCGGGGAGCGTACGAAGGAGGGGACCCGGGGTCAAGGAACCCGGACCCGCGGGCGCGACACCGGGGAGGGCACGGGGCCCTCCCCGGTGCGCACGGCGCCCGTGACGGGCGCCGCGGGGTTCACTTGACCTCGACGGTGGCGCCGGCGCCCTCGAGGGCCTCCTTCGCCTTGTCGGCCTCCTCCTTGGAGACGCCCTCGAGGACGGCCTTGGGAGCCGACTCCACGAGGTCCTTGGCCTCCTTGAGGCCCAGGCTGGTGAGGCCGCGGACCTCCTTGATGACGCCGATCTTCTTGTCGCCGGCATCGGTGAGGACCACGTCGAAGCTGGTCTTCTCCTCCTCGCCACCGCCGGCGTCACCGCCGCCGGCCGGGGCGACCGCGGCCACGGCGGCCACCGGGGCCGCAGCGGTCACGCCGAAGCGCTCCTCGAAGTCCTTGAGGAGCTCGGAGAGCTCCAGCACCGTCATGCCCGAGATCGCGTCGAGGATCTCTTCCTTGGTCGCCATGGTGGTCACTCCTGTTCGTCAGCGGCCTCGGCCGGCGTGGCCTCGTCCGCAGCCCCGGCCGCCTCGGCCGGGGTGTCGTCGTTCGTGTCGGTGTCGTCGGTCGTGTTGGTGTCGGTGTCCGCCTCGTCGGCCGCGGGGGCCTCCTCGGCAGTATCGGTGGGTCCGTCGGTGGCGTCCGCCGCGGGGGCGGGGGCACCGGGGGCACCGCCCTGGTCGATGAGCGCCTGCAGTGCGTACGCCATCTTCTGGGGCACGGCCTGCAGGAGCCCGGCGAAGTTCCGCATCGGTGCGGCCATTCCGCCGGCCAGGCGGGCGAGCAGCTCCTCGCGCGGTGCCACCTCCGCCAGGTCGGACAGGCCCTTCTGGTCCAGCAGCGTGCTGCCCAGCAGCCCGCCCTTCAGGACGAGGTTCGGGTTGGCCTTGGCGAATGCCTTCAGTGCCTTGGCCACCACGACCGCGTCCCCGGGCGAGCCGTCGTCCTTGGCGCTGACGAACGCCAGCGCCGTCGGACCGAGCAGCCAGTCGCCGAGTTCCACGTCCAGATCGGACGTGGCACGCCTGACCAGGGTGTTCTTGTACACCTTGTACTCGGCTCCCCCCTGGCGCAGCGACGTGCGCAGCTCCTGGAGGTCACCGACGGTCAGGCCGCGGTACTCGGTGAACAGCACGGCATCGGCGCCCGCGAACTTCTCGCGGACCTCCTCCACCACGGCCACCTTCTCCGGCCTCGGGTTCTCCATTCGACACCTCCTCTCTCCAGCTCGGGAGGACCCGGTGGGTCCTCGGTTCGGGAGGTTCCGGCGCCCGCTGATCACGGACGCCTCCTCGACCGAACCCTGGAGAGGGAGCGGGGAACAGGGTGTCCGCCTACCCAGGTGGGCCGGTGACCGCGCGGTCGGGGCCCGTTCTGCACCGTCCGGTGCGCCGTGGGGTCTCTGGCGAGCTCAGAGCCTCTGGTTGTGGTCCCCCGAGGGGGACAGGTCACGGTAGCCGCGGCCCGGTCCGGGCCGCCAGACCGGGTGCGTCAGGCGTCCAGACGGGCGACGTCGAGCTGGATGCCGGGGCCCATGGTGGACGACAGCGTGGCCTTGCGGAAGTAGCGGCCCTTCGCTGAGGACGGCCGGACCTTGGCCAGCTCGTCGACGACGGCGTTGAAGTTGGCGAGCAGGTCGTCCGCGCTGAAGCTCGCCTTGCCGAGCTGCACGTGGACGTTGCCGTTGCGGTCCGTCCGGTACTCGACCTTGCCGCCCTTGAACTCGCCCACGGCCTTGGCCGGGTCCGGCGTGACCGTGCCCGTCTTGGGGTTCGGCATCAGGCCACGGGGGCCGAGCACACGACCCAGGCGACCGACGAGCGGCATCAGGTCGGGGGTGGCGATGGTGACGTCGAAGTCGAGCATGCCGCCCTCGATCTGTGCGGCGAGGTCCTCGGCGCCGACGAACTCGGCACCGGCCTCCTGCGCGGCGGTGGCGGCGTCGCCCTGGGCGAACACGGCGACCTTCACGTCCTTGCCCGTGCCGGACGGGAGTGCCACGGTCCCGCGGACCATCTGGTCGGCCTTGCGGGGGTCCACCCCGAGGCGGATGCAGGCCTCGACGGTCTCGTCGAAGTTCGCCGTGGCGAGCGTCTTGACGACGTCGACCGCCTCCTCGATGGAGTGCTGGCGGTCGCGGTCGTACCGCTTGGTCGCGTCGGTGTAGCGCTTTCCGTGCCTGGCCATGGTGCGAGTCCTTCCGGAGTCTCCCTCTGGGCCCGTGGTTCCCCGGTCGAGGTCAGCCGGGGTGGGTGATCTTCTCGCCGACCGGGACACCGGGTCCCGGCGGACGGGTTCAGACGACCTTGATGCCCATCGACCGGGCGGTCCCGGCGATCTGGAGCTTCGCGGCCTCGAGGTCGTCGGTGTTCAGGTCGGGCATCTTCGTGCGGGCGATCTCGGCGACCTGGTCGTCGGTGATCTCACCGACGAAGCCACGGCCCGGGGTCTGCGATGCCTTCTGGAGACCGGCGGCCTCGCGGATCAGCACCGGGGCCGGGGGCGTCTTGGTGACGAAGCTGAAGGTGCGGTCCTCGTAGATGGAGATCTCGACCGGGATGATGGTGCCGCGCTGGGCCTCGGTCCGGGCGTTGTAGTCCTTGCAGAAGTCCATGATCGCCACGCCGTGCGGGCCGAGGGCCGTGCCGACCGGCGGCGCGGGCGATGCCTGCCCGGCCGGGATCTGGATCTTGACGATGGCGACGACCTTCTTCTTGGCCATGTTCCACTTTCCTCGGGGTACGTCCGGCGGGCGGACCGCAGCACTGACGGGCGCCGGACCGACGGACCATTGTGGTCGCGGCCCGCTGCACGGGCAACCCGGCCCACCGGCTCGGTGGGCCGGGAACGGCTCAGAGCTTGGCGACCTGCGCGAACTCGAGCTCGACCGGGGTCTCCCGGCCGAAGATGTTCACCAGCACCTTGATCTTGAGCTGGTCCTCGTTCATCTCGACGATCTCGCCGGAGAAGTCCGCGAACGGACCCTCCTTCACCCGCACGGTCTCGCCCAGGCTGAACGGCGACTTCACCGGCTTGGCAGCGACCGGGCCGGCGGCACCGGCGGCGACGAGCTCCGGGCCGCCGATGAACTTCTCGACGTCACGCCGCGAGAGCCGCGACGGCTTGTTGGCGGCGCCCACGAAGCCGGTCACGCCGGGGGTGTTGCGGATCACGTACCAGACGTCGTCGCCACCGGCACGGGACAGGTCGTCGCAGCGGACCACCAGGTAGCCGGGGAACATCTTCTTCTGGACGACGACGCGCTCACCCTTCTTGTTGAGCTCGACGACGTCCTCCATCGGGATCACGACCTCGTGGATCCGCGACTCCATGTTCATCGACTTGGTGCGCGCCTCGATGTTCTGGCGGACCTTGTTCTCGTAGCCGGACTGCGTGTGCAGCACGTACCAGCGGCCCGGGCGGTCGTAGGGCGACTCGGGGCGGGGGGCCGGCACCTCGGTGAGGACCTCCTCCTCCACCAGCACGTCGGCCTCGTCGATGCCCTCCACCTCGGCCAGGGCGGCGACGGCCTCGTCGGCCGGCGTGGAGGTGATGTCGGTCGCCGTGATCTCCTCGGCGGTGAGCTCCTCCGCGACCTCCTCGACGACCTCGACGACCTCATCGGTCACCTCGTCGGCCCGGTCGAGCTCCGCCTCGAGAACGGCGTCGTCGGCGGGAAGGCTGTCGTCGGCGGGAAGGCTGTCGTCGGCGGCAGCGGTGTGATCGGTCGCGGTGGCGGTGGTGGGGGCTTCGTCAGACATGGGTTCTTTCCTCGCCGGGTCAGAAGGACGCGGCGGACGGTCGGGCGGCGGTGCCGAGGGAGCGGGCGGTGCCCGTGTCGAGCAGCAGCCGGAAGAGCTCGCCGAAGGCGTAGTCGATGGCGAACACGAACACGGTGAAGACCACCAGGGCGACCAGCACGATCGTCGAGTAGCGGATGACCTCCTGCTTGGTCGGCCAGGAGACCTTCTTGAGCTCCGCCCGCACCTCGCGGACGAACTCGGCGGGCTTGGTGCGCTCGGTCTTCAGTCGCTGAGCAGGCGCGCGCCGGTCGCGGGTGGCGACCTGCGACCCGTCAGCGTTGATCTGACCGGCCTTCTGCGCGGCGCGCTTCTGCTCTCGATTCATGGCCATGCATGCACCTCTCGCACGTGCTGAGCAGGGCAGGAGGGACTCGAACCCCCAACCGCCGGTTTTGGAGACCGGTGCTCTACCAATTGAGCCACTGCCCTCTGCGACCCGGGCGGCGGCCGGGGCCGGGCGCGACGGGTCAGGAGACTGAGGTTAGACGCGGTGGGCGCGGTGGGCCATCAGGCCCCGTGACGGAGGGTCCCGGCCAGGCCGCGGACCCCGTCACCCGGCGCGTCGCTCAGCGGGTCTCCTTGTGCACGGTGTGCTTGCGGTCCCAGCGGCAGTACTTCTTGAGCTCGATGCGCTCGCGGTCGTTCACCTTCGACTTGTTGGTGATGTAGTTGCGCCGCTTGCACTCGGTGCACTCGAGGGTCACGTGGACCCGCTTGTCGGAGGCCATGCCTGCTCCTGCTCACTCCACCCGCCCCCGGCCGGTGCCGAGGGGGGAACGTTCCATTGTGGGGGCTGGACCCCCGCTGCTCAAGCCGGCCCCGGGTTCGCCGGAGGCCCCAGCCGCCGGCCCGTGGCGGCGGAGGCCTCCGGACGACTCGTCGACCGGGGTGCCCGTCGCGGCCCGGTCACCCGGGCCGTCGGTCACTTGAGGATCTTGGTGACGCGACCCGCGCCCACCGTACGACCACCCTCACGGATCGCGAACCGCAACCCCTCATCCATCGCGATCGGAGCGATCAGCTCCACCGTCATCTCCGTGTTGTCACCCGGCATGCACATCTCGGTGCCATCCGGCAACGACACCGACCCCGTCACATCCGTCGTCCGGAAATAGAACTGCGGCCGATAGTTCGAGAAGAACGGCTTGTGACGACCACCCTCCTCCTTCGTCAACACGTACACGTTCGCCTCGAAATTCGTGTGCGGCGTGATCGACCCCGGCTTCGCGAGCACCTGCCCACGCTGCACGTCCTCCTTGTCGATACCCCGCAGAAGTGCACCGATGTTGTCCCCCGCCTGCCCCTCATCGAGCAGCTTCCGGAACATCTCCACACCCGTACACGTCGTCTTCTGCGTCGCCTTCAGGCCCACGATCTCGATCTCATCACCGGTGTGGATCACCCCCTGCTCCACCTTCCCGGTCACCACCGTCCCACGACCCGTGATCGTGAACACATCCTCGATCGGCATCA
>JBMOJH010000006.1:0-61620 GCA_049316905.1 Microthrixaceae bacterium | reverse complement strand
CGACGGTCCCGACGACCACGACGGTCCCGACCACGACCACCACCACCACGGTCCCGACCACGACCACCACCACGACGACCACCACCACGACGACCACGACGACCACCACGACGACGGTCCCGACGACCACCACGACCACCACGACGGTCCCGACCACCACCACGACGGTCCCGACCACCACCACGACCGTGGCGCCCGGACCGGTGCGCACCGCACTGGCGGCGACGTGCCAGGCTTCGGCCGCCGGCACCACGAGCAACTCGCCGTTCAACTCCGGCGTGACCTACGAGGGGCCCACCACCGTGGCCGCGGGGTCGAACTTCCAGGTGAAGCTCACCGCGGATCCGGTGCCCGTGCCCACCACCGCCGGCGGGTACAACATCAACAACCTGCGCGACCTCGTGATCCGGTTCAAGGTCCCGGCGGGCGCACAGTTCGTCGGCGCCACCCTCGCCGGCGGCGCGAACCTCGGGAACCGGGCCGCTCCGTCGGTGGCGCTCAACGGCCCGAACGTGCAGCTGACCGTGCCCGGCTACCTCGCTCCCGGCTCCAACGCGGTGCTGCCGACCGTCACCGCCACGCTCAAGGCCACCGGCGCGGCCGGCACGGTGCTGCCGGCGCAGCTCGCCGGCACCTCCTACGGCGACCCGGGCATCTCGTTCACGGCCAACGTGACCGTGCTCTTCTTCGGGGTCGACGCCCCGACCAACTGCTACGTGCCGACGAATCCGGTGCTGGGCTCGGTCACCATCGTCTGACCTCGCAGCGGGGGCGCGCCCCGGACCGGGGCGCGCTCCGCGAGGATGCGGCGGTGTCCGTGACCCCGCCGCACACCTGCGCCGTGTTCGCGGGACTCGTCGCGGGACTGCTCGTGACCTCCGCGTGGGTGACCGGCTGCTCCGGCGACGACGGCGCGGCCGCCCGATCCACCACCACGACACCGGCCGCCTCGTCCACCCCGCCGTCCACCGGGACCGTGCGCTGCCCGGTGCTCGACCCGGCGCAGGCCGTCGGCCGCCTCGGCGACCCGACCCTGGTGGAGGCGTCGGGCCTGGCCGCGTCCCGGCGGAACCCGGGCGTGCTGTGGTCGATCACCGACGGCGAGTCGCCCACGCTGTTCGCCATGGACGAGGGGGGCCGGGCGCTGGCCCGGTTCCGCATCGACGGCGCCCGCCCGCTCGACGTGGAGGACATCGCCGTGGGCCCCGGCACCCGCCCCGGAACCAGCGACGTGTTCCTCGCCGACATCGGGGGCAACAGCGGCCGCAACCAGCTCAAGGTGTACCGGCTGCCCGAGCCGGCGGTGGACGCGGGAGCACCCGTGGCCGCGGGCGCCGAGCCACCCACCACCACCGTGGACGCCGTACGCATCGACCTCGCCTACCCCGAGGACGCGAGCGCGGACGCCGAGGCCTTCGTGGTGGACCCGCGCACCGGCGACTGGTTCGTGATCACCAAGCGACTCGACGGCGACAGCCGCGTCGACCGTCTCGCCGCCGCGGACGCCACCCCCGGCCGGGTGCGCACCCTCGAACGCGTGGGCACGCTCGGCCTGCCCCTCCTCCCCGATCCGCTCGTCACCGCCGCCGACATCAGCCCCGACGGCTCGATGGTCGCGGTGCGCACCTACCGGAAGCTGTACCTCTACCCGCGGGCCGAGCGGGCCACCGTGGCCGAGGCCCTTCAGGGCGAACGCTGCGCGTACGACGGCGCGGACGAGCCCCAAGGCGAGTCGATCGCGTTCTCCGCCGACGGGCGCGACCTGTTCAGCACGAGCGAAGGGGTGGGCGCCGTGCTGTTCCGCACCCGCCGCAACGGCTGAGGCGGACCCGTCAGGCGGCGGCGCGGGTACGGCGCAGCACCGGGTCGGCCGCGCCGAGCACCGCGTCGGCGGCGCGCATGGTCAGGCCGCCCACGCCGGGCGTGGAGCCGTCCACCAGGTTGCCCATCACCTGCAGCGTCACGTTCGCGATGCCCTGGGTCCCGACCGCGAAGCGCAGACCGGTGCGCAGGATCCACGGGTGTCCGATGAGGAACGAGAACCGCCGGCCGGTGCGGAGGAACCCGTCGAAGCGGGCGCCGACCTCCCGGTCGTAACGGGCGGGCGCGCCGGTCGGGTCGGAGAGGAACAGATCGGCCGCGAGCATCCCGGACTCGAGGCCGTAGTCGATGCCCTCGCCGTTCATGGGGTTGACCAGACCGGCGGCGTCACCCACCGCGACCCAACCCGGACCGTGCCGACGCCGCGACGACATCGGCAGGCGCCACGCCCGCGGGCGCTCGAGGTCGGGTCCGAGCTCCCAGTCGTCCTGCACCAGCGCCCGGTAGCTCTCCTGCAGGCGGTTGAGGTTGAGCCGGGAGAAGCCCTTCATGGTGCTCAGCGCACCCACGCCGATGTTCACGGTGCCGTCGCCCGCAGGGAACATCCAGCCGTAGCCGGGCACCGGCGTGCCGTGCTCGTCGCGGAGGGTGAGGCACGCCTCCAGGTACCGCTCGGCGTGGCGGGGGCTCTCGGCGTAGGTGCGGATCGCCAGGCCGAACGGTTCGTCGGCCACGCGCTCGGCGCCGAGCAGGCGGGCCACCGCGCCGGGCGCCCCGGTGGCGACCACCACCATCGGCGCGTGCAACCGCTGGCCGTCGGCCTCCACCCCGATGACCCGGCCCCGCTCGTCGAACAGCGGCGTGGCCTCGTGGCCCCACCGCAGCTCGGCGCCGGCCTTCTCGGCCAGCTCCATCAGCCGGGCGTCGAGGCGGCGACGCGGCCACACCGCGCCGTGCGGCGGGAACGGGGCGATGCCGGGCCACTCCAACTGGCGCACGGTGCGGTTGGCCACCATGCGCAACCCGTCGATCCGGTGGGCATCCGCGAGGTCCACGCCCAGCTCGCCGAGGGCCCGGACGGCCCGGGGCGTGAGGCCGTCGCCACAGACCTTGTCGCGGCCCGGGAGGCCCTTCTCGAACACCGTGACGCGGGCCCCGGCCTCCGCGGCGCGGATGGCGGTGGCCGCACCCGCGGGGCCACCACCGATCACGAGCAGGTCACGGGCCTCGGCGGTCACGGGACCAGTCTGCGGCGCGACGGCGCCCGGCGGTAGTCCACCCCGTGGTTGGATGGCGGGATGCAACACCGGTACCTCGGCAACAGCGGTCTCAAGGTCAGCGCCATCGGCTACGGCAACTGGGTCACCCACGGCAACCAGGTGGACGACGACGCCGCCATCGCCTGCGTGCACGCGGCCATCGACCTGGGCGTCACCTTCCTCGACACGGCGGACGTGTACGCGGAGACCCGCGCCGAGGAGGTGCTCGGCCGGGCGCTCGACGGCGTGCGCAGGGAGAAGGTGGTGCTGGCGTCCAAGGTGTACTGGCCCACCGGGTCGGGCCCCAACGACCGGGGGCTCAGCCGCAAGCACATCTTCGAGAGCTGCCACGGCTCGCTGCGCCGGCTGCGCACCGACCACCTCGACCTCTACCAGGCCCACCGCTACGACACCGAGACGCCGCTCGAGGAGACGATGGTCGCCTTCGCCGACCTCGTGCGGCAGGGCAAGGTCCACTACATCGGCGTGAGCGAGTGGACCGCCGAGCAGCTCCGCGCCGGCAAGGCGCTCGCGGACGAGCTGCGCATCCCGTTCGTGTCGAGCCAGCCGCAGTACTCGATGGTCTGGCGGGTGATCGAGGACCGGATCGTGCCCACGTGCCGCGAGCTCGGCATCGGCCAGGTCGTGTGGTCGCCGCTGCTGCAGGGCGTCCTCACCGGCAAGTACCTCCCCGGCTCGCCGCCGCCCGCGGGGTCCCGCGCGGATGGCGACGACGAGGCCGCCCGCATGATGGGCTTCTTCCTGACCGAGGGCCTGCTCGAGGCGGTGCAGGAGCTGCGGCCGATCGCGGAGGAGGCCGGCTGCACGCTCGCCCAGTTCGCGCTCGCGTGGGTGCTGCGGAACGACAACGTGAGCAGCTGCATCGTGGGGGCCACCCGGCCCGAGCAACTGGAGGACAACGTGGTGGCCGCGGACCTGGAGCTGCCCGACGAGCTCGTGGCCCGCGCCGAGGCGGTGCTCGCCCCGCACGTGCTCGCCGACCCGGAGCTCACCGAGCAGTTCGCCCCGTCCGAGCGACCCTGACTCCGTTAGGTTCGGTCCCGATGGGCCTCTGGACCGAGCGGGTGCTGCCCCACCTGGTGGAGGCGTGCTGCGGCAACTCCGAGATGGACCGCTACCGGCTGCGGGCGCTCGACGGCCTCGGCGGCACCGTGCTCGAGATCGGGTTCGGCTCCGGCCTCAACGCCCCGCTCTACCCCGACGACGTCACCAAGGTCTTCGCGGTCGAGCCGTCGCACACGGCGAGGGAGATGGCGCTGCCGCGGGTGGCCGCCACGCACGCGGTGGTGGAGTTCGTGGGCCTCGACGGCCAGGCGGTCCCCCTGCCGGACGCCAGCTGCGACGCGGCGCTCAGCACCTTCACCCTCTGCACGATCCCCGACGCGGGCCGGGCCCTGGCCGAGGTGCGGCGGGTGGTGCGCCCCGGCGGCACGCTGCACTTCCTGGAACACGGCCTCGCCCCCGACGACGGCGTCGCCCGCTGGCAGCGTCGTCTCGACGGGACCCAGCAGCGCATGGCGGGGGGCTGCCACCTCACCCGCGACCCGTTGGCGATGCTCGGTTCGGCCGGCCTCGAGGTGCTCGGGTCCGAGTCCCGCTACGTGCGCGGCCCCAGGCCGTGGACGTTCTTCACCTGGGGTCGGGCGCGCAACCCGGGAGCGGCGGCGTGAGCCCGGCGCTGCCGAACGCGGCGTTCGGTCGTACCGGCCACCGGAGCACCCGGGTGATCTTCGGCGCCGCGGCCCTCGGCGCGATGCGCCAGGAGCGGGCCGACGCCGTGCTCGACACACTGCTCGAGTTCGGCGTGGACCACCTCGACGCCGCGGCGTCGTACGGCGACGCGGAGCTGCGCCTCGCCCCGTGGCTGGCCCGGCACCCCGACCGGTTCTTCCTGGCCACGAAGACCGGCGAGCGAACCGGCGACGGCGCCCGGGCCGGGCTCGAGCGGTCCCTCGAGCGGCTCGGCGTGGACCACGTCGACCTCATCCAGCTGCACAACCTCGTGGAGCCCGACGAGTGGGACGTCGCCCACGGGCCCGGCGGCGCGGTCGGGGCGCTCCTCCGGGCGAGGGACGAGGGGCTCTGCCGCTTCGTCGGCGTCACCGGCCACGGGTTGCGCATCGCCGGCATGCACCGCCGGAGCCTCGAGCGCGCGGACCTGGACTCGGTCCTGTTCCCCTGGAACTTCACGCTGTCGGAACTGCCGGAGTACCGGGCCGAGGTGGAGGCCCTGCTCGACACCTGCGCGGCGCGCCACGTGGCGGTGCAGACCATCAAGTCCCTCGCCCGAGGGCGCTGGCCCGACGGCCCGGTCGGGCACTTCAGCTGGTACGAGCCCGTCACCGAACCGGCCGCGATCGACCGGGCGGTGCGGTTCGTCCTGGGCCACGACGGCCGCGACGGCCGGCCGCCGATGTTCCTCAACTCGTCGTCCGACGCGCGGCTGCTGCGGCCGATCCTGGATGCCGCCGCCGCGTTCGCGGCGGACGGGTCGGTCCCCGACGCCGCGGCGCTGCGGGCCGATGCCGAGGCGCTCGGGATCACCCCGCTGTTCGACGGCGACGAGCTGGAACGCATCTGACCCAGGAGGTGGCGCCGTGAAGGTGGCGTTGACGATCAGGGACCATCTGGAACGGGCCGCGCTCGTGTACGGCGACCGGGTGGGGGTGGTGGACGAACCCGACCAGCCCGCTCCGCCGTTGCCCGCCGCGGACGGCGGCCCGTTGACCTACTCCGCGGTGTACGAGCGCTCGAGGGCGCTCGCCGCGGGCCTCGAGTCGCTCGGCGTGGCGCCCGGCGGGCGGGTGGCGATCGTCAGCCAGAACTCGGCCCGGCTCCTCACCGTCCTCTACGGGGCGCCCGCCTGGGGGCGGGTTGCCGTGCCGGTGAACTTCCGCCTCCAGGCCGACGAGGTGCAGTACATCGTCGGCCACTGCGGGGCGGACGTCCTGCTCGTGGACCCCGAGCTCTCCGAGTCGCTCGCGGGGGTGACCGCGCCGCAGAAGTACGTGCTCGGCGCCGCGACCGACGAACTGCTGTACCGCCACGACCTCGAACCCGCCGACTGGGCGCCCGACGAGGACGCCACCGCCACGATCAACTACACGTCCGGCACCACCGCACGGCCCAAGGGCGTGGAGATGACGCACCGCAACCTGTGGGTGAACGCGGCGGTGTTCGGCTGGCAGGCGGGCGTGTCGGACCGCGACACCTACCTGCACACGCTGCCGATGTTCCACTGCAACGGGTGGGGCATGCCGTTCGCGGTGATGGGCATGGGCGCCCCGCAGGTGGTGCTGCGCAAGGTCGACGGCGCCGAGATCCTGCGGCGCATCGACGACCACGGGGTGACGTTCCTGTGCGGGGCCCCGGCGGTGGTGTCGATGGTGCTCGACGCGGCCGAGACGTGGGACGGCCCCGTCCCGGGCCGCGACACCGTGCGCATGGTGGTGGCGGGCGCGCCGCCACCCACCCGGACCATCGAACGGGTCGAGACCGAACTGGGCTGGGAGTTCATCCAGATCTACGGCCTCACGGAGACCGCGCCGCTGCTCACGATGAACCGGGCCCGGTCGGAGTGGGACGCGCTGTCGCCCGCGGAGCGGGCGCGGAAGCTCAGCCGGGCCGGCGCGCCCGCGCTCGGCACCCGGATCCGGGTCGACGACGAGGGCGAGCTGCTCGCCCGCTCCAACACCGTGCTGAAGAGCTACTGGGACCAGCCGGCGGCCACCGAGGAAGCGCTCGACGGCGGCTGGTTCCACACCGGTGACGGCGGCATCGTCGACGACGAGGCCCACGTGACGATCCTCGACCGCAAGAAGGACGTGATCATCTCGGGCGGCGAGAACGTCAGCTCGATCGAGGTGGAGGACGTGCTCTTCTCGCACCCCGCCGTGGCCGAGGTGGCGGTGATCGGCGTGCCCGACGAGAAGTGGGGCGAGACGGTGAAGGCGCTCGTGGTCCTCACGCCGGGCACCGCGGCCACCGAGGACGAGCTCCGGGCCCACTGCCGGGAACACCTCGCGCACTACAAGTGCCCCACCTCGGTGGAGTTCCGCGACGAGTTGAGCCGCACCGCCACCGGCAAGCTGCAGAAGTTCAAGCTCCGGGCGCCCTACTGGGAGGGCCGCGACCGCCTGGTCAACTGACCGGCGCCTCGCTGCGAGCCGCCAGGCCGGCCGCCTCCATGTCCACGTAGCGCCCGGAGAGACCCCGGAACAGCCGACCGACCAGCGACCCCACCGGGCCCTCCTGGCGCAGGGTGAGCGTGACGCGGCTGGTGCCCTCGCCCGTCGACTCGACCGTGTGGACGCCGACCGCCCGCGCGCCGGGGCTGCGCTGCTCCCAGGTGAAGGAGCGCCCGGGGCGCCACTCGGTCACGGTCCAGATCACCCTCGGCAGCCGTGGCTGGCGCACCTCCGCCCGGGATCCCACCCCGATCGGACCCGGGTCGGTCAGCTCGACGGAGGTGACGGACGCCGTCCACGTGTGCCACTGCTCGACGTCGGACATGACCGACCACACGGTGGCGGCCGGCGCAGCGATGTCGGCGGTACGGACGATCTCCATGGGTTCAGCCTCCGTGCTCGTCGTCCCAGCGGTCCTCGAGCGCCTCGAGACGGGCGAGGTATTCGTCGTCGGAGAACTTCCCGCCGGGGTGGGCGGCCTCCTGGCGGGCCAGCTCCTCCTGGATCCACCGCCGGCGGGAGCGCTCACCGCCGGGCGAACGGCGCTGGAGCAGCCACACCACGAACACCGCCGCGGCGACGAGCCCCATCGCCACGAAGCCGAGGTCGGCGAGCACGGTGCCGGTCACCGCCCGAGTCTGCCCCAGGTCCCGGGCCCCGCCGGCGGTCCGGGCTTGACAGAGTTACATTTGCTGTTAGTTTGTCACCCATGCCCGGGGGGTCGTCGGAACCATCGATCGAACAGCGCCTGCTCGACGCGGCGCTCGAGGCCGCCACGATCCACGGGCTCTCCAAGCTCTCGATGGGCGACGTGGCCAAGCGGGCCGGGCTGTCCCGCCAGACGCTGTACCGCTACTTCCCGTCGAAGGACGCGCTCGTCAGCGCCTTGGTGAGTGCCGAGACCGCCAAGCTCGTCGACCAGGTCGTGGGCGCGGCGCTCGAGGTCGAGGATCCCCGGGCCTCGCTCGAGGCCGCGCTGCTCGCGGCCCTCCGGGTGGTCCGCGACCATCCGCTGCTCGACCGCCTGCTGCGCACCGAACCCGAGGCACTGCTCCCGCTCCTCACCGCCGAGGGCAGCCCCGCGATGTCCCAGGTGCGCGGCGTGGTCGAGCTGCTCGTCGCCGAACGGGCCCCCGCCGAGGTGGGCGACGACCCCGTCGCGCTCCGCCGCTTCGCGGACGTGATCACCCGGCTGCTGATCTCCTACGCGGTCAGCGCGCCCGACGACCCGCCCGAGGTGGTGGCCCACCACCTCGCCCTCTTCCTGGTCCCCGACACGGAGGCACCGATCCCATGAGCTCCACCATCAGCGCCACCGTCGACGGCGCCGAGGTCCGCTGGAAGGACCACAAGCGCTACCTCTGGCTCCTCGGCCTCGTCGTGCCGCTCCTGCCGTTCGGCGCGATCAACTGGGTGGACTACGGCGGCTGGGCCCAGATCTTCTGGTTCTCCGGCCCGATCTGGATCCTCGTGATGATCCCGCTGCTCGACCGGATCTTCGGCGAGGACCGCACCAACCCGCCCGACTGGGCCGTGGCGCAGCTGAGCGAGGACCGCTTCTACCGGCGCTGCACCTTCGCGTTCCTCCCGCTCCAGTACGCGTCGCTGGTGTTCGCCTGCTGGATCGTGGCCACCAACGACCTCGCGTGGTGGCAGGAGCTCGGCTTCGCCCTCACGGTCGGCACCGTCGCCGGCGTGGCCATCAACACCGCCCACGAGCTGGGCCACAAGCAGCCGAAGGTCGAGCGGCTCCTGGCGCAGCTGGCGCTGGCCCAGTCCGGCTACGGCCACTTCTACGTGGAGCACAACCGCGGTCACCACAACCGGGTGGCCACCCCGGAGGACCCGGCCAGCTCGCGGCTCGGCGAGTCGTTCTGGGCCTTCCTCCCCCGCACCGTCGTCGGCTCGGCCCGCTCGGCGTGGGGCCTGGAGGCCCGGCGGCTCCGGGCGCAGGGCAAGCGGGTGTGGTCCACCGACAACGACGTGCTCACCGCCTGGTCCTTCACCGTGGTCCTGTTCGGCGTGCTCACCGTGGTGTTCGGCTGGAAGGTCCTCCCGTTCCTCGTGGTCCAGGCCGTGTTCGGCTTCAGCCTGCTCGAGGTCGTGAACTACCTCGAGCACTACGGGCTGCTGCGCCAGAAGGACGAGAACGGGCGCTACGAGCGCTGCAACCCCCAGCACTCGTGGAACTCCAACCACGTGGCGTCGAACGTGATCCTCTACAACCTCGAGCGCCACTCGGACCACCACGCGCACCCCACCCGCCGCTACCAGGCGCTGCGCCACTTCGAGGAGTCGCCGCAGCTGCCCTCGGGCTACGGGCTCATGCTCGGCCTGGCGTACGTGCCGCCGCTGTGGCGGGCCGTCATGGACCAGCGGGTGCTCGCCCACTACGACGGCGACGTGACGCTGGCCAACATCCACCCGCGGAAGCGGGACCGGATCCTCGCCCGGTACGGACACGTCGAGCCTTCCTCGTAAGGGCCGGCTAAGGCCCCCTCCGTACGGTCCAGCGGTCCGCACCATCTGGAGGAAACCCCATGAGGACGACGTTCGCGGCGGCGGTGGCCGCACTGGCACTCACCACCGTCATCTCGGCCTGCGGGCCCATGCCGCCACCGAGCTCGTCCCCGGTGTGGCAGTCCACCGCTCGGAACGTGGCCGCCACCCCCGCCGCCCCGTACACCGCGACGACCGCGAACTGGTGGGTGGTCGTGCGGATCGACCCGACGAACGGCCTCGCGGTGGGCGTCGACATCTACCGGCGCTCGGGGGTCAACGGCGAACCCGCGGCCACGCCCACCCAGAGCATCGCCGCATCCGGCGGGGTGGTGAAGGCCGTGGCCATGACGGACCGGGTCATCGGCGTGGCGAGCAGCCTCTTCGGCCAGGTCACCGTCGGCCTGCTCCGCTACGACGACGTGGTCGCGCAATGGGTGCCGACCACCGCGTTCGTACCGTCGGACCCCGCAGTCCGTGGAACGCCCAACAGCCGGGTGACCCTGTCGGTGACCGACACCGCCGTGGCGCTGGGCCTGGGTGACGCATCACCCGGCGCCGCCGACGGCCGGGTCGTCGTGCAGCGGATCACCGCCACGCCCACTTCCCTCACGACCGGCACCGCGCAGGTGATCGGGCCCGACCCGGCATGGACGTCCGAGGAGCGCGCCGGGTTCGGCCAGGCCGTCTCCCTCGAGGGCGGCACGCTCGCCGTGTCCGACGGCCGCAGCCACGTGGTCCTCTACCGGGCCGAGCCGGCCACCGTCCCGTTCGCAGTGGACGCGACCCTCACCCCCACCACCCCGCCGAGCTCGTCGAGGCGCTTCGGAACCTCGCTGTCGGTGGACACCTCGACCGGGGCACCCCGGGTGCTGGTCGGCTCCAACGGCGACGCCGGCGTCCTCACCGGCACTCCATACCCAGGCAGCGCCGTGGTGTGGACCCGTGCCTCCGGGGCCTGGACGGTGGAGGCCGACCTCCCGGCGCCGACCACCGGGTTCGCCGCCGCAACCTGGGGTGGCCTGGTGTCCCTCGACGGGGCCCGCGCCGCAGTCGGCTTCGACCTCGCCGCGCCGTCCGGCGCCCCGGCCGACTTCCGGGTGACCGTCTGGGCGCTCACCGGGGCACCCACTCCGGAAGCAACCCTGTCGGCCGGCTCGGCGCTCACGGTGCCCGCGGGGGCCACCCAGTTGGGTCTGACCGGGTTGCAGCTCGCGGGGTCGCACCTGTCGACCGTGGCGATTGCGTCCGGCCCGTCCGGGACCACGTCGGCCGCCGTGAGCTGGGACCGCATCCCGCCGGCGTGAGTGGCGTCGCCCCGCCCGCTCGGCCAACGTGGTCCCATGTCCAGCCACCTCTGGGGTCACTTCAGCACGCTCGGCAACGCCGACCTGCCGGTCATCGTCCGGGGAGAGGGCTGCTATCTGGAGGACCGTCGCGGCTGCCGCTACCTCGACGGGCTCTCCGGGCTCTTCACCGTGCAGGTGGGCCACGGCCGCGGCGAGCTGGCCGACGCCGGCGCCCAGGAGGCGCTGCTGAGCGGGATCCTGCCGGGCCGGGCGGTGGCCACGTTGGGGACCACCGGCCTGGGCGACCTGACACTGGTGGGGGGCCACCTGAGCACGATCCTGGCCGAGGGCTTCCTGACCGGGGGCGGCCGGGTCCACGCCGTGAGCTGGGACCGGCTCACGGCGGGCTGAGCCCGACGGTCAAGTGCCCGGCCCGGTGCGCCGATGCTCCCCGTGCCCCACGGGAGCGGGGCATCAGCAGCACCAGCACCAGCACCGGGAAGTGGGATGACCAGCTCGAACGATGCCGCGCACGCCGAACCGCCGGACCTCCGCATCCCCACGAGCCCGGAGGCGCTGGGCGTCTCGCCCGCCTTGCTGGAGGACATCCTCCTGCGCCGGGCCGTGCTCGAGGGCCGCACGCCGATGACCACGCTGGCCGACCGGCTGCATGTGTCCATCAACGTGGTCGACACGGTGCTGCAGGGGATGCGCGACCGGAAGCTCATCGAGTACGACGGGATGGACGGCCGGGCCTACCTGGTGGCGGTCACCGAGGCCGGCCAGGCCTTCATCTCCCGCCGTTCGACCGAGTGCCGCTACGCGGGCCCGATCCCGGTGTCGCTCGACCTCTACCACCGGGTGGTGCGGGCCCAGCGCCCCGAGCTGCACCTCGACCGCGACCGTCTCGCCCGCAGCTTCTCGGACCTCGTGATCTCCCCGGACCTGCTCGACCAGCTCGGGCCGGCCATCCACGGCGACGGCGCCATGTTCCTCTACGGACCTCCCGGCACCGGCAAGTCGTCGGTGGCCGAGCGAGTGGTCCGCGCCTACGACGACGTGGTGCTCATCCCCCACTGCGTGGAGGTGGACGGCCAGGTCGTGGCGTTGTTCGACCCCACCCTGCACGAGGCGATCGACGAGCAGCCCCAGGGCCTGGACCGCCGCTTCGTGGCCTGCCTCCGCCCCGCGGTGGTCACCGGCGGCGAGCTGCACGCCGGGATGCTCGACCTGGCCCTGGACCGCGACACCGGCGTGTACCTGGCGCCCCTGCAGATGAAGGCCAACAACGGCATCCTGGTCATCGACGACTTCGGACGCCAGGCCATGAGCCCCGACGCGCTGCTGAACCGCTGGATCGTCCCGCTCGACCGGGGCGTGGACTACCTCACGGTGCAGGGCCGCAAGTTCGAGGTGCCCTTCGAGCTCAAGGTGGTGCTGTCCACCAACCTCGACCCCGCGCAGCTCGGCGACGAGGCGTTCTTCCGACGGATCCACAACAAGATCCACATCGGCGCGTGCACCGACGAGCAGTTCGACTGGATCCTGTCGCGGGTCGCCCAGAAGATCGGCCTCGAGGTCGACGCCGCCGCGGCGGACCGCCTCCGCACCACGGCGCGGTCCACCGGCGACGGCGAGCTGCGGGCCTATCTGCCGGGCGTGGTCTGCAAGCTGGCCATGAACATCAGCCGGTACGAGGGGACGTACCCCCGCCTCACCCCCGCCCTGGTCGACAAGGTGCTCGGGCTGTACTTCACCCGCGACGTGCTGGGTGACGCGCCCGAAACGGTCACGCCGACCACGCCACCCCCGGCGCCCCCTGCGCCGCCGCCCGCCCCGGCGTCACCGACCGCGCCGCCGGTCAGCCTCGCAGGCTGAGCTGGGTGGCGCCGCTGTCGTCGAGCAGGTCGAGCGCCCCCGGCGACGGGCGCAGCGAGCTCACCCGGCCGAGTGCGGCCAGGAACTGCTGCTCCACCGTGGCGGCCTCGCCCTCACAGGCCACCTTGGTGCTGGCGACGTCGGAGATCGTGAGCGAGCGGCCGCTCTGCAGCCAGGTGCCGTTGTAGCTGTTGCAGCCCGTCGAACCGGTCACCGTGCCGTCGGCGGCGAACTGCATCGTGGGCACCGCGCCGTCGGGCACGCCCTGGACCGCCTGGTTGCCGTTGTTCACGCCCGTGACCGTCCAGGACGACCCCTCGAGGGTGCGCCGCTGCTCGGTGAAGGTGAGCAGCGCGTCGCCGCCGGAGTCCTTCATGGTGAGGGTGTCGCCCTCGCGGGACGCCGAGGCGACCTCCTGCAGGTTGAGCACCATGGCGTCCTCCTGCGCGGTGAGGGCATCGCTCTCACAGGCCCGCTTGGTCATCGGACCCGGGGTGAAGGTGAGCGAACCGGCGCGGGCCTGGTAGCTGCCGGTGACCGTGTTGCAGCCGGTCGACGCCACGAAGTTGCGCGAGTCCACGAAGTCGATGCCCGCCACGGCGCCGTCCACGGCGTCGGTGGTGGAGCCGTTGCCCGAGTACGAGGTGAGACGCCAGCCGGTGTCCGCGAGCTCGGAACCGGTGACGGTGCCCGCCGGCCGCTTGGCGGCGGGTGCGGGGTCGGACCCGCAGGCGCTCACCGCGAGGGTGACGGCGAGGCCGAGGGTGAGGGCGAGCGCGGACCGGACGGGGTGTGGGGAACGGGATCGCATGCCGCATCCTCGCACGGCAACCCCACCAGGAGCAGCGCGAGGACGCCGATCCGCACCGCCGAGGTGACCGGCCCCTCGCCCACGCCGAACGGGTCGAACAGCGCCACCACCATCACCGCGGCGAGGGCCCACTGCCAGACCCGGCGGGCCCCCACGCACCACAGCGCCACGGCCGGCACCAGGAAGAAGAGGTGGTGGCCCCAGCTGATCGGCGACACCAGGTACCCGGCCACCATCACGAGCGTCACCGCGGTGAGCAGTCGGCCGTGCCGGTCGGCGCGGACGGCCCGCCGGTAGCCGACGACGAGCACCGCGAGGCTCAACGCGGCCCACACCAAGGTGCGTCCCGCCGAGCCCAGCGGCAGCCACTCGACGGCGCGCCGCAGCGAGTTGTTGAACCCGTTGTCGAGGCTGCCCACCCGGTCGGTCGCCCAGAGCTCGGTGGTGAAGTACCGCACGGTGTCCGACGGGCGCACCGCCCAGGCCACCAGCGTGGCCACCAGCGCGGTGCCGGCCGCCACGAGCGCGGCCCGACGACGGCCCGACAGCCACATCCACGGGATCAGCACCCCCGGCACCAGCTTCACCGCGGTCGCGATCCCGGTACCCACGCCCGCGGCCGCCCGGCCCCGGCGCAGCAGCACGATGTCCGCGGCGATCAACGCCGCGAGGAGCGCGTTGACCTGGCCGATCCGGGCGTTGAGCACCACCGGCATCGTCCAGGTGCCCACCGCCACGACGGCCGCCGCGGCCACCACCGGGTCGCCGAACGGCGAGCCCGCCCAACGGGCCCGGACCAGGGGCGCGAGCTCGTGGCCGACCACGCCGAGGAACCCGGCGGAGCACGCGAGGGCGACGAGCAGCCACAGGTGCTCCCCCACCGCGGTGGGCAGGTGCGCGAACGGCCAGAGGACGATCGAGGCGAAGGGCGGGTACGTGAAGCCGAGCCCGAGGATCCGGAACCTGAAGTCGTAGAGCGACGCGCCGTCGGCGGAGGTGATGGCCCCGGCGTAGATGTGGAAGTCGATGCGCCGGGCCACCGACAGGTTCCACAGCCGGGCCGCCAGCGCGGCGACCGACACCATGGCTGCCACCACCGCGACGGTGCGCGCCCGGCGCGGGGCGGGGCGGGTCGCCGTCACCCGGACCCCGCGGTCGCGGTTCTCCTGCGGTGCACCGCCCACACGGCCACGGCGATGACCACGAGCACCGGCACCACCCAGCTCCCGGCCGGGCCGATGTTGTAGAGCACACCGGAACCCGACGGCAGCACCACCACCGCGGTGAGTGCCGCCGGCACCACGGCCAGGGCCAGCTTGAGGTCGCGTCGGGTGAACGCCAGCAGCACGATCGCGGGGATCAGGTACCAGGGGAACAGCGCGGGGCCGAGCACGGTGACCAGGAACAGCGCGAGGCCGAGCGACACCACCGGCACGCGGCTGCGGGCCCGCCACAGCACGACCAGGCACAGGATCCCGGCGAGGGCGAGGCCGGCGAGCGAGGAGATCTCCCGGACCTCCGCCGCGGGCCAGCGCATGCCGAGGTCGCGGGCCACCTGCGCGGCGGACAACCCGGTGGCGCGCACCGGCGCGAGCAGCGACTTGGACCCGCCTGCGTTGCGGACCGTCTCGACCCAGCCCCACCCCACGCCGGTGACCCGGGCGATGACGGCCATCACCACGCCCGCCAACGCCGAGCACCAGAGCACGTCGAGCAGGCGGCGGCCGATCCGGGCGGCGGGACCGGCCGCGGTCCACCCCAGGAACACCACCGCCGCGAGCGCCGGCACCTTCACGGAGGCGGCCGCCGCGCACAACGCGACGCCGCCCACGAGCCCCCACCGGTCGGGGACCCGGACGGCGAGCAGCAGGCCACCGAGCATGAGCGCCGCGACGAGCGCCTCGTTGTGCGCGCCCGACACCAGGTGCAGGAGCACCAGCGGGTTGGCCAGGCCGACCACCAGCACCAGGGCCGGGTCCACCTCGTAGTGACGGGCCAGGCGCAGCAGGCACCACGCGATCGCCACCACCGACGCCAGCGCGACGAGCCGGAGCAGGAACACCGCCCACAGCGGGTCGTGCCCGGTGAGCCGGGACGCCATCGACGAGATCCAGATCCACAGCGGCCCGTACGGGGTGGGGGTCCGGCGCCAGATCGGGTCGACCAGCAGGTTGTATTGATCCACCACGCCGAGCGCCCGCGGGCCCGTCAGGTACGGGCTGTAGCCCTCGTTCACCAGCTCGCCCTGCCCGACGTAGCTGAAGATGTCGCGGCTGAACAGCGCGGGCCCGAGCGCGAACGGCAGCGCCCACACCGAGCTCAGGCCGAGCACCGCGGACGCCGGGGTGGTGCGCCCGGCGCGGGACCGCTCCCGCACCACCTGCACGATCCGCAGCCACGCACCCGCGAGCAGGACCGCACCCGCCAGCGACAGCGCGGAGGTGATCGGCGAGCGGGTGAGGAACGGGGTGGGCCCGGACACGAACGGGAGGATCGTCGGGGTGCCCGCGGGACGGTTCGGGATGCCGTAGAGCACGGTCACCAGGGCGCCGAGCAGGCCGAGGCCCGCGGGAAGGCGCAGGTCCGGGTCCTCGAACGGGGCCAGCAGCGCGTGGCCGATGCGGGTCGGCAGGCCCGGCGGGCCGCTGGTGACCACGGCGCTCGGGCTCGCGACGTTCACGCCGCGCCCCGGCGGGCCGGGTCCTGGCCGTAGAAGTCCACGAGCACCCCGTAGAGGTCGGCCCGCTGGTGGAGCAGCGCGCCCGGCGCGTCGAAGAAGGCCTCGGTCGCGACCGCGAAGAACTCGCCCGGGTTCACACCCGCGTAGGGGTCCAGCACCGCCGGACCATGCCCTTCCACGACCTCGGTGTACACCTCGGTGCAGACCTCGATCCAGCGTTCGTAGCGATCCGGCGAGCCGAGCGGCGGGGTGCCGTCCACCGTGCCGTCCAGCATGTCGAGCTTGTGGGCGAACTCGTGGAGCACCACGTTGCGGCCGTCACCCGCGTGGCGGGCGTCCGCGAGGACCTCGTCCCAGGCGAGCAGCACGGGGCCGTGGTCGTGCGCCTCGCCGAGCACGGGCATCGGGTCGTCGCTCACGATCCCCTCCACCTGGGAGTGCTCGCCCTCGAGGACGAGGGTGGTGGGATGGACGATCACCGTGTGGACGTCACGGAACATGCCGTCGGGCAGGGCCAGCACGAGCAGCGCCGCCTGGGCAGAGATCGTCACCTTCATCTCGTCGGTGACCTCGAACCCCCGGGCGGGCTCCCAGGTGACGTCGGCCTCCAGCGTGAGCGCCACGGCCTCGAGGCGGTCCCGTTCGGCGTCGGTGAGGCCCCGCCACCAGCGGAACCGGCGCGCGCAGAGGGCGCGGCGGTCGTCGCCGAAACCGCCCTCGATCAGCTCACGCCGGGCCCGGTGGCGACGCGTCTCGAACCGCACCGCCCCAGCATCACACGGCGCCGGGGTCGGGGGTGCGACGCGGCCCCGCGGGGGGCACCCGACCCGAACCGGCCGGGGGGACGGCCCGCATCGCCATCCGGCCACGGCCGCCGTCCTTCGCCTCGTAGAGGGCCCGGTCGGCCGTCGCGATCAACGTGTCCTCGTCGGCCGTGCCGGCCGCGCACGTGCCGATGCCGATGCTGACGCCGACCGGGAGCTCCGCCCCGCCCACCACGAACGGCGCGGCCACCGCGGCCAGGAGCCGCTCCCCCGCCACCCGCACGGTGGCGAGGTCCTCGACCCGGTCGAACAGCACGGTGAACTCGTCACCACCGAAGCGGCCGACCACGTCACGATCGCGCACCGCGCCGCGCAGGCGGGCCGCCACCAGCTGCAGGAGGCGGTCGCCGGTCGCGTGCCCGTGCACGTCGTTGACCTCCTTGAAGCGGTCGAGGTCCAGGAAGGCCAGCGCGAGATGCTGGCCCGCCTCGGCCCCGGCCCGCGCCGACCGGAGGCGGGCCAGGATCTCGGCCCGGTTCGCGAGGCCGGTCAGGTGGTCGTGGGTGGCCTGGTGGTGGAGCCGCTCGCGCTCACGGCCCAGCTCGTCGAGCAGCTCGTCGTTCTCGATGGCCAACCCGATGCTGCGCACCGTGGCGGCGCGCATGTGCACCTGGAGCTGCCACAGCACCGCCATGTAGGCGGGAACCACCACGGCGAGGAACCTGTTGTCGTCGAGTCCCTCCACGGCCAGGACGGCGCACACGGCGACGCCCAGGGTGAGCAGGCCGACGTGGAAGGCCCGCGGCATGAACGCGCCGACGAGGACCAGCGTGTTGCCCACGGCGACGACCACCAGCAGCTGCGCGGTCTGCACCGCGGGGCGGTCGGCCGGCGGGGCGAGCACCAGGAGCGCCCCGGCCCACAGCAGCATCGTGAGCGCCAACTCGAACGGGTAGCGAGCACCCCACCGCCGCAGCTCCCCCCCGGGCGCGTCGGCGCCGGGCATCGACATCGCGACGAGCCATCCCGAGGCCACGAGCACCGCCGCCCATCCGAGGGCGGGCCACGACCAGTCCCGGCTGATCAGCAGCATCAGGAGCGCGGAGGCAGGGCTCAGCAGGGCGAGGCTGCGCGTGAGGGGGGCCGCCTGTCGCAGGCACTCGTCGCCGATCGTGTCGTCCACGGTCGGCGGCGGCACCGGGCCGACGCTCCGCTCGGTCACTCCACACCGGTCGGCCGGGGCCGGGTCCAGCTGAGTGAACCCGGCTCAACCATCCGTCGGGCTGGTACGAACGGCTCACGCACGGTCCCCGAGCGGCACTGTCACACCCCCCGTGCAGCATCGGGGCATGGACACCGCACTCCTGATCGTCGGCGTCGTGACCGGGGCCGCCCTGCTGGCGCTCGCCGCCGCAGTGGTCGGCGCGGTCGTCGGCGCGCGCTCGGGCGCGGCCGCCGCGCGGGCCGACGCCCCGGCCCCGGCCGATGCCCTCCCCCGCTCGCAGGCCGACACGATCCAGCACCAGCTCGAGGAGTACCGCCACCACGTCGAGCGGATGGAGGCCCGCCGGACGGAGGACACGGCCGCGCTGCGGGGCGCGGTCGAGGACCTTCGGCGCTCCAGCCAGGAGGCGCGTGACGAGGCCCGCACGCTCGCCGGCGCACTGCGCGACGGCCGCGTCCGCGGCTCCTGGGGCGAGATGCAGCTGCGGCGCGTGCTCGAGCTCACCGGCATGCTCCCGCACGTCGACGTGACCGAGCAGGCCACGTTCCGCGGGGCCGACGGCGCGGGCCGGCCCGACGCGGTGGTCCACCTTCCCAACGGCCGCTGCGTCGTGATCGACGCGAAGGCCCCGCTGGACCGCTACCTCGACGCGTCCGCGGCCGTGGATCCGGCGGAGTCCCGTCGCCTGCTCGCGGAGCACGCCCGTGCCGTGGCCGGCCACGTCACGGCGCTCGCGGCGCGCGACTATTCGGGCCTGGTGCCCGGTGCGGTCGACGTGGTCGTGCTGTTCGTCCCCGGCGACGCCTTCCTCGCCGCAGCCCACGAGGCCGACCCGGCGCTGCTCGAGCACGCCTTCGGCCGCGGCGTCGTCCTCGCCTCGCCCTCCACCCTGCTGGGGTTCCTGCGGGGTGTGGCGCTCGGCTGGCGCGAGGAGCGCCTCGCCGCGGAGGCACGGGCAGTGGCCGACCTCGGCGTCGAGCTGCACGAACGGCTCTGCGTGTTCGCCGGCCACCTCCAGAAGGTGGGCAGTGGCCTCGGCCAGGCGGTCGACGCCTACAACCGCGCCGTCGGGTCCTTCGACGGCCGGGTCCTGGTCTCGGCCCGCCGCCTGCACGACCTCGGTGCGGGGTCGGTCCGGGCGGTCCCCGCGGTCACCGAACTGGAGGACCGGCCGCGCGCCCTGCGCAGCGTCGCCGGCCCCGCCTGAGCATCACCGTCACCGTCACACCCTCTCGGTACGGTCCCGGCATGCGGCTCCTCCACACCTCCGACTGGCACCTCGGCCGCCAGTTCCACGGCACGCCGCTGCTGCACGAGCAGGCCGCGGCGGTCGACCGGATGGTCGAGATCGCCGCGGAGGCCCGGGTCGACGCCGTCGTGATCGCCGGCGACCTCTACGACCGGGCGATCCCACCGGGCGGGGCGGTCGAGCTCCTCGACGAGGCCCTGGTCCGGCTCCGCGCCACGGGTGCGGTGGTGATCGCGGTGGCCGGCAACCACGACTCCCCCACCCGGCTCGGCTTCGGCGACCGGCTGCTGGCGTCCGCCGGGGTCACGCTGCGGTCGCGGCCCGATCGCACGGGCGAACCCGTGGTGGTCGCACCGGCCGACGGCGGCGACCCGGTCGCCGTCTATCCGGTGCCGTTCGTCGACCCGGTGGCGGTCGGCGCGTCCACCCACCAGCAGGCGCTCGACCGGGCCCTCGAGCCGGCCCGGGCCGACCGGGCCCGGCGCGGGCTCCGCTCGGTCGTCGTGGCCCACGCGTTCGTCACCGCGGCCGTGTCGTGCGACTCCGAACGCGACCTGGCGGTCGGCGGGTCCGCCGTCGTGGACCCCGGGGTGTTCGCGGGCTTCGACCTCGTCACGCTCGGCCACCTCCACGGTCGCCAGTCGTGGGACGCCGGCCGCATCGCCTACAGCGGGTCCCCCCTTCGCTACTCGTTCTCCGAGGAGCACCACCGCAAGGTCGTCCGCGTGGTGGAGCTCGCGGCCCACGGCACCCCCACCGTGGACGACGTGGAGATCGGCGTCGGGCTGCCGCTGCGCACCCTCACCGGCGAGCTCGAGGGCCTGCTCGCGGATGCCTCGCTGGCCTCGGCCGAGGGGGCCCGTGTGCGGGCGTACCTCACCGACCGGGTACTGCCCACCGGGGCGATGGCCCGCCTGCGGGCCCGCTTCCCCCACGCGGCGGAGCTCGTCCACGCCCCACCCGCGCCGGAGGGCGGCGCCCCGGCCCCGCGGTCGGGCCACGACGTGGGCACCCGCCGTCCGCTCGACCTCGCCGAGGACTTCCTGACCGCGCAGTGGGGTCGCCGGCCCGGGAGCGAGGAGGAGCTCGTGCTGACCCACGCCATGGGCGCCGTGCTGCGGGAGGACCACGAATGAGGCCCACGTACCTGCGCATCTCCGGCTTCGGGCCGTACGCCGGGCTGGAGGAGGTCGACCTCGGCGAGCTCGCCGCCCACGGCCTCTATCTGATCCACGGGCCCACCGGTGCGGGCAAGACCTCCTTGCTCGACGCCCTCTGCTTCGCCCTCTACGGCGAGGTCCCGGGTGCCCGGGGTCGGCACGCGAAGCAGGGCGAGCTGCGCTCGCAGCACGCCGAGCTCGGCACGCCCACCTTCGTGGAGCTCGACTTCGAGGCCCACGGCGAGCAGTACCGGATCCGCCGGTCCCCCGACTACGAACGCCCCCGCAAGGTGGGCACCGGGACCACCATCGAGGCCGCCGCCCACCACCTCTTCAAGCTGGAGGGTCCCGAGGCCAAGACCGTGGCCGACTCGCGCGACGAGGTGAACCGGGAGGTGCGCGAGCTGGTCGGCCTCGACGCTGCGCAGTTCGCGCAGGTCATCGTGCTCCCGCAGGGCCGGTTCGAGCAGGTCCTGCAGTCCGACTCCAAGCAGCGCCAGGACCTCCTCGAATCGCTGTTCGACACAGAGGTCTTCGCGGGGCTCGAGCGGTGGCTGGCCGACCGGTCCGCGGACGCCACGAAGGACCTCGAGGGCCGCGAGGCCCGGCTGGTCGAACTGGCGCGGGGAGTGGCCGCACGACTGGCCGAGGTGACCGGCGACGAGGTCGCCGCCCCCATGGATGTGCCCGGCCTGACCGACCTGGTCGAACGCGCTCGGGTCGGGGCCGACCGGGCCGCGGCCGCCGTGGCCGCCGCGGTGGACCACCACGAGGCCACCGCACGGGCCGCGGTCGACCTGCGGGCCCGGCTCACCCGGTTCGACACCCGGGCCGAGCTCGTCGCCCGGCGCGCCGAGCTCCTGGCGACGGCTGCGGTGGTCGACGAACGTCGGCGTCGGCTGGGTGCCGCCGAACGCGCCGAACCGGTCCGCACCGGGCTCGCGGACGCCGGCACCGCCGGGGCCGCCGCCGCCCGGGCCCGGCGTGCGGTCGAGGCCGCCCGCGAGGAGGTCGGCGGGTTCCTCCGGCGCACCGCCGACCCGGTGCTCGTGTCCCTCGAGGGCGCCGGGACCGACCTGCGCCACGCGGCGGTGTCGCGGCGGGCCGGGCTGGCTGCCCAGGTCGCCACGGCGGAGGACCGGCGCCGCCACCTCGGCGAGGCCGCGACGGAACGCGAAGCGGCCGAGCGGGTCGCCGCCGAGCTCGCGGCGCACACGTCTCGGCTCACCGAGCTCGCGGAGCGGAAGGTCACGCTGCGGATGCGGTTGGAGACCGCACGCGAGGCGGTCGGTGCCGTTCCCGGCGCGGCCGCGGCCGCTGCCGAGCTGGAGCGCCGCGCCGAGGCCGCCGAACTGCTCGTCACGGCCTCGGCCCGACGCGCAGCGGCCGACCGCGCGGCCGTGGCGGCGGTGGACACGCATCAGCGGGCCGTCGACGAGTTGCAGCAGGCCCGCCATGCCCTGCTCGAGGGGATGGCGGCCGAGCTCGCGGCGGAGCTCGAACCGGGGGTGGCCTGTGCCGTGTGCGGGTCGACCGACCACCCGGCACCCGCGCGGCCCGCACCCGGAGCGGTCGACCGCGCCGTGGTGGCGGAACTCGACCGTCGTGCCGCCACCACCGAACGCCGGCGCCACGAGGCCGCAGCCGCGGCGGCCGAGGCCCGGGCCGAGGTCGAGCGCCTGGAGGAACGGGCTGGACCGGAGGCCGATCCCGACCAGCTGCGGGCAGGGGCCACGGCAGCGCGCCGGCACGAGCGGGAGCTGCGGACGGCCGCGGCCGAGGTGGCCGCACTGGAGTCGGGCCTCGCCACGATCGACGAGGCCGAACACGGAACCGGTCTCGCACGGACCGGGGCCGAGTCCGTCCGGGCCCGACACCTCGCGGCGGCCGCCGCGGCCGAGGGCGCGGCGGCCGCGCTCGGCGACGACCACACGCCCGACGCCGGAGCGTTGCGGCAGGCCGTGGCCCGCATCGACGAACTCCTCGGCGTGCTCCGCACCGTCGACCGGGCCGAGCGGGAGGCGGCCGAACTGGCCGCGGTCGCCGCCCAGGCCGACGACCGGCTGGCCCGCGACCTCCACGCCCACGGTTGGCCCGACGCCGCCGCCGCCCGGGCGGCACTGATCGATGACGACGAGCGCACCGGGCTCGCCCGCGCCGTCGACGCGCACGACGCGGCGCTCCGCGACGTGGAGGTCCGCCTCGCCGGGCCCGACCTGGCCGGACTGCCGGAGGAACGACCTGACGCGGACGCCGCCGAGGCCGCCGCGGCCGCGGCCGGCCTGGCGCGCGATGCCGCGGTCGCCACGGCCGAGGCATGGACCTCCGCGGCGGAGGCCACCGCCGCCCTCGCGGCGGGCTACGCCGACGGCACCACCGCCCTGACCGCGGCGCGCGCCGTGGCCGACCGCCTCCGGTCCGTCGCCGACACCGTCAACGGTCGGAGCGGCAACCGGGTGTCGCTCTCACGCTGGGTGCTCGCGGCCTATCTCGAGGACGTGTGCGTGCTCGCCAACCAGCGCCTCCGCACGATGACCGGTGGCCGGTACCAGCTGCAGGTGCTCACCGAGGGGGGCGCCGGCAACCGCAGCGCCGGGCTCGACCTGCGGGTGCTCGACGCCCACACCGGCGCCACCCGCAAGGTGTCCACGCTGTCCGGTGGCGAGACGTTCCAGGCCTCCCTCGCCCTGGCCCTGGCGGTGGGCGACGCGGTGGGCCACCAGGCCGGCGGGGTGCACGTGCAGTGCCTGTTCGTCGACGAGGGGTTCGGCACCCTCGACCCCGACGCGTTGGAGCTCGCCCTCGACGAGTTGGACGCGCTGCGGGCCGGCGGACGATCGGTGGGCGTGATCAGTCACGTCGCTGCGCTGCGCGAGCGGATCCGTGCGGGCATCGAGGTGGAGGCCGGCGAGCGCGGCTCGCACGTCCGGTCGGGCCTGGTCAGACCCTGAGGCCGAGCGCGGCGCGCACCCGCACGCGGTGCTGGTCGGGTCCACCCGCCTGCGCGGCGAGGGCCCAGGCCCGCTTCATGAACAGGTGCAGGTCGTACTCCACCGTGTACCCGATCGCCCCGTGGCACTGCAGCGACGCGTCCGCCGCGCCCCGCGCCGCGGCGGAGGCCTTCGCCTTCGCCATCGAGACGTGCAGCGCGGCGTCGGGATCGCCATGGGCCAGGGAGTTCGCGGCTCGCAGCACCAACGGCACGGCGAACGCCACCGCGAGCGAGGCATCGGCGAGCTGGTGCTTCACCGCCTGGAAGCTGCCGATCGGCACGCCGAACTGCCGACGCTCGGACGCGTAGGCGACGGTCATCTCGAGCATCCGCTCCGACAGGCCCACCAGCTCCGCCGCCGCACCGAGCGCCGCCCGGTCGGCCGCCGCGCCCGACAGCACCGCCGCGTCGGGGCCCTCGACCAGGACGGTCCCGGCAGCCGCCGCGTCGCGGAGGCGGGCCAGACCGCGCGACGCGTCCACCGACTCGACCGGCTCGAGTTCCACCTCGTCGGCCCGGATCCAACGCAGCACCCCTGCATCGCCCACCAGGAACGCGTCCGCGGTGAGCGCACCGGCCAGGGGGGCGTCGCCGAGCGGCCCGGCGGCCACCGCCACCTCGCCGGCGGCGATCCGGGGCAGCCACTCGTCGGCCACGGCCCCGCCGAGGTCGCGCAGCGTGGTGGCGGCCACGTACGCCGTGGCCGTCACCGGGTCGGGCAGCGCGGCCCGGCCGCACTCCACGAGCATCGGCACGATGTCCTCGTCGTCCATGTCGAGCCCACCGGCCGACTCCGGAACGAGCATCCCGAGCACACCCATCTCCGCGAGAGCGGACCAGGCGGCCCGCACACGGCCGTCACCACCCCCGCCGCCGGTCTCCTCCCCGACACGCCCACCCCAGGCCGTCCGCACGGCGGCGGGCGGGCAGGTGTCGGCGAGCAGGCCACGCACGGCGTCGCGGAAGTCGACCTGGTCCCCGGTCAGTGCGAAGCGCATGTCAGGCCCTCACTTCCGCGGCAGCCCGAGCACGCGCTCGGCCACGATGTTGCGCTGGATCTCGTTGGTGCCCGCGTAGATGGGGCCCGACAGGGCGAACTCGTAGCCCTTCATCCAGGGCCCGTCGAGCTCCGCATCCGGTCCCAGCAGCTCGAGGGCCACCTCGTGGAGGCGCACGTCGAGCTCGGACCAGAAGATCTTGTTGTAGCTGGACCGCGCCCCCGGCGAGCGGCCCTCGACGATGTCGGTCACGTCGCCGAGCGTGTAGAGCGCGTACGCCTCGGCGTCGATCCAGACGTCCGCCACCCGGTCGGCCACCAGCTCGCTCAGGCAACCCGAGGCGTCGACCTCGCGGGCCAGGTCCACCAACCGCTGCGCCGTGGCCCGGAACCGGCCCGGCGAGCGCAGCGTGAGGCCCCGCTCCGAGGTGGTGGTGGCCATCGCCACGCCCCACCCCTGGTCGATCGCACCCAACGTGCCGCCGGCGGCCATCAGCGCGTCGGCCGCGGCCGGGTCGGTGCCGTCCGCGGGGTTGTCGGGCACGAACACGTGGTCGAGGAACACCTCGGCGAAGCCCTCGTCACCGTCCAGGCGACCGAAGCCCCGCACGGTCACACCCTCGGCGTCGAGCGGCACGAGGAAGTAGGTGAGTCCGCGGTGACGCTCGGCGGTCGGGTCGGTGCGGAACAGCCCGAAGAGGTGCGTGCAGAACGCGCCGCGGGTGGTCCACGTCTTCTGGCCGGTGAGCCGCCAGCCGCCGGCGGCCTCGTCGCGGGCGGCTCGGCTGGTGATACCGGCGAGGTCGGACCCGGCGTTCGGCTCCGACCAGCCCTGGCACCACAGATCCTCGGCCGCGCTCATCCTCGGCAGGTAGTGGTCCTGCTGGGCCCGCGTGCCGAACTCGAAGATCGTCGGGGCGAGCAGGAAGATGCCGTTCTGGGTGACCCGCTGCGGGGCACCCACCCGGTAGTACTCCTCCTCGAAGATCAGCCACTCCCACAGCGACGCGCCGCGTCCGCCGTACTCCTCCGGCCAGGACACGACGGCCCACCGGTCGCGGTGCAGCAGGCGCTCCCATTCGAGGTGGAGGGCGAAACCCTCCTTCGTGTCACCGGAGGGCAGGGCGGGCCGGGGCACGTGCTCCTCCAACCAGGAGCGGCACTCGGCCCGGAACGCCTCCTCGGACTCGCTCCAGGTCAGGTCCATGAAGCCCAGTCTGCCGCGGGACCTGACGACCCGTCAGATCCCGGGTGGGCGAGTTCGTCCCGTGAGGACCCCCGACCCTCGGCCACCCGAGAGATGCACCAGACGGGCGGCCCGGTTCGGACGATCCGGCGCACGGCCCTCCGTGGGCGAAATAGCCTCCGACGTCCGCAGGAAGGGGAGGCGATGACGGATCCGTTCGAACCACGCCCGGAGCACCGGTTCACCTTCGGGCTCTGGACCGTGGGCAACCGGGGGCGCGATCCGTTCGGTCACGAGACGCGCCCCCCGCTCGACCCGGTCGTCACCGTGGAGCGGCTCGGCGAACTCGGCGCGTACGGGGTGAACCTCCACGACGACGACCTCGTGCCGCCCGGCTCCTCCGCCACCGAGGGCGACGCGATCGTCGACCGCTTCCGCGCCGCGCTGGACCGCACCGGGCTCCGCGTGCCGATGGCGACCACGAACCTGTTCTCCGACCCGGTGTTCAAGGACGGCGCCTTCACCGCGAACGAGCCGGCGGTGCGCCGCTACGCGATGCAGAAGACCCTGCGGGCCATGGAGCTCGGCGCGGGTCTCGGCGCCGAGGTGTACGTCATGTGGGGTGGCCGCGAGGGCGTGGAGTGCGAGGCCGCGAAGGAGGTGGCCGACGCCCTCGACCGCTACGCCGAGGCGGTCAACGTGTGCTGCGCCCACATCCGCCACGAGGGCCTGGGCCTGC
Organism: Microthrixaceae bacterium; assembly: GCA_049316905.1. Taxonomy (GTDB): domain Bacteria; phylum Actinomycetota; class Acidimicrobiia; order Acidimicrobiales; family Microtrichaceae; genus CAIPVR01. Next base: position 34,863 of record JBMOJH010000006.1, on the reverse strand, counting down.
GCATCGCCCTCGAGCCCAAGCCCAACGAGCCGCGCGGCGACCTCTTCCTCCCCACCGTCGGCCACGCGCTCGCGTTCATCGAACGCCTCGAGTGGCCCGAGATGGTGGGGCTCAACCCGGAGTTCGCGCACGAGACGATGTCGGGGCTGAACTTCCACCACGCGGTGGCCCAGGCGCTGTGGGCCGGAAAGCTGTTCCACATCGACCTGAATGCGCAGCGCATCGGCAAGTACGACCAGGACTTCCGGTTCGCGTCGGAGGGCCAGCGCGACGCGTTCTGGACGGTCCGCCTCCTCGAGACCTCCGGCTGGGACGGCATGCGGCACTTCGACGCCCACGCCTACCGCACCGAGGATCCCGACGGCGTGTGGGACTTCGCCCGCGGGTGCATGCGCAGCTACCTGATCCTCGCGGACAAGGCCCGCCGCTTCGACGAGGACCCGGAGATCGCCGAGGCGCTCGCCGCGGCCCGGACCGCCCGGCTCGCCGAACCGCAGGTCGACTGGCGCGACCCGGCGGCGATCGCCGCACTGAGCGAGGAGGAGTTCGACACCGCCGCGCTGGCCTCGGTGGGCTACGGCCACGAGCGCCTCGACCAGCTCGTCAACGAGCTCCTGCTGGGCGTGCGGTGAGCGGCACCGGCGCCGACCGTCGGCTGGTGGCGGGGGTCGACTCGTCGACCCAGTCGACCAAGGTCGAGCTGCGCGACGCCACCACCGGCGAGCTGGTGGCACGGGGGCGGGCCGCCCATCCGCTCACCACGCCGCCGCGGTCGGAGCAGCACCCCGACGACTGGTGGGCGGCGCTCGTGACGGCCTTGGCCGAGTGCGGCGCGGCTCGCGAGCGGGTGGGGGCCATCTCGATCGCCGGCCAGCAGCACGGTCTCGTGTGCCTCGACGAGACCGACCGGGTGCTGCGGCCGGCACCGCTGTGGAACGACACCACCTCCGCCGCCGAGGCGGACCGGCTGGTGGCGCGCCTCGGACGCGAGGCCTGGGCCACCTCCTGCGGCAGCGTGCCGGTCGCGGCGTTCACGGTCACGAAGCTCGCCCACCTCGCCGAGCACGAACCCGACGTGATCGACCGGGTGGCCCACCTCCTCCTCCCCCACGACGAGCTCACCCGGCGGCTCACCGGCCACCACGTCACCGATCGCGGGGACGCGTCGGGCACGGGGTGGTGGTGTCCCGCCACCGGCGCCCCGCAGCCCGACCTGCTGGAGCTCGCGGCACCCGAGGTGGCCGACCTCGACTGGCTCCCCCGGGTGCTCGCACCCACCGAGTCCGCGGGCCCGCTCCTGCCCGGGGCCGCGGAGCAGCTCGGCCTCGCGCCCGGAATCCCGGTGGGACCCGGCACCGGCGACAACATGGCCGCCGCACTGGGGCTCGGCCTCGCCCCGGGGGACGTGGCGCTGTCGCTCGGCACGAGCGGGACGGTCTTCACCGCGTCGGACACCCCCACCGCGGACCCCACCGGCGCGGTGGCCGGCTTCGCGGACGCGACGGGACGGTTCCTCCCCCTCGTCTGCACCCTCAACGCGATGCGGGTGACCGACACGGTGGCCACGCTCCTGGGCGCGGACGTGTCGCGCTTCGACGCGCTGGCCCTCTCGGGCGAGCCGGGCGCCGGCGGGTTGACGCTGCTGCCCTACTTCGACGGCGAACGCACCCCCGACCGGCCCCACGCCACCGGCCACCTGGTCGGCCTGCGCACCGCCACCGGCCCCGCGGAGCTCGCCCGCGCCGCGGTCGAGGGCGTGCTCTGCGGGCTGCTCGACGGCTACGACGCGCTCATCGCCGCGCTCGGCGGCAGCGCGCCGGGCGGCCGCCACCTGCTCGTGGGCGGCGGGGCCCGGTCACCGGCCTACCGCCAGGTCCTCGCGGACCTCACCGGCCGGGGATGGCAGGCGGTGCAGGGCGAGGAGACCGTGGCGCGCGGCGCCGCGGCGCAGGCCGCGGCGGTGCTCACCGGCATGCGCGTGGACGACGTGGTGGCCATGTGGGGCGCGCCGCCGTCGGTGGAGGTGCGGCCCGGGCCGGACGCCGTGGCGGGACCGCACGTGCGGGCCGCCTACGCGGCGCTGCGCGACCGCAGCTGACGGATCGGACGGACCGGCTCAGGCGCCGAGGCGGCGCAGCGTGGCGTCCGCCTGGTCCATGATCCGCTCGAGCAGCTCGGCCACCTTCGGCAGGTCGTCGATCGCCCCGGTCACCTGGCCGGTCGGGAGGATGCCCACCTCCACGTCGCCGTCGACCACCGACGCCTTCGTCATCATCGGTGCGTTGGCGGCGAGGGCCACCTGGGCCCACGTGAGCTCCTGGTCCTTCCGCATCCGGAGGCCGGTCCGCGCCAGGTCGGGCAGCGACACCCCCGACTCGCGGGCGAAGGTCAGCGCGTTGCGCGCGGCGCGGGGGAACCGCAGCAGCCCCGGCGACCGCTCGAGCGCGTCGATCATCGCGGTGCGGATCACCCGCTGCGGCGCGCCGTCGATCGCGCTGGTGACCACGGTGCCGGTGAGCGGCGTGTCGAGGTAGACCCGCTTCACGTCGTCGGGCACGCGGGACTCGGCGGTGAGGAGGAACCGGGTGCCCATGGCGACCCCGTCCGCGCCGAGCGCGAGGGCCGCGACGAGGCCGCGGCCGTCGTGGAAGCCGCCGGCGCCGAGCACCACCACGTCGCTCCCGGCCACGGCGTCGGCCACGCCGCCGAGCAGCAGCGAGGTGGGCACCGTCCCGGTGTGGCCGCCGCCCTCGCCGCCCTGGGCGATCACGGCGCGCACGCCGATGGCGGCCACCTTCTCCGCGTGGCGCTTCGCGCCGACGGTCACCACGGTGATGACCCCCGCGTCGTTCAGCCGGGCCACCTGCTCGGGCCGGGGTGCGGCGGCGAAGCTCGCCACCGGTACGCCCTCGGAGATGATCAGGCCGATCCGCTCCGCGGCGTCGGGCTGGCTGGGCAGCAGGTTGACGCCGAACGGGCGGTCGGTGCGGTCCTTCACCTTGGCCACCGCGGCGCGGAGCTCGGGCAGCGTCATGGTGGCGGAGGCCAGGATGCCGAGGCCGCCGGCCGCGGACGTGGCCGCGGTCAGGTGGGCGCCCGACACCCAGCCCATGCCCGTCTGCACCACGGGGTACTCCACCCCGAACAGCTCGCAGGCCCGGGTGTGCAGCGTCGGGTGCCGCCCGGTGGCGTCACTCATCCGGCACCTCGGCGAAGCGGAGGCCCTGCGGGTCGAGCCGCTCGAGCTCCGCGGCCTCGGCCGTGTCGGGCCCGCGCGACACGGCCACGTCCTCGGGGACCACCACATCGCAGCCGGTGGCCCCGACCACCTCGTCGACGGTCGTCCACGGGTGCACCGAGCGCAGGCGCAGCGTGGGCACGCCGGATGCGTCGGTGGCCTCGAAGTCGAACACGCAGAGATTGGTCACCACGCGCCGGACCTCGTGGAAGCGGGACGCCACCGGGCCCAGCTCCGCGGCGCGGTCGTAGCCGATGCCACAGACCACGTCGACGGACTCCACCACGACCTTCGGGGAGTGGTTCGGCACCCAGTAGCTGGTGGTGTGGTTGATCGTGTTGCCGGGGGCACCGCGGAAGCCGAGCAGCTGGGCCCGGGGGGCGCCCCACTCGCCGATCGCCGCGATGTTCTGGTTGCCGTACCGGTCGACCTGGGTGGCGCCCATCATCACGTGGCGCTTGCCCCGCCAGAGCAGGCCGAACATCTCGCGGTACGGGTTCCACTGGCCGATCACCCGCTGCGCGACCCGCTCGTCCTCGGCCAGACCCACCGGGGGCACGTTGTCGAGCAGCGTGTAGTAGCCGTCGGTGATCGCCAGGTGCGGCTCGAAGGTGGCGGCCGCGAGGCGCCCGCCCACGAGCGGCAGGTTGCCGATCGGGTTGCAGAGCCGCTCGCCATCGCCGCGGAACGCCTCCGCGATGGCCACGGCGCAGACATCGGCACGCCTCGGATCGCTCATGACCGCACCTCCGCGACCTTCGCCTGGTAGCCGGCCTCGTCGAGGTCCAGGAACTCGGCGCGGAACTCGTCCCACGCCTCGTCGGACTTCGCGGTGGCGGCGTAGCGCTTCTGGAAGGCCTCGTCGCGGCCGTAGTCGGGCAGGCACTCCGTGAAGTGCGCACCGTTCGGCGCCTCCACCACCCCGGTCACGTCGAGGCGCGAGATCCGCTGGTGGGTCACGTCGGTGCCGGCCGCCAGGTCCTCGGTGGGCACCACGCGCTCGCAGCTCACGAAGGCCCGCTCCGCGGCGCGCGCCATGAGGTCGTCGAAGAACGGGTCCTCGCCGAGCCAGGTCGCGTTGCCCGAGACGTCGGCCCGGTGCTGGTGCACCAGCGCCACGTCGAGCTGCAGCGCGGGCACCGCGATCAGCTCCTCGTGCTCGCCGCTCGTGGGCTCCGGGTACGGCGAGGTGACCGTGCGGATCTCCGGCATCAGCCGGGGGACGTCGGAGCCGAGGCCGGCCCGCGTGGGGAGGAACGGCACCCGCCACGCCGCGGCCTGGAGCCCGAGGAGGAACATGCCCTCATCGAGCTCCATCGGCTCGATGCTGCCCGCCTGGCGCGCCGCACGGTAATGGGGCTCGAGCGGGATCGAATCCAGCGAGACGAAGCCCGAGACCACCTTGCGGGCCTGGCCCGAGCGGCAGAGCAGACCCACGTCCGGGCCGCCGTAGGCCACGATCGTGAGGTCCCGCAGGTCGGACCGGAGGATCGCCCGGATGAGGCTCATGGGCTTGCGACGGCTGCCCCAGCCCCCGATGCCGATGGTCATCCCCGAGCGCAGCTCGGCGACGACGTCCTCCTCGGTACAGCGCTTGTCCGGTCCGGGCACGGGCCGGTCCCCCTTTTCTGACGGTGTGTCAGGTCACCGTAGACGGGGCCGGCGGCGCCGCGGAAACGGGCCGTGGGACCTCTGGTACGTTGCGGCCGACCGACCCCGGGACACCCGATGCGAGACAGCACCGCCCTCCCCCCGACACCCCCTGGACGCGCGACCACCCGCCGGAACGCCCGCGTCCGGGCCGGAGTGGTCCTCGTGGCCGCGCTGACCCTGACCGCCGTGGCGGCCGAGCTCGTGTCGTGCAGTTCCGGCGACCGGCGCGCCGGTGGCACGACGACCACCGCACCGCCGCGGTACACCCGGTGCCAGATCCACAAGGCGCTCGAGACCATGGCGGCGCTCCCGTCGCCCCGGACGCCGGCCGAGGGCAAGGCCGCGTCGGACTTCATCATCTCCGTGTACACGCAGGTCGCGGACGACGCGCCACCGGAGCGGAAGGACGCGGCCGACCTGACCCGCAAGATCATGGCGGCGTTCCGCCAGGAGGGTGAGTCCGCCCGGTACTCCGGCAGCTACCTCGAGGGACCCCCGCTCACGCTGCAGAGCTCCGACATGGGCCTCGTGAAGGAGATCTTCCGCGAGGACTACAAGGACGCCTGCGCGGACGAGGGCCCCACGACCACCGCACCCGGCGGCTGAGGAACCCCCGGGCGACGGACGCCGGTGGGGCGGGAACCCTCCCGCTCCCGGATAGGGTCGACCGCATGTCACGATCCCGTTCCGCCCTCGCCGCGGCCCTCGCGGCCCTCTGCGCCCTCACCCTCGTCGCCGGCGCCTGCAGCTCCGACGAGTCCGGCAGCAAGAAGACGACCACCACCGAGAAGAGCTCGGGCGAGAAGGCGTCGGACGAGAAGAAGTCCGACAGCGGCTCGAGCACGACCGAGCCGGAGCAGACCACCTCCACGGTCTCCGACAAGGAGTTCGACTCCACCATCAAGGAGCTCGAGGCCAAACTCACCGCCGCCGGCACGGACCAGTGCCAGCTCTTCGCGATCTTCTCGTCGCCCACGCCCGATCCCTCCGGCAAGGACCAGGGGAAGCAGGCCGTCGAGTTCATCTCGAAGCTGCTCAACGCAGTGGCCGACGCGGCGCCGGCGGACCAGGCCCAGCAGGCCCAGGCCCTGAAGACCGCGGCGACCGACCTCACCAATGAGGCCGAGGCGGCGGGCTACTCCGACTCGTTCCTCAACGGCGGCCAGCCGCCCAAGGCGCTGAGCAGCACCGAGTTCACCCAGGCCATCCAGACCATCGGGTCCTCGGCGCAGACGAAGTGCGCCCCCACCACCAGCGCGGCGCCCGGCAACTGACAGTGGGCCGCCGCGTCATCGCCTGCTGCGCGGTCGCGCTCCTCGTCGGGTCCACGGCGCTCGCCGCGTGCGGGGGCGACGACGACGCGGCACCGAAGCGCTCGACGTCGACGTCCACCTCCGTGGCGCCGCCCACCACGGTCGACGACGCCCGGTTCCGCACCGACGCCGAGCAGGCGGAGGGCCTCATCACGTCCGCCGGTGCCGACCCGTGCACCCTCGCGCGCAACATCGGTCAGGTCTCGGCGCTGCCGGCCCCGGCGAACCCCACCCAGGCGGAGCGGGGGGTGCAGGTCATCGCCGCGCTGCTGACCGCCATGTCGCGGGCACTGCCCGCCGGGAGCGAGGCCGACGGTCCGGTCCTGGCGGCGGCCGGTCCCGCGCTGCTGGCCGAGGGCGCGCAGCGGGGCTGGGACCCGGCGTGGCTGTCCGGCGGGCAGGGACCGGCGGCGCTCACCCCACAGGTGCAGTCCGCACTGCAGAACTACGTCACCAACGCCGCCAAGCAGTGTGGCCCGGCGAGCGCCCCCGGGCGCTGACCGCTCACTTCGAGAAGTCGGCGTCCCGCTTCTCGACGAAGGCGTCACGGGCCTCGTCGGACACGCCGGACAGGTTCAGCTCGAAGGTGAACCCCTGCTCGAAGCGGTAGCTCCGGTTCACGTCCACCGGGTCGATCCCGTTCAGGGACTCCTTGGCCCGGCGGATCACCAGCCGGCTCTTCTCGCAGATCCGCGCGGCGACCTCCATGGCCGCGTCGCGCAGCTCTGCCCGCGGCACGACCCGGCTCACCGAACCCCACGCCGCGAGCAGCGACACGTCGATCGGATCCGCGGTGTACACCATCTCCCGCATGCGGTGCTGCGGCACGAGGCGGGCCAGGTGGGTGGCCGCGCCCAGGGCGCCCTGGTTCACCTCGGGCAGCCCGAAGCGGGTGCCCTCCGCCGCCACGATGATGTCGGCGTTGCCCACGAGGCCGATGCCCCCGCCGAGGCAGAAGTCGTGCACGGCCGCGATCACCGGCACCTCGCACTCGTAGACGGCCTTGAACGCGGCGTAGCAGCCCTTGTTCGCGCCGATCAGGGCGTCGAACCCCTCGGTGGTCTGCATCTCCTTGATGTCGACCCCGGCGTTGAAGCCCTTGCCCTCGGCCCGCAGCACCACCGCGCCGACCTCGGGGATGCGACCGGCCGCGGTGACCTTGTCCGCGAGGTCGAACCAGCCGGCCACCGTCAGCGCGTTCACCGGCGGGTTGTCCATCACGACCTCGGCGATGCCGTCCTGCACGTCCACGGTGATGCCCACGTGGTGTCCCCTCGTCATCGGCGCCGGGCGGTGCGCCCGGCTCAGCGGCGGAACGGTACCGGCTCGGGGACCGACCCGACGAGGTCGGCCAGGGCGGCCAACAGCACCGGGTCGGACAGGTAGGCGCCGTGACCCCGGCCGGAGGTGGGCAGGCGCGGCAGGCGACCCACCGGATCGGGCCCGTGCAGCGGCCGGCCGACCGCGGCCGCCAGCGCGATGGGGTCGCTCGCCTCGCGGGCGGTCACCACGACCATCGAGGCGGGCACCGGCCCCAGTCCGCCCGGGGGTCCCTCGCCGGGGGCACCCGCCAGGACCACCACGTCGGGCCGCTCGGCGGGGACGACCGGGGCCGCGGCCAGCCGCCCGGCCACCAGGGCCCCGTAGCTGTGACCGACCACCACGACCCGTGCCGCGCCCGCGGCCCGGCGCGCCACCACCTCCACGGCCAGCAGCCGCGCGCCCTCCGACGCGGGCCGCGGGTCGATGGCCCCGGGCACCGTGTCGGGAGGGTCGTAGCCGAGCCACGACACCACTGCGAGCCCGCCCGGTGACGCGGGCGCCAGCGCGGCCCACACCCCCACCGCGTCACGGGCCAGACGCGGGCCGTCCGCGCGGTCGGACCCCACACCGGGCACGAGCAGCACCACCACGGGCGCGTCGACCGGACCCACGCGCTGCACCAGACGGCCGCCGTCGCGCCGCGAGGACCGCTCGGTCACCGCGGCGGGGACCACCTGCGAGGCGCGGCGTTGTTCACGCGCGGCGTCGACGAGACGGCGGGCCAGACGCCGCAGTTCCGCGGCCACCCGGACCGCGGGCAGCTCGACCCGCCCGCGGAGACGGGCACGGAACGCCTCGGCGTCGGCGCCGTCCCACCCGCGTGCCGCGCCCGCGAACGACGGCAGGCACTCCAGCCGGACTGCGCCGACGCGCAGGTGCCGGGCGAGGTCCTCGAGCGCCCCGGGTTCCGCTCCCCACCGCACCGGGGCGAACCTACGGAGCGCCGTCGCCGTCGTCAGCGGGCCGCACGCCCCGGTAGCGTCGCCCGCCATGCAGGACGCGCTCGACCACACCGGCAAGGTGATCGTGATCACCGGGGGCACCAAGGGCATCGGGCGGGTGCTCGTCGAGCGGTTCCTCGACTGGGGCGCCGAGGTCGTCACCTGCGGGCGCACCGAGCCCGATGCGCCGATCACCTCGTCCGGCCGGACCGCCACGTTCGTCGCCGCGGACGTGCGCGACGCGGAGCAGGCCGCCGCGGTGGTGGACACCGCGGTGGACCGCCACGGCCGCCTCGATGCCGTGGTCAACAACGCCGGGGGCGCGCCGCCCGCGGACGCCGCGACCGCCTCACCGCGGTTCAGCGAGTCGATCGTGCGGCTCAATCTGCTCGCGCCGCTCCACGTGGCCCAGCGCGCCAACCACCACCTGCAGGCCGGCGACGGCGGCGTGATCGTGAACATCGCGTCGGTGTCCGCGGTGCGACCCTCACCGGGCACCGCGGCCTACGGCGCGGCCAAGGCCGGGCTGCTGAGCCTCACCCAGAGCCTGGCGGTCGAGTGGGCGCCGAAGGTCCGGGTCACCGCGGTGATCGCCGGGCTGATCGCCACCGAGCAGGCCGAGCTCCACTACGGCGACGCGGACGCGCAGGCCCGGGTCGCGGCCACGGTCCCCGCCGGGCGGCTCGGCACCCCGGAGGACCTGGCACAGGCGTGCCGGTGGCTGACATCGCCACTGTCGTCCTACGTGAGCGGCACCGCGATCTGGCTGCACGGGGCCGGCGAACGGCCGGCGTTCCTCGACGCCGTCTGACCGGCCCGACGACTCAGAGCGGGAGGGCGGCGGCGACCTCGCGCCACTCGGTGCGCGGCAGGTGCAGCAGGTTCTCGTCGATCACCTGGATGCACACGTGGTCGGCACCGGCGTCGAGGTGCTCCTGCACCCGCGCCACGGCCTGCTCCACGCCACCCCACGCCACGATCGCGTCGACCACCTTGTCGGAGCCGCCGTCGGCGAGGTCCTCCTCGGTGAAGCCCAGGCGACGCAGGTTGTTCGCGTAGTTGGGCAGGCCCAGGTAGATCGCCATGTTGGCGCGGGCCGCGGCGCGGGCCGCGGTCGGATCGGCGGCCAGGCACACCATCTGCTCGACCGCGAGCAGCGGCTCCGGGCCCATTTCCTCCCGGGCGATCGCCGTGTGCTCCGGCGGCACGAAGTACGGATGCGCCCCGGCGGTGCGCTCGGCGGCGAGGCGCAACATCCGCGGCCCGAGCGCGGCGAGCACCATCTGCGCGGGCGGCTCGCCCTTCGGGGCGAAGAAGCGGGCCTTCTCCATGAGGTCGAGGTACTCGACCATGCCGGAGTACGGCTTGTCGTAGCCGTGCTTGCGGACGCCCTCCACCAGGTGTTGGTGGCTCACGCCGAGACCCAGCAGGAACCGACCGGGGTACGCCTCGTTCAGCGTCTGCAGCGCGGCGTTGCAGGCCAGCGCGTCGCGTCCGTAGCGGTTGACGATGCCCGTGGCGACCTTCAGGTCGCGGGTCGCCTCGAGGAGGAACGCCGCGTGGACGAACGGCTCCCGGAAGACCGTCTCGGGGATCCACAGCGCGCCGAACCCGAGCTCCTCGATCTCCGCGGCGCACTCCCGGGCCACGGACGACGGCTGCATGTCGAGCGCCCCGGTCCAGATGCCGTAGGTGCCGATGTCGATGTGGGGGTTCTGCACGGCCGCACCCTACGGCGCGTCGGGCACCGAACCGGTGTCGAGGTAGAGGAAGCCGAACGCCTCGTCGCGCACGTCGAGCCCGGCGTCGCGCAGCGCAGGAGACCAGTCGCCACCCACCCCGGGCCGGCTCTCCTCCATGCCGTGATCCGCGCAGAGCAGGAACGCGCACCGCTCCAGCACCCCGCGGCGGTCGAGCGCCGCGAGGAGCTCACCGATCCGGCCGTCGGTGTCGCGCAACGAGGCGCGCGCGATCTCCGAGTGCGGACCACCCTCGTGGAACGCGGAGTCGGTGAGCGTGACGTTCCACCAGAGGAACCGGGGCATCGGGTACGTGGTGCCGAGGTACTCCCCCTCGATGAGGGACACGGCCTGCTGCACGCCGTGGTGGTCGACCTGGGTGAACATCGCGTAGTCCTTCACCGGCCGGACGAACATCTCGCTGCTGTGCGGCAGGCCCTCGGCCGACCGCGGGAAGTCCGTGCGCACCCCGCGGCGCATGAGGTCGAAGGTGGAGTAGCCGGCGCCGTGGTCCGCCGGCTCGTTCACCGACGCGCTCAGCGCGTCGGGCTCGGCCCGGCGCAGCGCCAGGTGCACCGAGTCGGTGCCCGGGGCCAGGTCGTCCATGGCGGTGGCCCAGGTGGCGGGGCTGTTGGTCACCACCCGGTCGCCGCGGCCGCGGTCCCACCAGGCGTTGTGCAGGATGCCGTGGTGGCCGGGGTGCCGACCGGTCAGGCAGGTCGTGTGGTTCGGCAGCGTCACGGTGGGCAACGAGCTGACGAGGCCGTCGCGCAGCGTCGAGCCCTCCGCCATCAGCCGGGCGATGTTCGGGAGCTCGCCACGCGCGGCCATGTCGTACATGACGTTCGGGTTGGTGCCGTCGAGCAGCAGGCCGATCACGTGGTCCGGGCGCTCGGAGGGATCGAGCAGCTCGACGAGCGGGTCGCCGTCCTGGTGGGTGAGGAGCGCGTCGGGCCGGAGCCGGCCGTCGAGGCCCCGGCCGCCGGCCGCCGGCGGCACGCCGAGCAGCGCGAGGAGGGTTGGTGCCACGTCGACCATCTGCGCCGCCCGGCCCTCCACCATGCCGCGGCGACGCACGCCGCGACCGGCGAGCACCAGCGGGGCCCGGCACTGCACGCTGGCGAGCGAACCGTGCTCGCCGAGATGGCCGCCCTGCTCCGCCCAGTGGTGCGCGGAGGTGTGGATCACGCACAGGTCGGGCGCGGCCGGGTGGTCGAACAGCTGCGCCACCTGCTCGTGGGCGAAGGGATAGGCGTTCGCCGTCCGGTCGGGGAAGCGGTGGGCCAGCTCGGCCTCCAGTGGCGCGAACCGGTCGGTGGCGGTGTCGCCGAGCGGGTCGCGACCGCGCACCTCCTCCACCTCGAAGCCCCACTCGTGACCGCCGCCGCTGCCGTCCTCGGCGTGCCGGCGCCGGAACCGGACCGACCCGTCGTGCGCGTGCGCCTCGTAGCCGCCGTCGCGGGCGAGGAGCACCATCTCCACGATGGGTTCGAGCTCGGCGCCGGTGAGCACGTCGAGTGCACCGGCGACGTGGTCCGGATCAGGGCCGTCGAGGTCCGTTCGGTTCATGGGCGGAGCGTAGAACGAGCGGGTCGGCCGAAAACGGCGACGACCCGGCCCAGGGCCGGGTCGTCGTCGCGTGACCGGGACGATCCTCCCTCCCCCGTCCGGCGAACCGGACGGGCCTTCCGGGATCTGACCCTCGCGGTACATGGGGCGACACACCGCGTCACGTGATGAACGATTTCTACAGCAGTGGACTCGCCGGTGCAAGACGAAAAGTCAGTGAATCAGGTGGCGGCCGGGCCGACCCCGGTTCGGCCCTGTCGCGACAAGGCTCATCGGACGTCAGGGCTGACCCCGGGTCGCGGGCCACCGTAGTGACCACTACGGGCCGATGGGGTCATTCGTCCCTCCTGTCCGTAGTGATCACTATGGTGGTCGGGTGGCCACGGGCAGCGAGGACGGTTCGAGGGAACGACTGGTGCGGGCGGGGCGGGAGCTCGCGCTGTCGATGGAGCTGCCGAAGGTCTTCGCCGGCGTGACCACCGCCGCGGCCGCCGAGCGGGCGGGGGTGACCACGGGCTCCTTCTTCCACCACTTCCCCACCGTCGCCACGTTCGTGGACGCGGTGTGCCGGTCGTGGATGGAGGAACGCCAACCCACCGCCGACTCGGTCGACGAGATGGTGGAGGCCCTCGAGCACGCGGACCTCGAGGAGATCGTCCGGGGGGCCCTCGCCGAGGTGTGGGGGGTGGCGATCACCGACACGAACTGGCAGGACCGGGTGCGCGGCCAGATGGTGCTCTTCAGCCACCACGACCGGCCCCTCTCGGACCCGGTGGACGGGCTGCGCACCGCGGGCGACCTCCTCGGCGAGACCTACCGCCGCCGCACCGAGGACGCCGTGGCGGGCTGGGCCGATCTGCTGCACCGCACCGGGCTCGTCATGGAGGAGCCCAACACGCTCGAGCATCTGTCGGTCGCGATGACGGCCCTGATGACCGGCCTGCAGGTCCGCCACGCCGTCGACCCCGACGCGGTGGACGACGAGCTGTTCGCCCGCATCGGCACGCTGCTCAGCGCGGCAATGACCACGCGGGCCAGTCCCGGACCCACCCGGCCGCAGCTGCCCGAGGTGCTGGCCGGTCCGGAGGACGACCCCCACCGCTCACCGCAGGCCCGCGCCGGCGCCCGGCGCCGCCGCGACACCCGGCGACGCATCACCGAGGCGGCCACGGGCCGCTTCCGCTCGGGCTGGGAGGACGTGAGCGGCTCCGACGTGGCGGAGTGGTCCGACGTGTCCACCCAGACCGTGTTCAACGTGTTCCGGTCGGTCCGTGCCGTGGCGGCCACCACGTTCGCCCGCCACCTGCCCGAACTCGAACGGGCCGCCGCCGCGCATCGTCGGGACGACCCCCGCGAGGCGCTGCACGACACCCTCCGGGCCCTGGCCCGGCTCGCGGCCGCGGATCCCGAGCCGGCCCGGGCCCTGGTGGGCGAACGCCTCGAGGCCACGCTCCACCACGGCGCGGAGCTGGCCGAGAACGACGTCCGCGTCGAGGTGCCGCTGATCGCGGTGCTGCTCCCGATGCTCGAGCAGCTGGACCTCGGCGGGGCCGACCCGGCCGACGTGGCGGGCTCGCTCGTGAACTTCACGATCGCCCAGGCGGTGCCCCGACCCGGGCGTGCCGAGGAGACCGCCGGGCTCGCGATGCGTCTGCTGCCCGGTCCCGCCACTGTCGTCGCCGGGACGCCACCGGTAACCTGACGACCCGTCAGGTCCGGCGAGTCGGCCGGCCGACCCAGCAGGGAGCGACCGCACCGATGTCCACCACACGCGTGCCCGCCGTGGAGGGATGGTTCACCGTCCCGCCCGAGGGCTCCGACGAGCAGCCCTCGCTGATCGGCACCCGGTGCTCGCGCAGCGGCACCTACTTCTTCCCGCCCGAGCGCGTGATGTCCCGCGCCCCGGGGTTCGCCGACGCCGAGCTCGAGGAGGTGACGCTGTCGCGCACCGGCCGCCTCTGGTCGTACACGAACGCCGGGTACCGACCCCCGGAGCCGTACGTCCCGGTCACCGACCCGCACGAGCCCTTCTGCCTCGCGGCGGTGGAGCTCGAGGCCGAGAAGATCGTGGTCATGGGCCAGGTGGTCGCCGGTGTGACGGTCGACGACCTGCAGGTGGGCACCGAGATGGAGCTCGTGGTCGACGTCCTCAACACCGAGACCGACGACGAGGGCAACGAGACCGAGTACCTGATCTGGAAGTGGCGCCCCGTGGCCGCCGCGGCGACGGAGGGCGTGTGATGGCGGTGGAGCAGGTGGCCGTGCTCGGGGTGGGGATGCATCCCTGGGGCAAGTGGGGCCGGAACTTCGTGGAGTACGGCGTGGCCGCCGCGCGCGACGCGTTGGCGGACGCCGGGGTGGACTGGCGCGACATCGGCTTCGTGGCCGGCGCCGACACCATGCGCAACGGGTACCCGGGCTACGTGGCCGGGGCCACCTTCGCCCAGGCCCTCGGCTGGACCGGCATCCCCGTGACCAGCGCGTACGGGGCCTGCGCCTCGGGTGCCATGGCCCTCGAGGCGGCCCGCCAGCGGATCCTCGCCGGCCTGTGCGACGTGGCGCTCGTGGTGGGGGCCGACACCACCCCCAAGGGGTTCCTCAAGCCGAACTCGGGTGAGCGCAACGACGACCCGGACTGGCTGCGCTTCCGGCTGCTCGGCGCGACCAACCCCACGTACTTCGCGCTCTACGCCCGACGGCGCATCGACCTCTACGGCGCCACCCCCGAGGACTTCGCCCGGGTGAAGGTGAAGAACGCCCGCCACGGCGTGGGCAACCCGTACGCGCGCTACCGCAAGGAGGTGGGCCTCGACGACGTGGCGGCCTCCCCGGTGGTGGCCAGCCCGCTGCGCCTGCTCGACATCTGCGCCACCTCCGACGGCGGCGCGGCCGTGGTGCTCAGCTCGATGGACTACGCCCGGAAGCTGCGCGGCTCGGCCGACGGCACGGTGCGCGTCGCGGCGATCAGCACGGTCACGCCGACGTTCCCCAACACGGTCATCGAGATGCCCAACTTCGCCACCGACTCCGCCGCCGGGCTGCCGGTACCGGAGCGGGGCTTCAAGCAGGCGATCGGCGACGCCGCCTACGCCCAGGCCGGCATCGGTCCCGACGACGTGGACGTCGCGGAGGTGTACGACCTCTCCACCGCGCTGGAGCTCGACTGGTACGAGGACCTGGGCTTCTGCGCACCCGGCGAGGCCGAGGGCCTGCTGCGCGACGGCGTGACCGAGCTCGGCGGCCGCCTCCCGGTGAACCCGTCGGGCGGGCTCGCGTGCTTCGGTGAGGCGGTGCCGGCCCAGGCGCTGGCCCAGGTCTGCGAGATCACCTGGCAGCTGCGCGGCGAGGCGGAGGGCCGGCAGGCCGAGGGTGCCCGGGTCGGCATCACCGCGAACCAGGGTCTGTTCGGCCACGGTTCGAGCGTGCTGCTCACCCGCTGACGCGTTCTCAAGGCCGGGCACGAGCACGTCGATGCACTGATCGGGAACACCACACGGCGGGCGCAAGGGGGCCGGCCGGCCGGGCTTCACCCGGCGGGCCGAACCCCCCGTCCGATGCCGAGGCAGACCGGGATGAGCGCCGCCGCGCCGGCGAGCATCCAGAGTCCCGACGCCACGCCCCAGCGGCCCGCGACCAGGCCCACCAGTCCGGGCCCCAGCACCACGCCCAGGTAGCCCACCGCCGTCACCGCGCCCACCACCACCCCCGGACGGGCCCGACCGCGACCCACCTCGGCCATGAGCAGCGGCCAACAGACCGACACGCCGCCGGCCGCGGCCACCAGGCCGGCCGCCGCGGCCACCGGTGACGACGCCGCGGCGAGCACCGCCAGCCCCGCAGCGGCCACCAGCGCCCCACCGACCAGGACCCGCCGGGCCGACGCCGCGGACTGCACGCCGCCGGCCGCGAGCCGGGCGCCCGCGGCGACGAGCGCGCCGAGGACCGCACCCCCGGCGCCGACCAGCAGGCCCGCGTCGAGGCGACCGCGGAGGTGCAGCACCCCCCAGGTCCCGATGCCGCCCTCGACCATCGCCCCGAGCGAGAAGGCCAGCGCCACCCCCATGAGGCGCTCGCGACGCAGCGTGCGGAGCCCGTCGAGGAGGCCGACGTGCTCACCCGGGTGTCCGGCCGGGAGGTGACGTCCGCGCCAGGCCACCGCGCCGACCGTCACGAGCACCGCGACCGCAACCCACCACCAGCGCCACCCCGCCGCGGCCAGCAGGGCGAGCGCCACCGCCACCAGCGCCGCGCCACCCGCGGCGCCGAGGTTGAACGTGGCGTGGAGACGGACGAGGTGGCCCGGCCGGTCCGCGAGCGCTGCGGTCCCGGCCACGTTGGCCACGACGTCGACCGCGCCGACCGCGGAGAGCACGAGCACCACCGCGGCGGCCACGCCCCACGGCGCCGGCGCCACCGCCCCGATGAGGAGGGTGAGCGCCCACAGCGCCAGGAAGGCGGTGAGCGCGCGGGTGGTGCCCCAGCGCTCGGTCAGCGCGCCGCCGGCCACGTTGGCGCCGGCGGCGACGAGCAGGGCGCCGCTGAGCACGAGGCCCAGACGACCCGGGCCACCGTCGAGCGCGGCCTCGATCTCCGGGGTCATCACGGCCCAGCCGCCCATGAAGAGGCCGAGCAGGACGAAGGTCCCCACCAGCGGCGCGAGGGCCCCGGGACCCACCCGGCGGTCGGGTGCCACGACGGCGGGTTCTGTTGCGTCCACCGGCCCATCGTGGCACCCGCGCTCCCGTAGCATCGCCCCGATGCCCGAGCCCGCCGGTAGCGCCGACCCCGCCGGACGCGCCGGTCGCGCCGCGGCCACCGTCGAGCGACCGACCGCGAGCCGGCGGGCCGGTGCCGTGGAGCCGTTCCGGGTCATGGAGCTGGTGGCGGCCGCGTCGGCGCTCGAGCGGTCCGGCGACGGTCCCACGGTGTGCCACCTCGAGGTGGGCCAGCCGTCGGCCGGCCTGCCCGCCGCGGTGCTGGCCGAGGCCGCGGCCGCGCTGACCGCCCCGCAGGGCTACACCCCTGCGCTCGGCACACCGGAGCTCCGCGCCGCGATCTCGGAGCTCTACGCGGCCCGCCACGGACTCCACGTGGATCCGGACCGCGTGGCGGTGACCACCGGCGCGTCCGGCGGGTTCCTGCTCGCGGCGCTGGCGCTGTTCGATCCCGGCGACCGGGTGGCCGTCGTCGAGCCCGGCTACCCGTGCTCCCGCGCCACGCTCGATCTCCTCGGAGTGACGACCGTGCGCGTCGGCGTGGACGCCACCACCGGATGGCTCCCCACGCCCGACCTGCTCGACGCGGCAGGGCCCCTCGACGGCGTGGTGGTGGCGAGCCCCGCGAACCCGACCGGCGCCACGCTCGACGAACCGCAGCTCGCGGACCTCCGCGCCTGGTGCGGCCGCCGCGGGGCGCGACTGGTCGCGGACGAGACCTACCACGGGATCGTCGACGGCCCGCCGGCCCCCACGGCCGCGGCCTTCGGGGAGGCGGTCGTGGTGCAGAGCTGCTCGAAGTTCCTGCGCATGCCCGGCTGGCGGCTCGGGTGGCTGGTGCTGCCACCGGAGCTGGTGACCACCGTGGACCGCCTCGCCCAGCACCTGGCCCTGGCCCCGCCGACGCCCGCCCAGCACGTGGCGCTCGCCGCGTTGGCCCGCCGGCGGGACTTCGAGGACGAGGTCGCCCGCTACTCGCACAACCGGCGGCTGCTCGCCGCCGCGGTCGAGGACGCCGGGATCGGCACCGTCGCCCCGGCCCCCGGCGCCTTCTACCTCTGGGTGGAACTCGCGGGCGGCCGCGGGGCCCGTGCGGTCTGCGAGGAGTGGCTGGCGGACCTCGCGGTCGTCGCCACACCCGGGGTGGACTTCGACCGGGTCCACGGCGACCGGTTCGTGCGGTGTTCCGTCGCCGGCCCCACCGATGAGGTGGAGGAGGCGGCGCGCCGCCTCCTCGGGTGGGCGGCGCGCCGGTGAGCGGCGTCCGCACCTGGATCCGCACCGCGGACTCGCCGGTCGCCCGGTCGATCCGGTCGCTCCGGCGCGCGTCGGTCCGCCGCTCCGAACGCGCCCGCCACGGCTCGGTGTCGGCCGCGATGGACGCCGTCGTCCGCGAGGCCACTGCCGGCACGGTGGGCTCGGCGCTCAGCCCCGAGCTGCGGGTCCGGGCCCGCCTGGCACGCGCCCGCCGACGGGACGCCCGGTGAGCACCGCCGTGCGGTTGCCCGACTCGGTGGCCGTGGTCGCACCGTCGCCGGTGCCGCTGCGGCGCGGCGGCGCCGAGCGCCTGTGGGACGGCACCGTCGACGCGCTCCGCAGCGCCGGCGTGGCGGTGGACCTGGTCAAGCTCCCGGTGCGCGAGCACACGCTGCCGGACCTGCTGGACGCGTACGAGCAGTTCGCCCTGCTCGACCTCTCCCACGTCGACGCGGTCATCACCGGCAAGTACCCGGCCTGGATGGTGGACCACCCGACCCATGTCGTGTGGATGCTGCACCCGCTCCGCGGCCTGTACGACTCGTACCGCCCCGCGGCCTTCGAGGGCCGCCGCCTCCCCGACGATCCGGACCTGGTGGCCCTGACCCGGCTCCTCGCGGAGGGTCCGCGCCGGGCCGACCCGTTCGAGGTGATGGACCGGGCCCGAGCGGCGGCCGACCGGCTCGGGCCGGCGGCGTCCGCCCCCGACGGGGCCCTGTCGTTGCCGGGGCCCCTGTCGCGCGCGGTCGTGCAGTTCCTCGACCGCTGGGCGCTCGAGGGTCGGCGGATCCGCCGCCACGCGGCGATCTCGGGGGTGGTGGCGGGTCGACCCGACTACTTCCCGCCCGAGGTGGCCGTCGAGGTGGTGCACCCGCCGGCCTCGTTCCCGGGCGCCGACCGGCTGCACCCGCCCGGGCGTGACCTGCTGGTGGTGTCGCGGCTCGAGCGGATCAAGCGGGTGGACCTCGCGATCGAGGCGTTCCGCCGTGTGGAGGTGGCCGATGCCACGCTCACGATCGTGGGCGAGGGCCCCGACCGCCACCGCCTCGAGGACCTCGCCGGCGACGACGGGCGCATCTCCTTCACCGGCCGCATCGACGACGACGGGCTCGCCGCCCGCTACCTCGCCGCCGCTGCGGTGGTCGTCACCCCCGAACGCGAGGACCTCGGGCTCGTCACCCTCGAGGCCCGACGGTTCGGGCGCGGGGTCATCACCACCACCGATGCCGGCGGGCCCACCGAGCTCGTCGGCGACGGCGCCGACGGGCTGGTGACCGAGCCCGACCCGCGGGCGGTGGCCGCCGCGATGACCGCCGTGCTCGACGGCGCCGGCACCACCTCCGCCGAACGACTCGCCGAGGCCGCGTGGGCCCGCCGCTCCGAGCACGACTGGGCCGATGTGCCCGCCGCACTGCTGGGCACCGCGGCACCGCCCCGCCGGACCGCGGGCACCTCCGGCCGGGGCCGGCTCGTGGCGGTGAGCACCTACCCGGTGGCGGGCTGGCCGGGCGGCGGGGCCGAGCGGGCCCGGCACCTGCTCGGCGCGTTGGCCCGGGACGGCTGGCAGGTGGACCTGGTGGACCTCGCCACGGAGGACGGTCCGGCCGGCGAGCACCGTTCCCCTGCACCGGGGGTCGCCGAGACCACCGTGACCGTCTCCGCCCGCCAGCACGAGGCCGAGGCGCGGCTCCGGCTCCTCACCGGCAACGTGTCGATCACCGACATCGC
Organism: Microthrixaceae bacterium; assembly: GCA_049316905.1. GTDB lineage: Bacteria > Actinomycetota > Acidimicrobiia > Acidimicrobiales > Microtrichaceae > CAIPVR01. The sequence continues at coordinate 15,387 of JBMOJH010000006.1, read as the reverse complement.
GGCGTCGCAGCTCTGGCCGGCCACCCCGGCCCTGGTGCGCGAGCTGGTGGCCGCCCTGGACGGGGCCCGCGCCGCGGTGCTCGTGCAGCCCTACCTGTACCCGGCGGTGCGGACCCTCGCCCCCCGTCTCCCCGTGGTGCTCGACGCCCACAACCACGAGGGGGCGCTGAAAGCCGGCCTCCTCCCCGCGAACGAGGGCGGTCGTTGGCTGCTCGACCGGGTCCACGCCGTGGAGGGCGCCGCCTGCCAGGCCGCCCGACTGATCACCGTGGTGACCTCGGAGGACCGCACCGCCCTCGCGACCGATCACAGCCTGGACCCCGACCGGGTGGCCGTGGTGCCCAACGGCGTGGACACCCGCGCGGTGCGGTTCACCGACACGACCGAACGTGCCGGCCGCCGCGACGCCCTGCTGCGTCGCCTCGGGGCCGGACCGTCGGTGCGACACCTCGCCCTGTTCGTCGGCTCGGGTCATGCCCCCAACATCGAGGCCGGCCGCGCCATCGCGGACATGGCGCCCGAGCTCGGCGAGTTCCTGTTCGTCCTCGCGGGCCGCCACAGCTCGTTCCTGAACTCACGACGGCTCCCCGGCAACGTCCGGTTGCTGGGGACGCTCGACGACGAGCAGCTCTCCGAGGTGCAGGCCGCTGCGGACGTGGGCCTCAACCCGATGCAGTCCGGTGGCGGGTCGAACCTGAAGCTCCTCGGCTACTTCGCGGCCGGCCTGCCGGTGGTCTCCACCCGGGTCGGGGCCCGGGGCGTGGACCACGCGGAGCGCTACGTCCGCCTCGCCGAGCTCGGCGAGTTCCCGGCGGCGATCCGTGCCGCCGTCGGCGCCCCCGAACCCGAGCGCGCCCGCGCGGCGCGGCGGCTGGTCGAGGAGCACTTCGAGTGGACGGTCCTCGGTGACCGCTTCGCCGGACTGGTGCGGGAGGTCCTGGCCCCGTGACGCCCGCGCTGCCCGTGATCGTCGAGGTCACGAACACCCTCGCGCTGCCCTACACGACCGGGTACCAGCGGGTGGTGCGGTCGTTGGTGGGCGGGCTGCAGGGCCCGGCCGGCGATGGCCTGGAGGTGGTGCCGGTGGTGTGGCCGACCGAGCTCGGCGGCTACCGACGCCTGCTGCCCGACGAGGCGCGCCGGCTCGCCACCCACCCGCCGGGGGGCCGGGCGGTGCGGCGGGCGGACTCGTTCGGACCGCTGTCGCCGATCGTCCGCGGCGTGGCCGACCTCCCGGTGGCCCGGCGGGCGAGGGCGGGCGTGGACCTGCGGCGTCGGCGCCGGGCGCTCACCCCGGAAGTGCGCGCCCTCGCGATGGACATCCCGCCGCTGGGCTCGGTCTTCATGGACCTCGAGCCGGGCTGGCACGACCCCGAGCCGCGCGACGTGCTGCTCCCGCGACTGCGGGCCAGCGGGGTCCACACCGCGGTGCTGGTGGCCGACGTGATGCCCGAGCTCTTCCCGGACTGGTTCGACCCCACCCAGCGCCGGTTGTTCGGCCGGTGGCTCCGAGCGCACCTCGCCACCACGGACCTGTTCGTGTGCATCTCCGAGTGCACCGAGCGCGACCTGCAGCGGGTGGCCCGGGAGTCCGGGGTGACCCGCGGGCTGCGCACCGCGGTCATCCCGCTCGGCGCCGACTTCCCGGTCGTGGAGCCGGCACCGGTGGCCCTCCCCCCGTCGCTGGGGCGCTTCCTCCTGGTGGTGGGCACGATCGAACCGCGCAAGAACCAGCGGCTGGCGGTGGAGGCCTTCGACCGCCTCGCCCGGCGCCATCCCGACCTCGGCCTGGTGCTCGTCGGCAAGGAGGGGTGGCTGGTCGACGACCTCGTCGCCGACCTGCGTTCACACCCGGAGTGGGGCCGCCGCCTCCTGTGGCTCGAGGGCGTGGACGACGCCGGACTGGCGTGGCTCTACCAGCACGCCTTCCTGACCCTGGCCCCGTCGCGCTACGAGGGTCTCGGGGTGCCGGTGATGGAGGCCCTCCACCACGGTTGCCCGACGATCGCGTCCACCGGGGGCGCGTTGGTGGAGGCCGGCGACGGCCGGGTGGAGACCCTCGACCCCGACGACCCCGACGGCCTCGAGGTGCTCGTGGAGCGCCACCTGCTCGACCCGGCGTTCCACGAGGCGGCCGCCGCCCGCACGGCGGGGTACCGGGCCCCGAGCTGGGACGACGCGGCCCGCCGGCTCGCCGAACTGCTCCTCGGCTTCGGCGACGTGCCGCCGCCGCTCGTGGGTGGGCGTTGACCGGGCACTGAACTTTCCTCGGCGAAGTGTTCCCCTTCCGGGCGACGACCGTCACACTGGTGCGGTGGGATGGGAACCGGCGGTGACGCCGAGGGAGGGACCGACCGGTCGGTACCGGTGGTGGAGTCCCGAACGGGCCGTCGCGCTCGCCTTGGCGATGGGAGGGGCCAGCCTGCTCCTGGCGGCCACACTCCCGAGCGAGGTGGGCCAGCGATCCGTCCAGGTGCTGCACTTCGTGCTGCTGGCGGCGGCCGCGGTGCTCGCCGCGCTGCGGGCCCGGACGGAGGATCGGTGGTCATGGGGGCCGGTGGCGGTGTTCCTGGCCGTCACCGCGGTCTGCCAGGCCCGCTGGACCCTCGCCGGGGTCTACGGCGGGCCCGAGGGCTCCGGGGACTGGGCCGACCCGCTCTACGTGGTCGGGATGGTCATCGGCATCATCGGGATGGCCCGGTACCTGTTCCGTCCCCTCGCGGCGGACACCCGGTGGCGCATCGCCTCCGACGGGCTCGTGGTGGGCCTCACCGCGTGCTTCGCGCTCTGGACCTTCCTCTTCGAGCCGCAGTACACCGCCATGGACGCACGGGCCCGGTCCCTGCAGCAGCCGCGACTCGGCTTCGTGCTGGTCGACGTGACCGTCTTCGGCGTCCTGCTCATGGCCGCCATCTACCAGGGCCGACGCCCGGTCCTGGCCTGGGTGGCCGCCACCTCGGGGATGTTCTCCCTCGCGGACGCGGCGTACGCCGTGCACGCCGGATCGGGTGCGGACGGGCCGGCGACCTTCGCCCTGGCCGCGTGGACGATGTGCACCATGTGCATCGTCGTGGCCACGGTCGCCCCCGACGGCCCGGCGGGCGACCAGGACGTGACCGCACCCCGGCGCCTCGTCGTCTACGGCGCGATGTCCCTGGCGCTGGTGGCGCTGACCTGGCAGGTCGCCGACGACGGACAACTGGACGACACCACGCTGGCGCTCCTCGTGGCCATGTCCGTGGCGGTGCTCGCCAACCAGCTCTTCGTGAACCTCGAACTGCGTGCGTTGCACCGCGAGGGCCGGCGATCCCTCGAACTGGCCGAGGCCAACGAGCGCCGGTTCCGCGCCGTGTTCGAGCACGCGCCGGTGGGAATGAGCATCACGCACCCCGACGGCACCGTGGTGGCCGCCAACCGGGCGGTCGAGCAGCTGCTCCGGCTCGACCTCGCGCCCCCCGGCGCCGACAACGTGAACGCCATGCTCACCCCGGAGGAGCAGGCGGCACGGGACCGCGATGTCGCCGCGGTCGTGAGTGGCGAGCAGGACTCCATCACCCGCCGGATCCCGGTGCGCGGCCTCGACGGCGGGCAGCTCGATCTGGAGGTCACGGTGGCCTCGTACCCGGACGACGCGGGGCAGCCGCAGATGGTCAGCATCGTGGCCGACGTGACCGAGCGCGAGGCCTCGCGGGCCCGCCTCGAATACCTGGCCACGCACGACCCGCTCACCGGCCTCGTGAACCGCCACGAGTTCGCGCGACTGCTGAACGCGGGCCTGGCCGGGATCGAGGACGGCCGGCCGGCCGTGGCGTTCCTCGACCTCGACCGCTTCAAGGTCATCAACGACAGCCTCGGCCACGAGGAGGGGGACCGCCTGCTGGTCGAGGTGGCCGCCCGTCTGGCCGACGCCGTCGAGGGCGCCGGCACCGTCGCCCGCTTCGGCGGCGACGAGTTCGCCCTCCTCCTGCACCCCGCGGGACGCGACGAGGTGGACGCCGTCCTCGACCGGGTGCTGGCGGCGGTCGCCCATCCGGTTGAGCTGTCGCGCGGCGAGCGCTTCCACCCGACCGTGAGCATCGGCGTGGCGACCGCCCGGCCCGACCTCCCGGTGGAGGCGCTCCTGAGCGAGGCCGACGCCGCCATGTACCGGGCCAAGGAGCGCGGCCGGAACCGGGCCGAGTGGTTCGTGCCGTCGGGCCGCCACCACGCCCGGGTCACGCTCCGCCTCGTCGACGAGCTGCACCGGGCGCTCGAGGACGAGGAGCTCGCGCTGCACTTCCAGCCCATCGCGGACCGCGCGAGCGGTCACGTCGTGGCCTTCGAGGCGCTGCTGCGCTGGAACCACCCGCGACGCGGCGTGCTCCTCCCGGCGCACTTCATGGAGGTGGCCGAGGAGTCGGGCCTGGTGGTGCCGATCGGCGAGTGGGTGCTGCAGACCGCGTGCGCCCGCGCCGCGCGGTGGCCGCAGGTCCCGGGTACCGGCGCCGCCCCGTCGGTGTCGGTCAACGTGGCGGCCCGCCAACTCACCGACCCCCGGCTCACCGACGTGGTGGGCGGCGCCCTGCTCACCTCCGGGCTCCCGGCGGATCGCCTCATCCTCGAGGTGACGGAGACCGCACTCATGACCGACGCGCGCGCCGCGGCCGACACGCTGCGGTCGCTGCGCGGCTTCGGTCTGCACCTGTCCCTCGACGACTTCGGCACCGGCTACTCGTCGCTCACCTACCTCAAGCGCTTCCCGTTCGGCTCGCTCAAGATCGACAAGGGGTTCGTGTCGGGCCTCGGCGTGGACGCGGACGACACCGCGATCGTCGAGGGCGTGATCGGCCTCGCCCGCAGCCTCGGGCTCACCACGGTCGCCGAGGGCGTGGAGTCGGCGCTGCAGCTGCGGGCGCTCGGCGCGATGGGCTGCGACCGGGTGCAGGGCTACCTCATCGGCCGACCCGAACCGACCCCGGCGATCGAGGAGGGGCTCACCGACGGCTCCCTCACTGACGACGCCGGGGGCCATCGCTAGGATCGCCGTCACGGTGCGTCGCACCGGGACGCACATGCAGATCCTGTACCTCTCCAACCGCCCCGCGGTCCTGCGCGAGACGCTCGAACACGTCCGCCACTTCATGCCGTGGGTCGACGACGTGGTGGTGCTCGCCCCTGAGGCCACCCTCGCCCGGCTGCGCCAGGAGCTCGACGGGCCCTTCACCGGCCTCGCCGAGGAGGAGCTGTTGGCCCGCGGCGAGCTCGACGAGCTGGCCGCCACGGACCACTCGTCACGCAACACCGTGCTGCGGGTCGCCGCGGCACGGCGGGCCCCGCTGGCGGATGTCCACCTCGCCTCCGACGACGACTACCGGCCGCTCAAGCCGATCGAGCCGACCACCTTCGTCGAGGACGGCCGCTACGTGGGCCACGTGTCGTACGACCTGGCGCTCTGGCGCCGCAACGAGACGAGCTTCGACGCCGCCCAGCACGCGAGCTACCAGGCGCTGAGCTACCTCGGCTGCGAGCACCTGTCCTACGCCGCCCACATGCCCCAGGTGATGGACCGCCGGGTGGTCGTCGAGGCCTTCGACGCGGTGGGCCGGCTGACCGACTCGATGCAGTTCTGCGAGTGGACGATCCCGTTCAACTGGGGCCGCCGGCACCACCCCGAGCTGTTCGCGGAGCCGCGGACGTTCGTGACGATGTGCTGGCCCCGCTACCCCCACGAGTGGCCCTTCTGGGTCCGCCCCGACGAGTACGCGTTCGAGAACTTCTACCCCGAGCTCTACCGGCCCGGACACCTCTTCGACGGCATCCCCACCGGCCTGGACCCCGAGCGCGTGGAACGCCACTCGTTCGACAAGATGCTCCGCTGGTACCGCTTCGACCTCGACGCCGGCCGCCTTCGGTTCCCCGACGACGTGGCCAACCCGTGGCTCGGCGACGGCGGCACGGGGCGCGGCCGGGCCCGACGAGCGTTCTTCTCGGCCCTCCGCCCGGTGCGCCGGGCCTACGAGTACCTGGCCCTCGAGGAGCGCACGCAGCTCGCCGAGCTCGCCGGATCGATCGCCCGGCTGGAGCGCCAGGAGGAACGCCGGGCCGCGGACCCGACGGTGGTCGACGAGCCGTGACCGAACCGCTCGACGGGGACGGAACGCACGAGGCCCCGGCGGTCGACCGGGGGCTGATCGCGGTGGTGGCCGTGGCCGTCGTGGCCGGCGTGGTCTACCGCTTCCTGCCGCGGTCGGACCTCTGGCTCGACGAGGCGCTCAGCGTCAACATCGCCCGGTTGCCGCTGGGCGAGATCGGTGACGCGCTGCGACGCGACGGCCACCCGCCGCTCTACTACTGGCTGCTGCACCTCTGGACCGCCGCCGGCACGTCCGACTGGTGGGTGCGGGCCCTCTCCGGGGTGATCTCGCTGGTCGGGTTCCCGCTCGCCTACCTGGCCGGCGCACGGATGGCGGACCGAGCCGACCGAGCTGACGGTTCCGGGGGGTCCGCCCTGGGCCGTCGCCGGCTGGGCCTCCTGGCCATGGCCACCTACGCGGTGCTGCCCTTCGGCGTTCGCTACGGGTCCGAGACCCGCATGTACTCCCTCGTGATGGTGCTGGTGCTCGCCGGGTACCTGCTGGCCGACGACCTGCTGGCCGACCGGCCCCGTCGAGGCGGTACGTGGCTCACGGCGGCCGGCCTGGCGCTGGTCACCGCGGGCCTGCTCTGGAGCCACTACTGGGCGATGTGGCTGGTGGCCGCCGTCGGGCTGCTGGCCCTGTGGCGCCTGTGGCGGACCCGGTCCGACCGCGCCGCGCGCCGCGGTCCGCTGGCCGCGGTCGGGGCCCTGGTGGTGGGCGGGGTCCTGTTCCTGCCGTGGGTCCCGAACCTGCTGTACCAGTCGGCGCACACCGGCACGCCCTGGGGCAAGACGTTCCGGCCCGCCACCATGGTCGTGGTCACCATCGTCGACCTGGCGGGCGGCAGCTTCAGCGAGCCGCAGGCCGGCTCCTACCTGCTCGTGCTCCTCCTGGCGCTCGCATGCCTGGCCGTGCCGGTCGGCACCCGTCTGTACCTGCGCTGGGGGGTGTCCACCCGCGTGCGCAACGAACTGGTCGTGGTCGCCCTCACGATGGCCATCGCGTGGGCGGTCGCGTTCGCGAGCTCCAGCACCTTCGCGTCGCGGTACTCGGCGGTGGTCGTGCCGCTGCTCATGCTCTGCATCGCCGCCGGCATCGCCACCGCGCGTTCCCGCACGGCCACGGTGGTGCTGATGGCGCTCGTGACCGTCGTCGGCGTGTTCGGCTCCACCGTCGAGGTGTTCCGCGACCGCACCCAGACCGGGGTGGCCGCCACGGAGATCCTGGCCGACCGGGCCCGGAACGGGAAGGGCCCGGCGGTCGTGGTGACCTGCCCGGACCAGCTCGGACCGGCCACCACACGGGCGCTCGGGAACCGCACCGAGGACCCGCCCGAGGTGATCCCCTTCCCCACCGGCGGCGACCCGCGCTTCGTGAACTGGGTGGACTACGAGCAGCGCAACCGGGCCGCGGACCCCACCGCGTTCGTGGCGTCGATCGAGCCGCGCATCCCGGCCGACGCCACCGTGTACCTGGTGGCGAACATGAGCTACCTGACGTTCGAGGACAAGTGCGAGCAGGTCCTCGCCCAGCTCGCGACGAACCGCGACGTGACCCCCATCGTGTCGGGCGACGCCGACAACTTCTACGAGGCCACGAGCCTGTGGGCGCTGCGGCCCCGGGCCTGACCGACCCGCCGCGCCGCTGGACCGACGGGCTGGCCCCGGCCCTCGCCGGGTTCCTGTGGGCCCGCGTCTGCGTCGCCGCCGGGTTCGCGGTGGCCCACCTGCTGAGCGGGCGGGTGTCGCTCCCTGACGGTCGGCTCCACCTCACCGAGGGCCTCCTCACCTGGGACGGCTCCTTCTACCGGGTGCTGGCCGTGGGCGGGTACGACGGCTCCCCGGCGGAGGCCGCCCGGTTCTTCCCGCTCTACCCGGCCGCGGCGCGGCTGCTGGCGCCACTGGCGCTCGGCCGCGAGGACGTCGTCCTGGTGGTCCTCGCGAACGTGTGCGCGCTCGGCGCCGCGGTGGTGCTGTGGCGCCTCGCGGTCGAGGTACTGGGTCCCGACGGGGACGGCAACGGCGACGCGGTCGCCCGACGGGCCGCGTGGATGGTGGCCGTGGTGCCGCCGGCGTTCGTGCTCGCGTTCGCGTACGCGGAGGGCCCGGCGCTGCTCCTCGTGTCGGCCACCCTGCTGGCCCTGCACCGGCGGAACTGGTGGTGGGCCGCACTGTTCGGCCTGCTCGCCGGGATGCTGCGGCCGGTCGGCGTGCTGCTCGTGGTCCCGGTCGCGGTGGAGCTCTGGCGGTGGTGGCGCGACCGGCCCGACGATCGTTCCGGCAGCCGTACACGGGCGGTCCCGGGCGCGGTGGCCGCACTCGCCGGACCGGTGGCCGGCCTGCTCGGAGGGCTCTGGTGGATCGGCGCGGCGGTGGGCGACGCGGGGGCACCCCTGAGGATCCAGCGCCAGCTCCGCGCGGGGTTCCGCGACCCGGTCACCCGCCTGGCCGAGGGGCTGTGGGACCTCGCCCACCTCGAGTGGCGCGACGTCGTGAACGTGGCCGGGGCCCTGGTGGCACTGTGGCTCCTGGTGGTGGCGGTGCGCCGCCGTCAGCCGCTGGGGTGGCTGCTCTACTCCGCGGCCACCGTGGCGGTGGCGCTGTCGGCGAACAACATCGACTCGCTGGGCCGGTACGTCCTGCTGGCGGTCCCGCTGGTGATCGCCCTCGCGCAGTGGGCCGACCGCCGCTGGCGCAGCGCGCTGGTCGGTGCGTTGGGCTCACTGGGTCTGGTGGTGCTGACCGCGGCCGCGCTGTGGGGGCGTCTGATCCCCTGACTCCCGGGGTGGTGCAGCGACGGGGCTCAGACCCGCCCCGCGGTCGTCGAGGCGTCGAGCGCGGCGCGGAAGAACTCGGCGTCCTCGAACAGCCCCACGTCGCGCAGGAAGATCTTGCCGTAGCGCTCGAAGTACATGAGCTGCTTCGACAGCAGGAAGATCCCGCGGTCGAAGTCGGAGTCGTACACGCCATGGGCGTCCGCGGCGGCCCGGATCCGGCGCTGCTCGCGGAAGCGGTGGTAGACGGCCCGCACGGTGAGCTTCTCCGCCTCGATCCCGCGGGCCTCCGCCACCTTCTGCTGGGGGGCGTTCAGGAGGTCGGCGAGGGACACCTCCCCGAACGGCCGGGTCAGTACGGGCTCCAGCGCCATGCGCACGAACGCCTCGACCTGCGATTCGTCCATGCCGAGGTTCTCCTCCAGCACCGGGCCGTACATCCGCACCATGTGGCGGGCGATCTCCGACCAGGCCGACTCGTCGCCGAGCGCGGCCTCGATGAGCGTGCGGAAGAACCGGTGGGTCCCCGGGTCGAGACGGCCCACGATGCCCCAGTCGATCACCCCGATCCGGCCGTCGGGAAGGAGCAGCAGGTTGCCGGCGTGCACGTCGCCGTGGAAGGTGCCCCAACGGATGGTGGTGAGGAGGAAGCCCTTGATCACCTCCTGCACGACCGGTGCCGGGTCGTAGCCGTACCGCGCCACGGTGGTGAGGTCGTCCACCGGCACGCCGTCGAAGAACTCCATGGTCAGCACGCGCGGACCGCTGAGCTCGGGGAACACCTCCGGGATGGTGACCCGGCCCAGCTCCACCTGCTCGAGCAGCCACCGGTAGTGGGCCATGGCCCGGGCCTCGTTGCGCAGGTCGAGCTCCTCGCCGATCTGCTCGCGGAACCCCTGGAACATCGCGAGCAGCTGGCCCGCGGCGTACTCGCCGGTCTGCTTGGCGACGATCTCGAGCAGCGGTTGGAACAGGTCGAGGTCCGTCGCCACCCGTTGCTCGATCCCGGGCCGCAGGACCTTCACCGCCACGCGGCGGCCGTCACGGGTGGTGGCCTTGTGGACCACCGAGATGCTGGCCCGGCCGATCGGCGACTCCGAGAAGCTCCAGAACGCCTCGTCGAGCGGCATGCCCAGGTCGTGCTCCACGATCCGGCGCACCTCCTCGAAGGGCACCGCGGTGCCGGTGTCGAGGCAGGACCGGAACTCGTCGGCCACGCCGTCGCCGAAGATGCCCGGCGCCGAGCCGATGAGCTGACCGAACTTCATGAAGGTGGCGCCGAGGTCCTCGAAGGTCTTGCGCAGCGGCCGGGCCCAGGCGTCGGGCGCGATGCGCCGGGTGAGGGCGCTGCGGGCCACGAGCGGGGTGAAGTGGCGGCCGGCGACCAGCCCGATCTGGCGGGCCCGGCGCACGACCTCGGCCCGGGGCGTGGGCGGCAGCTCACGGGGGAACACCCGCGGCACCAGCTCCAGGCGTGCCGCCACGAGCGCCTGCTCCTCGTCCGGCTCGACGGTCAGCTCGTTGTCCAGGCTCACGGGCCCTCCTCGCTCGCTCCCATGGTGGCCCGCAGGGCGTCCGCGGCGCACGCCGGGCGATCGACCGACGGCCCCCTCGTGCCGTACCCTCCCGGAGGGCGACACCTGGGGGGTTCCGGGCGGATGGCGACTTCACGACGACGGTTCCTGGGCGGCCTCGGCGCCGTGGGCGGCGGCTCGCTGCTGCTGGCCAACTGCGCGCCGGCGGCCCCCGCCGGGGGCGGCGGCCCGGCGTGCCCGGCGCCGGGCGCGGGCCCGGCCGGCCCGCTCCTCGTGCCGGGCGCGCCCGGCCTGATCGACGAGGCGGTGTGGCAGGCCCGCGCCGGCGAGTACCTGGTGCGCGCCACGTCGGGTGGACCCTCCGGCGGGCCGGTCTCGGTGGCGCTGCGCCTGCTGCGGGCGCGCCGTGACCCGTCGTTCACCTGGGACCCGTCCGCGGTCACGATCGACTCGCTGGGCGTGAGGGACCAGCTGCTCGGCTGGGCCGACACCGGCGACTTCACCGTGATGTACCTGCACTGGATGCGGGCGTTCGGCCTCGGCGTGCTCGATCCGGCGGTCATCTCGGAAGTGGACGACCTGCTCCTGCAGTTCCGCTACCGCTTCGACGACCCGCTGCCGCCCGACCGCGTCGACAACAAGTGGTTCTGGTCCGAGAACCACCGGATCATCTTCGCGGTCATCGAGTACCTCTCGGGCCTCGCGTTGCCGGACCGCACCTTCACCGTCGCCGGCCTGACCGGCGCCCAGCACGCGGCGCGGGCCCGGCCGCGGATCCTGGCGTGGGTGCGCGAGCGGGCGCGCTACGGCTTCAGCGAGTGGCACTCCAACGTCTACCTGCCGTTGAACATCAACCCGCTGCTCACCGTGCTGGAGCTCGGCCCGGCGGACGACCTCGAGGTGCAGCGCGCCGCCGTGCTCGGCCTCGACCTGTGCTTCACCGATCTCGCCGGCCATCTCCACCGCGGCGTGTTCGGCGCCACGCGGGGGAGGACCTACGAGAAGGACAAGATGACGGCGCGGGACGAGAACACGTTCACCGTCGCCAACCTCCTGTTCGCCGACACCACGCTCGCGGACGGCACGCCGGTGGACTACACCGGCCTCGCGGACGCCACCTGCCTGGGTCTGATCGCGACCGACCGCTACCGGGTGCCGGAGCTGGTGCGCCGGATGGCGACGGACCGCACCGTCGGCACCGTGGTGGAGCGTCACGGCCTGTACCTGGACCCGAAGGCCCCCGTCACTCCCATGCCCGATCCGATCGACGGCCACGGCTTCGACGAGTCCGAGCTGTCGTTCTGGTGGTCCCAGGGCGCGGTGACCGCGTGGCAGGTGGTGCCCGCCACCCTGGCCGTGGCCGATCGCTACCGGCTGTGGGACACCACCCTGTTCCGTTCGTTCCGCGGCCTGCGGACCATCTCCCAGAACCCGGCGCTCGCCCAGGTGGGTGCCCGCGAGCTGGCGGCGTTCGCGGCGGCCGGCGTGCTGGGCGAGCCCACCACGGTGACCTGGCGCAGCCCCGAGGTGATGCTGTCCTCCGTGGTGGACCACCGGCCCGGCGACGCGAGCGAGCAGACGCACTCGTGGCAGGCCACGGTGGACGCGGACGCCCTGGTGTTCACCACGCACCCCACCGGCGCGCCGGCCACGGGCGGCCGTGGCGAGGACTCCGGCTACTGGACCGGCACGGCGTCGATGCCGCGGTCGGCCCAGCACGAGCGCGTGTCGGTCCACTGCTACTGGCCGGCGTACGAGCCGCTCGACCTCGGCTCGCTCGGCTTCTCGGTGGGCTACCTGTCGATGACGCACGCGTTCTTCCCGCGGGAGCGCTTCGACGAGTGGACCCAGCGCAACGGGTGGACGGTCGGCCGGCGTGGCGACGGCTACGTGGCGCTGTGGTCGCACCGACCCACCGAGTGGCGCACCACGCCGGTGATCTCGAGCGCCAGGTTCTCCGAGCCGTTCGACCTCGTCGCCGACGGCGACGCCCGCAACGTGTGGATCTGCGAGGTGGGGCGGGCCCCGGAGTGGCCGTCGTTCGCGGCGTTCGTGGACGCCGTCACGGGCGCACCGGTCTCGGCGGTCGAGCGCGACGGCGGCTGGGCGGTGGCCTATGACTCGCCGACGGCGGGTGCGGTGCGGTTCGGTTCCCAGGGGGCCTTCACCGTCGCCGGGGCGACCGTGGCGCTCGGGGGCGGCCCGCGCCACCGGTCCCGCTTCGGCGAGGTGTGCCACCGCTCCGGCACCGTCGACCTGTCCGACGGCGACGTGCGCCTGTCGCTCGACGCCGCGACCTTCGCCCGCGCCGTCTCCTGACCCCGCCCCCGCGACATAGGGGTCCTCACTCGCACATGTGGCCACCTGAGATCCGAAGATCTCCGTGAGCGCCCCGGAACCGGCCGCGCTCGGCGCGCTCACCGGGCTGCGCGCCGCCCTGGCCGGCCCCGGCGCCGCGGTCCTCGTGGCGCCGCCGGGCACCGGCAAGACCACGGCGATCGCCCCCGCCCTGCTGGATGAGCCGTGGGCCACCGGCCGCCTCGTGGTGACCGAACCGCGCCGGCTCGCCGCGCGCGCTGCGGCCCGGTACATGGCCGGCCGGCTCGGTGAGCCCGTGGGCGGGACCGTCGGCTACTCGGTGCGTGGCGAGCGCCGGACCTCGGCGGGCACCCGGGTGGAGCTCGTGACCGAGGGACTCCTCCTGCGCCGACTGCAGCGCGACCCGTCGCTCGAGGGGGTGGCCGCGGTGCTCCTCGACGAGGTGCACGAGCGCTCCACCGACCTGGACCTGTTGCTCGCCCTGCTCACCGACGTGCGCTCCTCGTTGCGACCCGACCTCCGACTGGTCGCCATGTCCGCCACCGTCGACCCCGGCCCGATCGCCGAGCTGTTGGCCCCGCCGGGCGGTCCGCCCGTGCCCGTGGCCGTCACCGAACTGCCGGCGCACCCGGTCGCCACCCGGTACCGGCCCGGCAGCGCGCACGACCCCCTCGAGGACCGAACGGCGACCGTGGTCGCCGAGGCACTCCGGACCGATCCGGGCGACGTGCTGGTGTTCCTGCCGGGCCGGGGCGAGATCCGCCGCACCGCCGCGGCGCTCGGCCGCGCCGGGCTCCCGGCCGGGGTGGAGGTCATGCAGCTGCACGGCTCGGTGCCCGACCGCGACCAGGACGAGGTGCTCCGTCCCACCGGTGCCACCCGTCGTGTGGTGCTGGCGACCTCGATCGCGGAGACCTCGCTCACCGTGCCGCGCATCGGCGTGGTGGTCGACGCCGGGCGGCGGCGCACCGTGCGGACCGACCCGCGCACCGGGCTGCCCGGCCTCGTCACCGGCCCGGTGAGCCGGGCGGGGGCCGATCAGCGGCGGGGGCGCACCGGCCGCACCGGGCCCGGGGTCTGCTACCGGCTGTGGTCCGCCGAGGACGAGCGACACCGCCCGACCCGCGACGAGCCGGCGATCCTCGCCGAGGACCTCACCGGCCCGGTGCTGCAGGTACGGGCGTGGGGCGCCGCGGTCGACGAGTTGCGCTGGCTCGACCCGCCGCCGCCGCGGGCCGTGGCGGCCGCGGACCGGCTGCTCTCCGGGCTCGGGGCGCTCGACCCGTCCGGCCGGCTCACCCCGGCGGGACGGGAGCTCGCGACGCTCGGCGCCCACCCCCGCCTCGGTGCGGTCGTCCACGCCACCTCGGATCCCGACACCGCCGCTGCGCTCGCCGCGGTGCTCGAGGCGGACCGACCGGGCCCGGTGGACCTCGAGGACCGGGTGCGGGCGGTCCGCTCCGGACGGGGTGACGACGCGGAACGACGGGCCGAGCGGGAGTGGCGCACCCGGCTCCGTGGCGATCCGGCCGGTGCGGGGGTGCCCCTCGGGCGCGCCGTGCTCGCCGGCTTCCCCGACCGCCTGGCCAGGCGGCGCCCCGGCACCCGCACCGTCGGACGGCGCGAGCTCGCGGTGTACCACCTGGTGACCGGCGGCGAGGTCGCGCTCCCCGCGGACGACCCCGTCGCCCGGGCCGAGTGGATCGTGGTGCCGTCGCTCGACGCCGGGGTGCGCCCGGCACGGGTGCACCTGGTCGCCGCTGTCGACGCCGCCGATGCCATCGATCCGGCACGGATCGCGGTGGAGCGAACCACCGCGTGGGACCGCGATGCGGGGGCCGTGGTGGCGCGGGAACGCCACCACCTCGGCGCGGTCACCCTCGAGGAGCGGCCCTGGGCCGACCCCGACCCGGACGCCCTACGCGCTCCGCTGGCCGAGGGCCTCGCCGAGGTCGCCGCTGCGACCGCACCCGCGGAGGATGCCCGGACGGCGCGCCGCGAGGTCGCCCGCCGCGGCGGCGCGGACGTGCCCACGGCCGGTCACGGCGACCGGCCCGACCTCGTGGACGCCGCGCTCGCGGCCGGGGCCCGCACCTCGGAGGACCTCGCACAGGTCGTCCGCCGCGGCCACGGTGCCGATGCCCTGCCGTGGGCGGCCCGCCGGGCCCTCGACGAGCTCGCCCCCGAGCGCCTCGCGCTCCCGTCGGGACGCACCGCGGCGCTCACCTACTCCTGGACCGACGACCCCGACGGCAGCCGGGTCCCCGAGGTGACCCTGTCGGTCCGGCTGCAGGACCTGCTCGGCCTCGACGAGCACCCCACCGTCGGCCGGGGCACCGTGCCGGTCACCGTCGAGCTGCTGTCACCGGCGGGACGACCGGTCCAGCGCACCCGTGACCTCCCGGGGTTCTGGCGGGGCAGCTACGCGGCGGTCAGGTCGGACCTCCGCGGGCGCTACCCGAAGCACCGCTGGCCGGAGCGGCCCTGGGAGGAGTGAACCGGGCGCTCACCGGGCCGGCGGGCCCGACCCGCCGGCGGCGAGCGCCGCCCGGATGACGTCGACCGCACGTGGGAGGTCATGGATCGGCTTCCGGGGCCGCTGGGACCCCGAGATGCTCACGAACCGCCGCTCACGCCCGTCCCG
>JBMOJH010000005.1:0-65072 GCA_049316905.1 Microthrixaceae bacterium | reverse complement strand
CGACCTCCAGGGCCACAACCTGGCGCTCTAACCGGGCTGAGCTACGGCCACCATGACGTGTCCTGCCGCGTCGGAGTCACCTCCATCGTGACAAGGTGGAGCAGCATAGACGGTGTGCCGGGGTGACCCGGAAGCTGGCCCCCGTAGCTCAGTTGGACAGAGCGGCGGACTTCTAATCCGATGGCCGCAGGTTCGAATCCTGCCGGGGGCGCATGACGTGGTGGACCGGGGCGGCGGTGCAGTACCGCAGCACCGGCGTGTTGGAGGTGGTGGGCCCGGCGTTGCGCGTGCCGGGCTCGGACCAGTTCATGTTCGTCGTCGGGCTGATCTGGCTCGTCGTGGGTCTCGTCGCGCTCGTGGCGGCCCTCGTGGTGCGGACGGTGCGTCGCCGTCGCGACCCCGAGCACCGACGGCGCCCTCCGGTCGTGGTGGGGATCACCGTGGTGGTGGCACTGCTCGGTGCCGGGGTCGCGGTGGCGAACCGGCCCCTTCCGTTCGAGGCGCCCGAGTTCCCGGCCCTGCCCCGGCTGTTCCCCGACTCGGCGTTCTTCTACCGGCCGATCACCGACCTCCCGGTTCGGGCCGACTCCGCGGCCACCACCGGCGCGCTCCGCGGGCCCGACGGCTCGCCCCTGCAGTTCCGTGCCGGGTTCGGAGGGGTCCCGTACAACAACATCGTGTTCGGTGTGCCGTTCAACATCGTCACCGACAGCACCCCCCGCGAGAAGGTGCACGTGACCGACCCGGCCAACTCCTCGCTCGGCGGGCCGGTGCCGATCACCAATCCGGCCTACATCGAGAGCTTCCCCGGGTACGGCTACGACAACCACTACGTCGGGATCGACGTGGACGCCGGCCGGATGTGGGAGCTGATCTCCACCCGCCGGTGGTTCGGCCACTGGTCCGCGCTGAGCGGCGTCCAGTGGGACCTGTCGGACCTCCGCTTCCCGAAGGGCACCTCCACCGGTTCGGGGTTGCCGTTGTTCCCCGGCACCGTCACCTACGACCAGGTGGCCTCCGGCACCGTGGACCACGCGATCATCGCCGCGGGGCCGACCAACTCACCTCGGTTCGTGTGGCCCGCCCGCTTCTCCGACGGCACGTCCACCGACCCCGCCGCGCCGCCGATGGGCACGTGGTTCCGGCTCCGGGCCGACGCGCCCGTGGCCGACCTGCCGCCCCAGGCCCGCGTGCTCGCCACCGCCCTGCAGCGCCACGGCATGGTCCTGTCGGACACGGCCGCCACGTTCTCGCTGCGGGGCACCCCCGACCGACGCTGGGACGTGGGTCAGCTCGCGGCGCTCGAGCGCTTCACCGCGGCGGACTTCGAGGTGGTCGACGCGTCGGGCGTGATGGTCGCCCCCGACAGCATGGAAGCGAAGCCTCCGTCGGCCGGGTCACCCACGGGCTGAGGGTGACTCGTCGGCAGGCACCGGGCCGTGCCAGCATCCCGTGCCGTGCCGAGCCCACGTCCGCTGATCCTGCTGCCCCCGTCGGAAGGGAAGGCGTCGGGCGGTGACGGTCCGGCGTGGGCCCCCGCGACGATGGCGGTCGACCTCGACGTGCCCCGCGAGCAGGTGCTGCGGGCACTCGGCACCGCGATGCGCGGCAGCGTGGCGGCCCGCTCGAAGCTCCTCGGCGTGAAGGGCGACGCCCTGGCCGCGGCGACCGAGGAGAACCGCACCGTGCGCACCTCGGCCACGATGCCGGCGATCGAGCGCTACACCGGCGTGCTCTACGACGCGCTCGACGTGGGCACGCTGCCGGCACCGGCTCGTCGCCGGCTCGCGTCGTCGGTGCTCATCGTCTCCGGCCTGTGGGGACTCGTCGCCCCGACGGATCCGATCCCCGCCTACAAGCTGAAGATGGGTGCGTCCCTCGGTCGGCTCGGCCGCCTGTCGAGCTGGTGGCGGGCCTCGCTCAGCGAGGCGCTCGCCGAGCAGGCGCGGGGGCGGACCGTGTGGAACCTCCTGCCCAAGGAGCACGACGCCGCGTGGTCCTCCCCCGGGGGTCTGGCCCAGACGTCGGTCGAGTTCCTGGAACCCGGGCGCGGCGGCGAGCTCGTGGCGGTCGCCCACTGGAACAAGCTCCTGAAGGGCGCGCTGGTCCGCCACCTGCTCGAGCACCCCGGCACCACCGCGGCCGACCTCGCGGAGTGGGAGCACCCGCTCGGTTTCCGCATGGACCCGGCCCGCACCCGGACGGTGGGCGACCGCACCGTCGTGTCGCTCGTGCGGCGCTGACACGACCCGGACCGAACCGCCCCGGACTGAACCACGCTCGGTGAAGAGGGGGTGATCGCGTACCGCGCAGCACCCCTTGCATGAGGTAGAAATGACACACGGAGCGATCTCCGGCCGCCTGGCTCTTCCCTTCCCTCCTGCCGGGCGGCCGGGGGTCGTCTCCGTTTTCGGCGGACCCGGCGTCACTGCGATCGCCGCACGGTTCGCATGACCTGGGGCGGCATGGCCCGCGGCGCTGAGGTGGACCACAGAGCCGGCGCCGGGCGTGGGTTCGGCGACGTCGTCCCGGCGGTAGTCTCGGCGCCGGAACGAGGTGCGTGACATGCGGCAAGGAAGCCTTCGACTCGGCCGGATCCTCGGCATCGACGTGGCGGCCGACCTCGGCGTGATCGTGATCGGCGGCCTGCTCACCTGGAGCCTCGCCACGGTCATCCTCCCGCAGGGCGAGCCCGGTCTGGCCACCGCGGCCTACTGGTCCGTGGCCGCCATCGGCGCCCTGCTCTTCCTGGGTTCGCTGCTCGCCCACGAGCTCGGCCACTCGGTGGTCGCCCGGCGCAACGGCATCGAGGTGGAGGGCGTGACCCTCTGGCTGTTCGGCGGTGTGGCGAGGTTCCGCAACGAGGCCCCCGGCGCAGGGGCGGAGTTCCGCATCGCGGCGGCCGGCCCGGCGATGAGCTTCCTGCTCGGCGCGGTGTTCCTCGCCGGCGCCTACGGCCTCGACATCGTCGGCGTGCCCGGCCTGTACGTGGTGCTGCTCTGGTGGCTGGGTGCGATCAACGTGTTCCTCGCGCTGTTCAACCTGCTTCCGGGCGCCCCGCTCGACGGCGGCCGGATCCTGGCGTCGGGCCTCTGGAAGCTCCGCGGCGACCGGCTGTGGGCCAAGGCCACCGCGGCGAAGGCCGGCCGGTTCGTGGGGTTCCTCCTCATCGGTGCAGGTCTCGCGGAGATCGCGCTGCTCGGCAGCTTCGGCGGGATCTGGACCGCCTTCATCGGCTGGTTCCTGCTGGGCGCGGCCCGGATGGAGCAGGCCCACTACGACGGTGAGCGCCTGCTGGGCGACCTGACCGTGGGCGCCGCGATGCTCCCGTCGCCCCGAACGGTCGCGAACTGGACCACCGTGGCCGAGGTGGTCGACGGGCCGCTTCGCTCCACCGCCCAGCAGGCGGTGCCGGTGCTCGACGTGTCGGGCCGCCTGGTCGGTCTGGTCACGATGACGCAGATCAAGCGGGTGCCGGCCGAGTCGTGGCCCTCCACGGCGGTCGCGGCGGTGATGGTCCCGGTGGCGGACGTGCCGGTGGCCGCGCCGGGCGAGAAGGTCACCGAGGTCATCGAGCGACTCGGCCCGGTGGCCACCTCGGAGGTCGTGGTGCTCGACCAGGGCCGGCTCGTCGGGCTGATGGGCCCGGCCGAGGTGCAGCGCGCCCTGGCCCTCGGCCGGATGGCCCGGGGCCGTCGCGGGGCGCAGGTCCCCGCGGACCAGCACACTCCGGCGGGGCCGCCGCCCCCGCCGCCCACCGTCCCGGTGCAGCACTGGGACCCACCCATGGCGAACAGGTGATCACATGGCAGAGCGACCGTCCGACGACGAACTGCGTGAGCGGCTCGACCCGCTCCAGTGGCAGGTGACGCAGGAGGCCGGCACCGAGCGTGCCTTCACCGGCATCTACTGGGACTGCCACGACGACGGCATGTACCGGTGCGTGGTGTGCCGACGCCCGTTGTTCACGAGTGACACCAAGTTCGAGTCCGGTACCGGCTGGCCCAGCTTCTGGGACCCGGTCGAGCCCGGCGCGGTGGAACTCCTCGAGGACCGCAGCCACGGCATGGTGCGGACCGAGGTGCGCTGCGGCGACTGCGGCGCCCACCTCGGCCACCTGTTCAATGACGGTCCCCACCCGACCGGACAGCGCTACTGCATGAACTCGGCGTCGCTCGACCTGGACCGATCGGCTGCCTCGGACGACTGACGCGCCCGAATCCCGAGCTTTGTGATGCTGGGGGACACAAATACGTGTCCGCCAGCATCACAAAGCGGTCGGAGTCGGACGCGGTGGGCGTCAGGAACCCAGGATCTTCGCCTTCTGGGCGGCGAACTCCTCCTCGGTGAGGATGCCCTGGTCCTTCAGCGACGCGAGCTCCTTGAGCTGCGAGATGGTGTCCTGCTCGCCCGCGGCGGGAGCCGGGGCCGGGGCGGGCGCCGCGGCGGCCTGCTGCGCGGCGGCCTGCTGGGCCATCGCCTGCTGCTGCTCGTAGGCCTGTTGCTGCTGGTACGCCTCGGCCTGGGCCTTCTCCTCGGCCTTGGACTGCTGGCGTCGTGCCACGCCGCCGGACACCGCGGTCGCGGTCCCGGCGATCACCGCGGTGCGGGCCATCGTGCCCACGAGTCCGGGCCGTCCCATTCGTCGTCCACGCATCTTGTCGTTACCTCCGTGTCGTGCTTGCTGGTCGTGTCGTTCGTGTCGTTCGTGCCGGTCGTGTCGTTCGTGCCGGCCGGCGTACTCAGTCGAGGCCGAGCTGGCTGAGGGCGTCCTCGACGATCTGGTGGGGGATCCGCTCGCCGGCGAGGATCACACCGCCGGCGCCGCGGGCGGCCTCGGCGAGCTCGGCTGCCCAGCAGTCCTCCCACACGATGAACGCCGCGGACGAGCCGGGCTCGAGGACCTCGGCGGCCATCTCGATGTCCTCGTCGTTGAGCAGCCCGTCGAGCTCCTGGCTCAGCACGCTGAACGGCGAGAGGTCCTCGCGGTCCTCGTACTCGAAGGCGTCGACGTTGCCGTCCGCGTCCTTGGTGATGAAGAGCAGGTCGATGATCCGGATCGTCCCGGAGTCCACCAGCTTCTCCAGCGCGGGCGCGATGTCGCCGTTGAACTCGTTGCCGGGGAACCCGACGATGACGTACTCCACGGGGCCGATGGCCATGTCGTTCCTCCTGCGCCGCCCGGCCTCGTGCCGGGCGTTGACGGCAGGACCCTACCGAAGCGCCGCGGCCCGCGTGGCGGTGCGGCGCGGTCCGTGCCGGCGCAAGGTCAGCGGTCGCCCGCGATACGCCGCCAGAGGGGTCGGGGGGCGTTGCGGAGCACGCCGAACAGCGGCCCGAGCAGCGCCGGGACGGGCACCACCTCGTGGCGGCCGCGGGTGACCGCGTCGGCCACGGCGCCGGCGACGGTGGCGGGATCGGTGGCGAACGGCGCGGGGTCGAGTCCCTCGGTCATGCGGGACCGCACGAAGCCCGGCCGCACCACCACGACCCGCACTCCCGTGCCCACCAGCGCGTCGCCGAGGCCCTGGGCGAACACGTCGAGGCCGGCCTTGGACGAGCCGTACACGTAGTTCGAGCGCCGGGCCCGCTGGCCGGCCACCGAGGAGAGCACCACGATCGTGCCGCGCCCGGCTGCGGCCATCACGTCGGCCGCCGCGGCGAGCGCGGCGGCCGGGCCCGCGAAGTTGGTGCGGACCATCTCGTCCACCTGCCCTGGACCCATGGAGCGCCCGGCGTGGTGGCCGAGCATGCCCACGGCGCAGAGCGTGAGGTCGAGCCCGCCGAGCAGGTCGGCGGCCTCCTCGGCCAGTGCACGGTGCGTGTCCACGTCGGTCGCGTCCCAGCGGCGGGTCGTCACCCGGACGCCGGGCGCCGCCGCGGCCACGGCGGAGGCCGCTGCCTCGGGGTCACGCGCGGCGAGGACCGCCTCCCGGAGACCCCGCCGGGCCAGCTCCGCCACGCAGGCCACGGCGATGTCACTCGTGGCGCCGAGCACCAGGGCCGTGCGGGGAGGGGAGTGGTCGGTCATCGGACCATCCTCCCGCCGGGCCACGGGCGGGGGGAAACGCGCCCGGGTGTCAACGCGGTGCGGCCCTGCGACGTTGACGATGTGCCGGGGCCGGCCGCTTCCTTCCCTCCGCGGCCGGCTCCGGCACCACACCCGGACCGATCCGGGTGCGGAGGGAGCCTCCGCCTGGAGCGGGTGACGGGAATCGAACCCGCATGACCAGCTTGGAAGGCTGGGACTCTAGCCATTGAGCTACACCCGCGATGCGGGGCCGAAGGTAGCCGACGTCGCGGGTGGTTGACGCGCCGGGGGCGGTGCGCCAGCGTTCGTCCCGAACGCACCGGACAGGGGGACGCATGGGCGACGCGACGGATCAGGACCATGGCGACGGGCGGATCCCGTCACCGGAACGGGTGGCCGACCGGCTGGCGATCCAGGACCTCGCCGTCGCCTACGGCTTCGCCGTCGACGATGCCGACTGGCCGCGCTGGCGGGCGCTCTTCACCGACGACGCCGAGCTCGACTACACCCACAGCGGCGGGATCGCCGGTGGCATCGAGGAGGTCACGGCCTGGATGCCCCAGGGCCTGTCGGTGTTCACGTGGAGCCTGCACTCGGTGCTCACCCACGAGATTCGCTTCACCGGTCCCGACACCGCCACCGGCCGGGTCCACCTGTTCAACCGCAACGGCGTGGAGTGGGAGGGCCGGATGGAGTTCTGCGACGTCGGCGGGCTCTACCTCGACGAGTACCGCCGGGTTGGTGACTCATGGCGGTTCTCGCGACGGACCGAGCGGTCCCACTACATCGCCGGGGGCGAGTTCGCCGCGCTCGTGCGAGGCCTCGCCGCCACGACCGCGCCGGACCTCCGGCCGCCGATGGGCTGACATCGGCCGGTCGTAGGGTTCGGCATGGCCGATCACCCCGCACCCCGCCTCGACCTCGTCGGCATCGTGACCGCCGACCTGGACCGCTCGCTCGACTTCTACCGGCTGCTCGGCCTCGAGATCCCCGATCCCGGCGGCGCCCCCCATGTGGAGATCATGCTCCCGGCCGGCCTGCGCCTGGCGTGGGACACCGTCGAGGTCGTCCGCTCGTTCGACCCCGGGTGGACGCCGCCGGCGGGCGGCCACCGAGTCGCCCTCGCCTTCGACTGCGGCTCGCCGGCCGGTGTGGACGCCACCTACACCCGACTGGTCGAGGCCGACCACGACGGGCACCGGCCACCGTGGGACGCCATGTGGGGCCAGCGCTACGCGGTGGTGCGCGACCCCGACGGTGGCGCGGTCGACCTGTTCGCGGAGATGGCCGGCGACTGAGCACGCCGCCGAGCGTCACCGGATGGCGATCGCCGTGCCGGTGTAGTGGTGCTCGAACGGTGTGGCCGACGACAGGTACACGTAGGTGGTCACCCGCCGGTCGTCGGTCAGGACCGACCAGTGCTCCGTCCCCGCCGGGAACGAGAGGGCGTCGCCGGGCTCGAGCACGAGGAGCACCTGACGCCCGCCGCCGGTGACGAACCCGAACTCGATCGCGCCGTCCACCACGTGGTGGATCTCGTCGACCGGGTTGGTGTGCGGATCGGCGTACGACCGCATCACCTCGACCATGTGGGCCGGCATCCCGGGTCGGCACACCTGCACGACGGGCGGCGGCCAGCCGCTCGCCTGCGTCTCCGCGACGAGCCGCGGGTCGGCATGACGCACGAACTCGGCGGTGTCGTCGGGGCCGAAGGCCTTCTTGGTGAGCAGGTCGCCGAGGCCGGCCGGCACGCCCACGCGCTCGACCGACGCGGGCGCGATCAGTCCGTTGATCTCGGCGGCGGTGGCGTAGGTGCTGCCGTCGTCGGTCCGGGCGACTGCCACGCCGACCACTGTACGGAGCGGAGTCCTAGCGCTGGATCACCCAGGCGGTGGCGTAGCCCGCACCATTGATCGTGGCGTGCAGGAGGATCGGCGCGAGCAGGCTGCCCGAGCGGTTCCGGAGCCACTCGAAGAGCAGGCCCGCCGCCGCGGTGCCCACCACACTGCCCACGATCGCCGCGGCGGTGCCGGTGCCCGACGGCAGGCCCCGGAAGGCGGGGTTGGCCGCGGCGAGCCCGAGCGCGGGCAGCACGTGCCAGAGGCCGAACAACCCGGCCGCGGTCAGGTCCGCGCGCACGGCCCAGTTGCGGCGGTGCGCGAAGCGGCGACGGAACATGGCCGGCAGCACCCCGCGGAACGCCACCTCCTCGGCCAGCACGGTGCCGAAGGGGATGGCCACCCCGACCCGCCAGAGCATGGCGGCGAGCCCCACGTCATCGGCCCGGTCGTCGCGGAACAGGTCACGGGTGAGGGGCAGCGCCGCGCCCACCGCGTAGACCGCGAGCACGGCGCCCGCGGCGACGCCGCCCCAGCGCAGCCCGTCCGTGAGCCGCTTGGGCGACAGGCCGAGTTCCTCGAACCCGCACCCGCCCCAGCGCCGGGCCGTGACCACCAGCACGCCCGCCACCCCGATGTTCCACGGCACGTACGCCCACGAGGGGAGCACCTCGTTGGTGAGGATGTTCGACCCCACGAGGATCGCCACCACCGCGGCCGCGGGCGCGGTCTCGCTGGTGGCGTGTTCGGGTCGCGTCGACAGCGGGTCCCACCACGCGGGGCCGCCGTGGTCGTGGGTGGGGATCCGGTCGCCGGCCGGTGCGGGGGAGCCCGGGGTCACTCGCTCAGCTGCGCTTCTTGTGGCGACCCGACAGCTTCCATCGGGCCCCCTTGGTGCGGGTCCCGGCCGCCGGGCCGCCCGACGAACCGCCTGAGCCGGCGGGGGCGTCCGCGCCCTCCTCCGGCTGCGGGCCCTTGATCTTGGCGGCCCGTTCGGTCTCGAGGCGGCGCAGCTCCACCTCGACGTTGGCGAGCTGGTCCTCGGTGTAGGGGAGTCGGTAGCCCTCCGCCACGAACCGGGCGGTGTCCGCGCGGTAGTCGTGGCCCGTCGCCCGGAACTGACCGGGGTCGTTCCGCATCGCGTTGGCCGCGTCGATCATCGTCTGGAAGCCGGTCACGAGCGGGTACCAGCGCTGCCCGTCGGGCACGCCCCGGCCGCGCGGCTCGCCGAGCCAGTCGGGCGCCCGGTACAGGACCGTCGGGTCCACGTGGGTGATCGGGTCGTTGTCGTGGCTCACCTGCACCACGCGGAGCTCGTCGCGCTCGGCGGGCGTGAGCTCGGCCATCTGCTCCCACCGGTCGAACACGCCCACGGTCCCGGGCGGGGTCATCGTGCCGGGGCGGTCCAGGCCGGCCTTGGACCACTTGGCCAGGTGCGGCATCCCGAACCAGAGCGCTCGGTGGATCGAGTAGCGGTCGAAGCCCTCCACGCCCTCCTTCATCACCACGTCGGAGGACGACCACGCGCCGAGGCTCTCGCCGAACACCAGCACGATCGGCCGCTCCTCGGGTGCCATGCCCTGCAGGCGCTGGTGCACGCCCCAGGCCAGCTGGCGGAACTGCCGCCGGCCCTGGCGCACCTTCTGCAGCGACAGGAACGACGGGTAGCGGCCGTACTGGATGCACACCGAGGCCACGTCGCCGCGGGTGAAGAACTCCGCGGCCTCGATCATCGTGTGGTCCACCCAACCGGTGCCGGTGGGGGAGATCAGGAGCAGGTACTTGCGGTCGTAGGCGCCGGTGCGCTCCAACTCCTCGAGGGCGATCTCCGAGCGGCTCGTGGAGTGGATCGGATGGCTGTTGAACCCCACGAACACCCGGATCGGCGCCGTGGCCGGTTCGCCCATCGTCTGCTCGATGAGCGACGGCTCCAGCGCGTCGAGCACGTAGCGGCGGCCCTGCTGGCCGAGCTCGTCGAAGGGCGCCAGGCTCTCCGGCGAGCCCGACACCAGCGGGCTCGTCGGGGGCGTGTCGTAGCCGGGGTCGACCTTCTCGTTCGCCCGGCCGATGTAGGACACGCCCGCCCAGTAGAGGCCCACGGTGCCGGCCGACCAGAGCCCGGCGTTCACGCCGCGGGCCAGCAGGTCCTTGGTGATGCCCGGACCGAAGTAGCGCTGCAGGCCGCGCCGACTCGCGCCGTAGCCGTAGCCGAGGGCGGTGCCCACGCCCGTCACCACCGCGGTGTTCACGATCGAGCGCGGCAGCGTGAGGGGGAGCTTGTCGAAGTCGTCGGTGAAGTAGCTCCGCCGTTCCGCGAGGTAGTGGCGGCTGGCCCAGAGCGCCGCGCCGAGCGACACGCCGGTGCTGACGGTCAGGCGCACCGCGGTGCGCTCGTCGAGCGACGACTCCGGGCGGATCCGGCTCAGGATGTCGTACGCGATGCCGCCCACCGCGCCCAGCTCGAGCAGCTCGCCGACCAGGTGGGCCGCGTCGTTGGGCCAGCCGATCCCGCGGCCGGTGGGCACGGAGCGGAGGCCCCGGCCGGCAGCGACGATCCCGCCGCGC
The DNA here is from genome assembly GCA_049316905.1 of Microthrixaceae bacterium. GTDB lineage: Bacteria > Actinomycetota > Acidimicrobiia > Acidimicrobiales > Microtrichaceae > CAIPVR01. The sequence goes on along the minus strand of JBMOJH010000005.1, from coordinate 54,638 downwards.
ACCGCGAGGCGCAACGCGAGCGAGTCGGAGCCGAACGTGAGGGCCTGCGTGAGCTGCTCCACCCGGTGGCTCGTGCCGCGGGCGGCGAGCACCGAGAGGCCCGACACCGCGCCCTGGTGCAGCGACGTGCGCGGCATGAGCGACGGCTGCAGCGACCGGATGAAGTTCGTGGTCTCGAGCGGTGCCCCCGGCGAGGACGTGAGTGGCGACACGACCGACAGGAGTGACTCGAGCCGCTGCAGCGCCGTGGCGCCCACGGTGCCCTCGCCGACCTCCGCGGTGCCGATGGGGGAGAGCGCGACGTCCGCCACGGCGGTGCCCGGCAGGTCGATCTCACCGGGGTCGGACGTGAAGGCGGAGTAGTCAGGGGCGTTCGACATGGGGAGGAGCCTACGCAGAGGTGCCGCCCGCTGGACCCACGGTCGCGTCGGCGCGGATCGCCGCGCCCGCGGTGGGGATCGGTGGTGGGGATCGGCCCCGGGGACGGCAGGATGGTGGCCATGTCCTCGACGCCCCCGCCCGCGGCGGGTCCCGCCGAGCTGTTCCACCTGGTGCGGCCGGGCACCGATGTGGTGGTGCCCATGTCCAACGGAGAGCCGCGCGCGTTCCTCGACGAGCTCGAGGCCCGAGCGGAGGACCTCACCGACGTGCGGGTCCACCAGATGCATCCGGTACGGACACGGCGGTTCCACGGTCCCGACGCCGGAGGCGTGCGCTACATCTCCTACTTCCTGTCGCCGCTGCTGCGCGACGCCTTCGCGGCGGGCCACGTGGACCTGGTGCCGAACGACTTCCACGCGGTCCCCGCGCTGATCCGCCGCCGTGCCCGGGACCTCCTGCTCGTGGTGTCGGCCTCGCCGCCCGACCGGCACGGGTTCGTGTCGATGGGGGTGTCGGCCGACTACGCCGCGGCGCTGCTGGGTGACTGCCCGGTGGTGGTGGAGGTGAACCCGGAGATGCCGCACGTCGCCGGGCTCCACAACTTCCCGCTCTCGATGGCCGAGGGCTGGTACGAGGCGTCCACGCCGCTGGTCCCGCTGCCCGAACCCGAGGTGACCGACGTGGACCGGGCGATCGCGGAGCTCGTCGCGGAGCAGGTTCCCGACGGTGCCACCCTGCAGATCGGCATCGGCGCCGTCCCCGGGCTGGTGGCGGGCCTCCTGGGCGACCATCGCGGGCTGGGTGTGCACACCGAGCTGCTCGGCGACTCGGTCATGCGCCTGGTGGAGTCCGGCGCGGTCAACGGCCGCGGCAAGGCGCGTGAGCGCGGTCTCGTGACCACGACCACGGCGCTCGGCTCAGCGGACTTCTACGACTGGATGGACCAGAACGGTGGTGTCTTCCTGTTGCCCGTCGACATCTCGAACGACCCACGGATCATCTCCTCGCAGCCCCGCATGTGCTCCATCAACGCCACGATGCAGGTGGACCTGCTGGGGCAGTGCGCGTCGGAGTCGCTCGGCCACCACTACGTGAGCTCCACCGGTGGCCAGGCCGACTTCCTCCGGGGCACGCAGTTGTGCGCGGACGGCCGCAGCTTCATCGTCACCCACAGCACCGCGGTGAACGGCACCGTGTCGCGCATCGTGCCGTCGCTGTCGGAAGGGGCGGTGGTGACCGCGCACAAGAACCTGATCGACCGGGTCGTCACGGAGTACGGCGTCGCCGAGCTGACCGGCCTGACGATCCGCGACCGGGCCGAGGCGCTGATCGGCATCGCCCACCCGGACTTCCGCGACGAGCTGTCGGCGGCCGCCGACCGGCTGGGGTACCGGTGAGCGGGGTGGGGGAGTCGCCCGCTGACCTCGAGCTGGTCCTGCGCGCCGACGCGCCGGCGGCGGCGGCCGGGGCGGCCATCCGTGCCGTGGCGCTCTCGTCCGGCATCACCTCCGAGCGGGCGACCCGCCTGCGGGCGCTGGTGGAGCAGCTGGTGCTCGAGTCCCGGTCCCGCGAGGCCGTCGGCGGCGCGGACGACCTGCTGGTGCGGGTGCGGCACTCGGGTCCGGCGCTGCACGTGGACGTGCACGACCGCCGACTCCCGCTCGACCCGGCCGAGGCCCGGGCCTCGCGGGCGCGTCGGCTCGTGGCGCTGGGGTTCGCGGACCACCTCCACCTTTCCGCCGACGGACCCGACGGCAACGTCGCCACCTTCAGCGTGGAGCCTGACGAGGAGGAGCTGACCGCCGAGGGCGGCGCGCTCGCCGAGGACTGCGAACGGGCGTCCGACGAGGTGGCCGAGGGCGTGGTGATCCGCCGCATGGTCGTCGACGACGCGGTGGGCCTCGCCCGCTGCGTGTACCGCTGCTACGGCTACAGCTACCTGGACCCGCTGATGTACCGGCCCCGCCAGATCCGTCGGGCGCTGCGCGCCGGGACGATGCGGTCGGTGGTGGCGGTCACCGCGGACGGGGAGGTCGTCGGCCACGTGGCGGTGACCTTCGAACGACCCGGCGACCCGGTGCCCGAGGGCGGCAAGCTCGTGGTGGACCCGCGTTTCCGTGGCCGGCACCTCGCCGAGCGGCTCGCGCACGGGCGAGCCGAGATGGTGGCCGAGATGGGCCTGGCCGGAACCTGGTCCGAGTGCGTGGCGAACCACCCGTTCAGCCAGCGCGAGGTCCTGTCGATGGGCGGCTCCGAGACGGGCTTCCTCGTGGGCGCACAGCCCGCGACGGTCCGGATGGAGGGGGTCGACAACGCGGTGCACGGCCGCCACAGCCTCGTGGCGATGTACGTCCCGGCCGCCGATCCGGGCCTGGCCGAGCTGCACGTGCCCGAGCGGCACGCCGCGTTCCTGTCGGGCCTGGTCGAGCGCCTGGGCGTGGACCGCGAGGTGGTCGCTCACGACACGAACCCCGATGCCGCCCGGCCGGGCCGGTCGGCGGCGACCGCGCTGACCGTCGGGGTGGAGGCGGCGGTGGGGCTCGCCCACGTGCGGGTGGAGCGCATCGGCGACGACATCGTCGAGCGGATGGCCGACGAACTGGAGGCCCTCACCGACTTCGACCTCGACGTGGTGCACCTCGACGTGGTGCTCACCGATCCGGCCGCGCCGCAGGCGGTGGAGGACCTCGAGCGCCTCGGGTTCTTCTGGGGCGCCTGGGTGCCCTGCTTCACGGCTGCGGGTGACGTCCTGCGGCTGCAACGCATCGCTGACCGCCCCGTGGACCACGACCACGTGGAGTTCGGCCGGGCCGAGGGCGAGGCCGTGCGCGACACGGTGGTGGCCGAGTGGCACCGGGTGGCCCACGGGCGCTGAGCCCCGGGGCCCAGCACCCGTGGCGCACGGTGGTCGGGACGGCGAGATTCGAACTCGCGACCCCCGGCACCCAAAGCCGGTGCGCTAGCCAGGCTGCGCCACGTCCCGTGCTCCGGAGGCTAGGCCACCGGCACCCCGATGGCGGCCGCCACCGGCGGCCTCGGTAAGCTGCCGCTCCTGTGACATCAACCGTGGAGCCCGTGGAGGGCAAGAACGTCCCCGCCGACACCGACACCGACACCGACGGCGGGGCCGGCGCTGCCGAGGGTGCGGCATCGGCCCCGGCCGGCGACTTCGTCAAGCTGTCCGTCGTGGTGGAGGAGGCCGAGCTCGAGCCCGCCATCACCGAGGCGTGGCGCCAGATCGCCAAGGAGGTGCGCCTCCCGGGCTTCCGGCCCGGCAAGGCCCCCCGCCGCCTGCTCGAGCAGCAGGTCGGCAAGGGCTACGCCCGCTCCGAGGCGCTCCGCAACGCCCTGCCCGAGTTCTACGCCAAGGCCGTGGTGGAGCACGACGTGGACGTGATCGCGCCGCCGGAGCTCGACATCACCTCCGGTGAGGAGGAGGGCGACGTCGCCTTCGAGGCGGTCGTGGAGGTGCGCCCCGAGGTGTTCGTGGCCGGCTACGACGGTCTGCGCGTCGAGGTGCCGTCGCCGGTGGTGCCCGACGACGAGGTCGACGAACAGATCGACCGGCTCCGCGGCCAGTACGGCGAGCTCGAGGACGTGGAGCGGGCCGCCGGTGAGGGCGACTACGTCACCATCGACATCCACGGCACGCAGGACGGCGAGGAGGCCGAGGGCCTCACCGCGGACGACTACCTCTACCTGGTGGGCTCCGGGATGATCGCGAGCGAGTTCGACGAACACCTGACCGGGGCCTCCGCCGGCGACGTGCTCGAGTTCTCCGCCGAGCACCCCGATCCCGAGCAGGGCCCGGTGGACTTCCGCCTGCTCGTGAAGAACGTGAAGGAGCGGGTGCTGCCCGAGCTCACCGACGAGTGGGCCGCCGAGGCGAGCGAGTTCGAGACCGTCGAGGAGCTCCGGGCCGACACCCGGGCCAAGCTCGCCGAGGCCCGCGAGGCCCAGACCCGGATGGCGGTCCGGGCCCGCATCGGCACCGAGCTCGCCGGCCTGGTGGACGACCCGGTGCCGCAGTCGCTCGTGTCGACCGAGATGCAGAACCGCCTGCAGAACATGGCGTACCAGCTGCAGGGCCGGGGGATCGGCCTCGAGGACTACCTCACGATCACCGGCCAGGACCCCGAGGGCTTCACCACCCAGCTGCGTGAGGCCTCCGAGGAGGCCGTGCGGGTCGACCTGGCCCTCCGGGCCGTCGCGAAGGCCCAGGGTCTGGAGGCCACCGACGAGGAGGTCGACGAGGAGATCGCCCGGCTGATCGTCGGCTCCGACATCGACCTCGACGAGGCCCGCGAGCAGCTGCGGACCAACGGCCAGCTCTCGGCGGTACGCTCGGACGTCACCCAGCGGAAGTCGCTGGAGTGGTTGGTCGAGCACAGCGAGGTGGTCGACCCCGACGGGACGCCGATCCCCGAGGAGCTCCTGCAGCTCCCCGAGGAGGAGCCCCACGACCACGACCACGATCACGATCACGACCACGCCGGTCACGATCACGATCACTGAGCCGCAGCAACCCACCCGATCGCCAGGAGCCACCGAGTGCCCGTCATCCCGCCCCAGAGCTACATGGTCCCCAGCGTCGAGTGGGACACCCCGAAGGGGCCGCGCAGCTCCGACCTGTTCTCGCGGCTGCTGCGCGAGAACATCATCTTCCTCGGCACCCCGATCGACGACACCGTCGCGAACCTGGTGTGCGCCCAGCTGCTGTTCCTCGAGTCGGAGAACCCCGACCGTGACATCAGCATCTACATCAACAGCCCCGGCGGCGACATCAACGCGCTGATGGCCATCTACGACACGATGCAGTACATCCGGCCGGAGATCACCACGCTGTGCTTCGGCCAGGCCGCGTCGGCCGCGGCGGTGCTGCTCGCGGCGGGCACGCCCGGCAAGCGCCTCGCGCTGCCGAACGCCCGGGTGCTGATCCACCAGCCCTACGCCCAGTCCGGCTACGCCCAGGTGTCCGACCTGGAGATCGCCGCCAACGAGATCATCCGCCTCAAGGAGACCCTCGAGGACGTGCTGGCCCGCCACACCGGCCAGCCCAAGGAGAAGATCGCCAAGGACACCGACCGCGACTACGTGATGACCGCGGCGGAGGCCAAGGAGTACGGCATCGTCGACGAGGTCATCGAGGCCCGGAACCCGGTCGACAACAGCGGGCCCATCACCGCCATCCGCTGATCACGGCGTCGCGCCGGCCGATGCGCCACAATGGCGCACTCCGACCGAGCCGGTCGGGCCCGACCCGGAGGGGAACGAGTGGCCAAGTTCGGTGACGGTGGCGAGCTGCTGAAGTGCTCCTTCTGCGGCAAGTCCCAGAAGCAGGTCAAGAAGCTGATCGCCGGCCCCGGCGTCTACATCTGCGACGAGTGCATCGACCTGTGCAACGAGATCATCGAGGAGGAGCTCGCCGACACCGGTGAACTCGTGCTCGACGAGCTCCCCAAGCCGATGGAGATCTTCGACTTCCTCGACGACTTCATCGTCGGCCAGGAGCGGGCCAAGAAGATCCTGTCGGTCGCCGTGTACAACCACTACAAGCGGGTCCAGCACGGCGCGCGGCCCGGCGTCGACGACGTCGAGCTGCAGAAGTCGAACATCATGCTCATCGGCCCGACGGGCTGCGGGAAGACGCTCCTGGCCCAGACGCTGGCCCGCATGCTCAACGTCCCCTTCGCCATCGCGGACGCCACCGCCCTCACCGAGGCCGGCTACGTGGGCGAGGACGTGGAGAACATCCTCCTCAAGCTGATCCAGGCCGCCGACTTCGACGTGAAGAAGGCCGAGACCGGGATCATCTACATCGACGAGATCGACAAGGTCGCCCGCAAGTCGGAGAACCCGTCGATCACCCGTGATGTCTCCGGCGAGGGCGTGCAGCAGGCGCTGCTGAAGATCCTGGAGGGCACCACCGCCTCGGTGCCGCCGCAGGGCGGGCGCAAGCACCCCCACCAGGAGTTCATCCAGATCGACACCACGAACATCCTGTTCATCTGCGGTGGCGCGTTCGCCGGGCTCGAGCAGATCATCGAGCAGCGCATCGGCGGCCGCAGCGTGGGCTTCGGCGCCGAGATCCGCTCGGTCCACGAGCGGTCCGAGGGCGACCTCTTCGCCCGGGTCCTCCCCGAGGACCTGCTCAAGTTCGGTCTGATCCCCGAGTTCGTGGGGCGTCTCCCCGTGGTGGGCGTGGTCGACTCGCTCGACCGCCAGGCGCTCATCGAGATCCTCGTCGAGCCGAAGAACGCGCTGGTCAAGCAGTACCGCAAGTTCTTCGAGCTCGAGGACGTGGAGCTCGAGTTCACCGACGACGCCCTCGCCGCGGTGGCCGACCAGGCCCTGCTCCGCGGCACCGGGGCCCGCGGCCTGCGGGCGATCCTCGAGGAGGTGCTCCTCGGCGTCATGTACGAGCTGCCCTCCCGCACCGACATCGGGAAGGTCGTCGTCGACGACAAGGTCGTGCTCGAGAAGGTGAACCCCACCCTCGTGCCCCGCGAGAAGTCGCGGGCGTCGCGGCCCCGCCGGGCCGCGTCCTGAGCCCCTCCCTCGACCGCCACGACGGACCCATGACGGACGGCCGGTGACGGACCTCGCGGCCGAGCTCGCCTGGCTCGACGGGCACCTGAACCACGAGAGCAGCTCCGTGGGCGTGGCCGCGGGGCAGGTGGAGGGCCTCGACCTGGCGCCGATGCGCGAGCTGGTCGGCCTCCTCGGCGACCCCCAGGCCGACGTGCCGGTGATCCACGTCACCGGCACCAACGGCAAGGGCTCCACCGCCGCGATGCTCACCGCGCTGCTGCGGGCCCACGGTCTCAGCGTGGGCACCTACACGAGCCCCCACCTGGAGCGGGTGAACGAACGCATCCGCCGCGACGGCGAGCCCATCGGTGACCACGACCTCGCCGAGGTGCTGGCCGGAGTCCGGGCCGTGGAACCGCTGCTCGGCCACCGGCCCACCTGGTTCGAGCTGGTCACCGCGGCGGCGCTGCGGTGGTTCGCCGAGGCTCCGGTGGACGTGGCCGTGGTGGAGGTCGGCCTGCTCGGTCGCTACGACGCCACGAACGTGGTGGACGGCCGCGTGGCCGTGATCACCTCGATCGGCGGCGACCACACCGACTTCGCCCCCGGCTGGGAGGCGACGGTGTGCTCGGAGAAGGCCGGGATCGTGCGGCCGGACGCCACCGCGGTGCTCGGCGCCATGTCCCCGGAGCTCCGCGCCGTGGTGGCCGCCGAGGGTCCGGCCCGTCTGTGGGCCGAGGGCGTCGACTTCGAGGTGCTCGATGGCCGCGTCGCGATCGGCGGGCGCATGCTCGAGATCCAGGGCGCCCTCGGCCGCTACGACGAGGTCTTCCTCCCGCTGCACGGTTCCCACCAGGCCGCGAACGCGGCGGTGGCCGTCGCGGCCGTGGAGGCGTTCTTCGACCGGGCGCTCGACGTGGACGTGGTCCGCGAGGGCCTCGCGGCGGTGGAGCTCGAAGGGCGGGTGGAGGTGGTCCGCCACCAGCCCCTCGTGGTGCTCGACGGTGCCCACAACCCCGACGCGCTGCGGGCGCTCGCGGCCACGGTCGACGAGGAGTTCACCGCGGTCGGGGCGCGCCTCGTGGTGGTGGGTCAGCTCGCCGGCCGGGATCCCGTCGCCACCGCGGACGCGCTCCGGGCCCTGCGGCCCGACCTCGTGGTCTGCACCACCGCCGCAGAGGGCGACCGCGGCCTGCCGGCCGACCGGCTCGCCGCGGCCTGCGAGGCCGCGGGCCTGCCCACCGAGGTGGCCGCGGATCCCGCACGCGCGGTGGCGCTCGCCCTCGGCCGCGCCCAGGAGGAGGACCTCGTGGTGGTCACCGGGTCGTTCCGGCTGCTCGGTCCCGCCCGTCGCGCGCTCACCTGACCGTCCCGCGCGCTCACCTGACCGTCCCGCGCCGGCTTTCCTGAGCGTCCTTACCCCCACGGGGTAGAGGTGCTCAGGACAGCGAGCCGGCGGGGCTCAGGCCAGACCGGGGAACCAGAGCCCGATCTCGCGCGCGGCCGACTCGGGACCGTCCGAGCCGTGCACCAGGTTCTCGTTGGTGGTCGTGGCGAAGTCGCCGCGGATGGAGCCCGGCTGCGCGTCGTCGACCTTGGTCTTGCCGATGAGGGTGCGCATCAGGTGCCACGTGTTGTCGTCGGGCCCCTCGACCACCATCGCCACCACGGGGCTCCGGGTCAGGAACGCGACGAGCTCGCCGAAGAACGGCTTGTCGGCGTGCTCCTCGTAGTGGGCCTCGGCGAGCACCACGTCCACCTCGCGCAGCTCGAGGGCGACGAGGCGAAGGCCCTTGCGCTCGATGCGGCTGACGATCTCCCCGACGAGGCCGCGTTCGACGGCGTCGGGCTTGCACATGATGAAGGTCCGGTTCACGGGTGCGCAGGGTACGGGGGCCCGGGCCCGGGCGGCGAACCACGGGGCGGCGGGCACCGGTCACACCGGCTGGAGAGCCGCCCGGTGCATGGCTAGGGTTCTTTACGGTTCTGTTGCGACATCGGCCCGGCATCCGCCACCCCGGCGGGGCCCGGTCGGTGGGCCACCGGTCGCCGTCCGACCCTCCGGTCACGGCCTCCGCGGGCCAACTAGCGTGAGGTCGTCCCTATGGCACGGTTCAACTCCAACCTCCTCGGCCGTGACATGGCGGTCGACCTCGGCACCGCCAACACGCTCGTGTACGTGCGCGGCGAGGGCATCGTGCTGTGTGAGCCGTCGGTGGTGGCGGTTCGCGAGGGCGACGGCCGCGCGGTGGCGGTGGGTACCGAGGCCAAGCGGATGATCGGCAAGACCCCCGCGCACATCCGGGCCATCCGCCCGCTGAAGGACGGCGTGATCTCCGACTTCGAGGTCTGCGAGACGATGCTCCGCTACTTCATCCAGCGGGTGCACAACAGCCGCTTCTCGAAGCCGCGGATGATCATCTGCGTGCCCTCCGGCGTGACCGGCGTGGAGCAGCGCGCCGTGCAGGATGCGGCGGAGTTCGCGGGCGCCCGCAAGCCGGCGCACATCATCGAGGAGCCCATGGCTGCCGCGATCGGCGCGGGCCTGCCGGTGCAGGAGCCCACCGGCAACATGATCGTGGACATCGGTGGCGGCACCACCGAGGTGGCGATGATCTCCCTCGGCGGCGTGGTGACCAGCCAGTCCGTGCGCGTCGGCGGCGACGAGCTCGACGAGGCGATCATCCAGTACATCAAGAAGGAGTACTCGCTGGCCCTCGGCGAGCGCACCGCCGAGGTCGTGAAGATGGAGCTCGGCTCCGCCTGGGCGCTCGACCAGGAGCTGCAGGCCGAGATCCGCGGCCGCGACCTCGTCACCGGCCTGCCGAAGACGATCGTCACGAGCACCTACGAGATCCGCGAGGCGATCGAGGAGCCGGTGAGCTCCATCGTGGACGCGGTGAAGGTCACGCTCGACAAGACCCCTCCGGAGCTCGCCGCGGACGTGATGGAGCGCGGCATCGTGCTCGCCGGTGGCGGCGCGCTGCTCAAGGGCCTGCCCAAGCGGCTCGCGCAGGAGACCGGCATGCCGATCCGCATCGCGCCCCGGCCGCTCGAGGCCGTCGCGCTCGGCTCCGGCCAGGCGCTGGAGGAGTTCGAGGCGCTGCGCGGCGTGTTGTTCTCCGCCCAGCGCGACTGACCGACGTGCGGACGGTCGCCACCCGCCGCCGCTCCCGGTACCTGTTGTTGGTGCTCACCCTGCTGGCGGTCACCTTCATCACCCTCGACGCCCGGGGCGTGCCGATCTTCGACGGTGCCCGCAACACCGCGTCCGACGTGTTCGCTCCGGTGTCGGGTGCCGCGGACTGGGTCACCAGCCCGTTCCGGAACGCGTGGCAGGGGGTGACCGGCTACGACGAACTGCAGGAGCGCAACCGACGCCTCCGCGAGGAGCTGGGCCGCCTCAGGGCCAAGGAGATCACCGGAGCGAACGCCGAGGAACAGTTGAAGCGGCTGAACGACCAGTTGCAGCTCGGGTTCGTCCGCGATCTCCCGACGCAGGTGGCCCGGGTGACCTCGGGGCCCTTCTCGAACTTCTCCGACCACCGCCTGGAGATCGACAAGGGGTCGTCGTCGGGGCTGAAGGAGGGCATGCCGGTGGTGACCACGGCGGGCCTCGTCGGCCGTCTCGACCGCGTCAGCCGCACCCGTTCGGTGGTGCAGCTCGCCACGGACCCGTCGTTCGTGATCGGCGTGCGCCTCGCGTCCAGCCAGGACCTCGGCGTGGGCCGCGGCGGGGGCGACGCGGACCGCTTCATCGTGGACCGGGGGATCGAGCTGGCCGACCCGGTGGAGCCGGGCGAGGCGGTGCTCACCAGTGGCCTGTCCGACTCCGTGATGCCGCCCGACATCCCGATCGGCCTCGTGGACAAGGTGATCCCCGACGAGAACACCCGCTCCCAGCTGCTGCAGGTGCGCTACGCCGTGGACTTCTCCCAGCTCGACGTGGTGCAGGTGCTCAAGTGGGAGCCCCCCAGGTGACCGGGGTGGTGGGTCCGTGAACGACGGCGTCGCGCTCTGGCGTTGGGTGGCGCTGGTCACGGTCGCCGCGGTCCTGCAGGTGACGGTCGTCGACGACCTCCGGGTCATGGGTGTGCACCCCGACCTGCTGCTGCTGCTCGCGGTGTGCGCCGGACTGGTCGGCGGCCCCGGCCGGGGCGCCGGCGTGGGCTTCGCGTGCGGGCTCGTGGCCGACCTGTTCCTCCCCGGCCGCTTCGGCGTGGCCGCGCTGGCCTTCGCGGTGACCGGCTACGTGGCAGGCACTGCGGGCGACACGGTCGTGCGCCCGGCCCGCTGGATCAGCGTGACCATGTGCACCCTCGCGAGCGCCCTGGGCATGATCACCTACGCGGTGCTCGGCCAGTTGCTGGGACAGCGCACATTGTCCGACCCCCGCCTGCTGACCGTGGTCGGTATCGTCTCGCTGGTCAACGGAGTGCTGGCCCTGCCCACCCTGGCCCTGTGCCGCTGGGCGGAGCAGTCGCCGGTGCCCGCCCGCCTCCGCTGACCCCACCCGCACCGAGAGCGCCGCAGCACCCGTGAACCGCCCGACCGTCCGACCCACCACCGCCCGCCGCGACTGATGGACACCGACTCCACGCAGGTGCGCCTCAGCGCCCTCGGCATCGTGGCGCTCTCGCTGTTCCTCGCCCTGTTCGTGCGGCTGTGGTTCCTGCAGGGCATCGACCGCCAGCGCTTCGAGGTGGAGTCCGCGTCCAACCGTCTGCGCGTCATCAACGAGGAGGGGCCGCGCGGCCGGATCCTCGACCGCAACGGCAAGGTGCTGGTCGACAACCGCACGTCGATCGTGGTGGCGCTCGACCGGGAGCCGATCCGCAAGCTCACCGACGAGCGGCGCGAGGCGGAGTTCGCGGACCTCGCCGACACCCTCACCTCGCTCGGGGTGCCCACCAAGCTGGGCACCGTCCAGAAGCGCTATGAGGACAAGCGCTACGCGCCGCAGGAGTACGTCCCCATCGCAGAGGACGTGCCGGAGAACGTCGAGCTGTTCCTCGCCGAGCGGGCCGAGCGGTTCCCCGGCGTGGTGGTCGAGCGTCGCACCATCCGTTCGTACCCCTACGGCCAGCTCGCCGCGCAGATCGTGGGCTACGTGGGGGAGATCAACGAGGAGGAGCTCGTCGCTCGCGGCGGCACGCCGCCGTCGGTGCCGGGCACCACCACCTCGACCGTTCCGCCGAGCACCGTCACCACCGTGCCGGGCCTGCCGCCGAAGCCCTACCAACCGGGCGACACGATCGGCAAGGGCGGGGTGGAGCGCGCCTACGAGAGCTACCTCCGGGCCGTCCCGGGCAAGCGCACGATCGAGGTGAACGCCCGGGGTGACCTCATCGACGTGGTCAAGAACACCGACCCGGTGTCCGGCGACGACGTCTGGCTGAGCATCGACATCGACCTGCAGGCCCACGCGGAACGCCTGCTCGAGGCGAAGGTGCGCAGCGTGCGGGGAGGGCTCACCAAGGAGGGCTACCGCAAGAACGCGCCCCAGGGGTCGGTCGTGGTCCTCGAGCCGACCACCGGCCAGGTGCTCGCGATGGCCTCGTACCCGGGCTACGACCCGTCGATCCTCGTGAACGGCATCTCGTCGGACCTGTGGACCCAGCTCAACGACCCGGCGAGCGGTCGCCCGCTGTTCAACTGGGCCTTGCAGGGCGCGTACGCGCCCGGTTCGACGTTCAAGCCGGTGACCGCGCTGGCCGGCTGGCGCACCGGGGCCATCGGTCCGGGCAACGAGGTGGTGGCCGACGGCGGGGTGTTCAAGCTCCAGGGCTGCAAGGGCAAGGCGTGCGAGTTCCAGAACGCGGGGCGCACCGCGCACGGGAGCGTGGACCTCGCCCGCTCGCTGACCGTGTCGTCGGACGTCTACTACTACCGCCTCGGCGAGATGTTCTGGATCAACCGCTCCAACTGGGGTGAGACACCGATCCAGGACGCGGCCCGCGACATGGGCCTCGGGTCGCGTACCGGCATCGCGCTCCCGGGCGAGACCCCGGGTCGGATCCCCACCCCTGCGAACCGCAAGGAGGCGTACGCGAAGAACCCCGGCGCCTTCGTCACCGGTGACTGGTTCACCGGCGACAACGTGATCACCGCGATCGGTCAGGGCGACGTGCTCGTCACCCCGCTGCAGCTCGCGGAGCTCTACGCCACCATCGCCAACGACGGTGTTCGCTACCGGCCCCAGGTGGTCGCCAAGGTCACCCGGGTGGTCGACCCCACGAAGCCGCCGGGGGAGCCCGGCAACTTCGAGGTGGTGAAGCAGGTGGAGCCCGACGAGCTCGGCCGCGTGGACCTGCCCCAGGACTTCTACGACCGCGTGGTGAAGGGCCTCGTGGGCGTGACCCAGCAGGGCGACGGCACGGCGTCCAAGTCATGGCGCGCGAGTCCCACGGCCTGGCCCGTCGCGGGCAAGACCGGCACCTCGCAGGTGGTGGGCAAGGCCGACTCCGCCCTCTTCGCCGGGTGGGGCCCTGCCCAGCCCGGCGCGGTGCCCCAGTACGCGATCTCGGTGGTGATCCCGGAGGCCGGCTTCGGCGGGGATGTCGCCGCGCCCCTCGCGTTCCGGGTCCTCGCGCCGGCCAGCAAGGGCCAGCTGCCGGCGGCGTGCCCGGTGGCGTCGCGGGCCCTGTGCGACCAGGCGGTGGCCGCGGCGGACGCGGCGAGCAGCCGTGACGTGGGCAGCGGGGGACCGGGCTGATGCTGCGCGCCGTGCCGAGCACCGACCGGCGGAGTTTCCGTGCCCGTGACCTGACCGCGCCCTGGCGCCACGTCGACGTGATCCTGATGGCCGCGGTGGGCCTCGTGCTGCTGCTGGGTCTGGCGATGGTCTACAGCGCCACGCGGCGCTTCCCCGACGGCACCGGCTTCGTGCTCCGCCAGGGCATGTTCGCCGTGGTCGGCATCGCGATCATGATGGGTCTCTCGCTGGTGGACTACCGGCGAATCGCGGACTGGTGGCAGGCCATCTACGCGGTGTCGTTGGTGATGCTGTTGGGTGTGCTCACGCCGCTGGGCGCCACCATCAACGGCACCAAGGGCTGGTACCGGTTCGGCTTCATCTCCCTGCAGCCCGCCGAGTTCGCCAAGCTGGCCACGATCCTCGCGGTGGCGGCCTACCTCGGTTCCGTGGACCGGGTGGACCTGCGACGGCTCGGCATCGCGCTGGCGCTCCTCGGCGCGCCGATGGGCATCACGCTGCTGCAGCCCGACCTCGGCTCCGCGCTCGTGTTCATCGTGATCGCGATGGGGATGCTCGTGGTCGCCGGCGTGCGGCTCCGCTACCTCGGGGTGCTGGTCCTGCTCGGTGTGGTGGCGGTGCTCGGGATCCTGAACTCCGGCACCCTGGACCAGTACCAGAAGGACCGCCTCACGTCGTTCGTGTCGCCCACCGGGCAGTCGTACAACGTGGACCAGGCCCAGAAGGCGATCGGCTCCGGGGGGCTCACGGGCTACGGCTTCACCCAGGGGCCGCAGACGCGGGGCGGCTACGTCCCGGAGCAACAGACCGACTTCATCTTCACGGTGGCCGGCGAGGAGCTCGGCTTCGTTGGCGCCGGGGCGCTGGTGCTGCTGCTCGGGGTGATCGTGTGGCGCATGTGGCGGACCGCGCAGCTGGCCTCCGACGAGCTCGGGATGCTGCTCTGCGTGGGCATCCTGTGCATGTTCCTGTTCCACATCTTCGAGAACGTGGGCATGACGCTCGGGATCATGCCCGTGACGGGCATTCCATTGCCTTTCGTGTCGTACGGGGGTTCCTCGCTCCTCGTGTCGTTCACGGCCGTGGGTCTGGTGCAGTCCGTCCACATGCACCGCTTCAACTGACCGGTCCCGCCGCCTGCGGCGGGTGGGCACTCCGTGGGTCGTTGAACGGGAGGTGTCCGGTGCACGCCGTGGGGGTTTCGGTCCGGTCGCAGGGGCATCGGTAGACTGCCCCGGTCATGTCCGTCCACGAGGCCTCCTCCGGCGCCGCCAACATCTGGGACCGCCTGGAGCCCCTCCTGCCACGGGTGCAGCGCCCGGCCCGCTACATCGGCGGTGAGGACGGTTCCGGAACGCCGGACTGGACCTCCCGGGTGCCCGGCGGGCCCGTGTCGTGGCTGCTGTCGTACCCCGACACCTACGAGATCGGCCTCCCGAACCAGGGCCTGCAGATCCTGCGGGAGCTGCTCAACGAGCGCCACGACGCCGTCGCCGAACGGGCCTACGCCCCGTGGGTGGACCTGGAGGCGGAACTGCGGGCGGAGGGCCTGCCGCTGTTCAGCGTGGAGTCGCACCGGCCGGCCGGTGCGTTCGACCTGCTCGCGTTCAACCTGTCGGCCGAGCTGACCTACACGAACCTGCTCAACATGATCGACCTCGCCGGCGTGCCGGTCCGGGCCGTCGAGCGCACCGCCGCGCACCCGCTGGTGGCGGTCGGCGGGCACTGCACCTACAACCCGGAGCCCGTTGCCGACTTCGTCGACCTCGTGGTGCTCGGCGACGGCGAGGAGGTCGTCGGCGAGATCACCGAGGTGGTGCGGGCGTGGAAGGCCGGTGGTCGCGGCCGGCGCGAGGACGTGCTCCGTGCGTTGGCCGGGGTCCCGGGCGTGTACGTGCCGGCCGCCTACGAGGTGACCTACGAGGCCGAGCGGCTGGTGGCGATCACGCCCCGGTGGCCCGAGGCGCCCGACCTGGTGGAGAAGCGGACCATCGCGGACCTCGCGGAGTGGCCCTACCCCCGCGAGCAGCTGGTCCCGCTCACCGAGGTGGTGCACGACCGGCTGAACGTCGAGGTGTTCCGGGGCTGCACGCGCGGGTGCCGGTTCTGCCAGGCCGGGATGATCACCCGCCCGGTGCGCGAGCGTCCGGCGGAGCAGGTGCGCACGATGGTGCAGGAGGGCCTGCGCCGAACCGGCTACGACGAGGTGGCCCTCACGTCGCTCTCCACCGCCGACTTCTCCGGGATCGCGGACGTGGTCGGCGGGCTGGTGGACGAGAACGGCCAGGGCGACGCCTGCGGGCAGGTGTCGGTGAGCCTGCCGTCGCTGCGGGTCGACGCGTTCGGCGTGGCGATCGCGGCCGAATTGCAGAAGGGCCGGCGCACCGGGCTGACCTTCGCCCCGGAGGCCGGCACCTGGCGGATGCGGCAGGTGATCAACAAGCTGATCCGCGAGGAGGACCTCTACGGGGCGGTGGAGGCGGCGTACTCGCAGGGCTGGCGCCGGGTGAAGCTCTACTTCCTCACCGGGCTCCCCACCGAGACCGACGAGGACACCCTCGGCATCGCCGAGCTGGCCCGCAACTGCGTGGAACTGGGCCGCACCCACCAGCGGAGCCCGTCGGTGACCGTGTCGGTCGGCGGCTTCGTGCCCAAGCCGTTCACGCCGTTCCAGTGGTTCGGCCAGAACACCGTGGTGGAGCTCCAGCGCAAGATCCACCTGCTCCGCGACGACGTGAAGCGCCACCGGGGCGTGCAGATGAAGTGGCACGACCCACGCGCCACCCTCGCGGAGGGCCTGCTGAGCCGCGGTGACCGCCGGCTCGGGCCGGTGGTGGAGGAGGTCTGGCGCCGCGGCGGGACCTTCCAGGAGTGGTCGGAGTGCTTCCGCCTTGACCTCTGGGAGGAGGCCATGGCCGCCCACGGGCTGTCGGTCGACTGGTACGTGCACCGTCACCGCACCGAGGACGAGGTGCTCCCGTGGTCGCACCTGTCCGCCGGCCTCCACCAGGACTTCCTCTGGCAGGACTGGCAGGACGCGCTCGCCGAGGTGGGCCTTCCCGACTGCCGGTGGACCCCCTGCTACGACTGCGGGGCCTGCACGGGCTACGGCATCGAGCACATCGTGGCCTCCGCCACGCCGCCCGCGGGCGGAAGCCAGGGCACCGGACAGGACCTGACCGCCGCCGTGCCCGTGGAACTGGGGCGACGGACCGAGCCGTTGGCGGCGACCTGATGCGGCTGCGGATCCGCTACGAGAAGCTGGGCAAGGTCCGGTTCCTGTCGCACCGCGACGTGGCCCGGGTGCTCGAGCGGGCGGTCCGCCGTGCCGGCCTGCCGGTGGCCTACAGCGAGGGCTTCTCGCCGCACGCCCGGCTGCACTTCGGCCTGGCGCTGTCGGTCGGCCACGAGTCATTCGCGGAGTACCTCGACGTGGACCTCGTCCCGGCCGCGCCGCGACCGGCCACCCACGAGGTCCCGGCCCTGCTCAGCGGGTGCCTGCCGGACGGGCTGACCGCCACCGCCGCGGTGGAGCTGGTCCCCGGCACGATGTCGCTGCAGGAATCGGTCACGTCCTCCGCCTGGGAGTTCCGGGTGGCGGGCGCGCCGTCGGCGGAGCTGATCGCCGCCGCGGAGGAACTGCTGGCGGCCGACGAGCTGCCGGTGGAGATCACACGGAAGGGCAAGCAGGTGCGCGAGGACCTGCGGCCGCTCCTCCTGGACCTGTCCACGGAGGCCACCTCCTACGGTGCCCGGCTCCGCGTGGAGCTCGGCACCAAACCTCGCAGCGTCCGCCCGGCCGAGTTCCTGGCCGCACTCGGGGCACGGTGCCCGTCACCGGGTCCCGGGGCCGAGGCCTGTGCCGAGGCCCGGGTGCTCCGGACGCACCAATGGATCACTCACGACGGCGTCCGCCGCGAGCCCATCGAGCTCGCCGCGCCGTCCCCGCACGCCGTGGAGCGTGCCTCATGAAGGGATCGTCCCATGACGAACACCGAGTCCACACCCGGCCGCCCGGCCGGGGAGGGCCCCTCCGGGGAGGGTGCCGGCACCGCCGCACCGCCGGGAGGCGCCCAGCAAAGTAAGCCGCAGATCGGCGATTCCCGGCCGGCCCCCGCCGGCTCGGCCCCGTCCCCCGGGAAGGGGGGCGGGTCGCGCCCGGACGGCGCCGGCCAGCAGAACCAGGGCCAGCAGGGTTCCGGCCAGCAGGGTTCCGGTCAGCAGAGCTCTGGCCAGCCCGGTTCCGGCAACTCGCGGAACCGCCGCCGGCGTCGCCGCCGGGGCGGTGGCGGCGGCGGTCAGGGTGGCGGCGGCCAGGGCGGGAACGGCCAGACCGGCAACCGGCAGGGCGGTGGTCAGGCAGGCAGCGGTCAGGGCGGTGGCAACCAGGGTGGCGGCGGCCGCCGTGGCGGCAACCGTCCCCAGGGCGCCAAGCCGGTCGAGGCGGTCCTCGTCGACGAGGAACCGGTGGAGCTCGACGAGGCGGAGCTGGAGCGTCGCCGCGGTCGCCAGCGCAAGGGCCGGGCCACCGGCCGCTACCAGATGAACGTGCACGTCACCCCCGAGGCGACCCACATCGCGGTGCTCGAGGGGCGTTCGCTCGTGGAGCACTTCGTGTCGCGCCCGGCCGACGACGTGTTCCAGATCCACGGCAACATCTACGTGGGTCGGGTGGAGAACGTGCTGCCGGGCATGGAGGCGGCGTTCATCGACATCGCCACCCCGAAGAACGCGGTCCTCTACCAGAGCGACGTGCAGTACGACCCCGAGGACGTCGAGGCCAAGGGGGCCACGCCGCGCATCGAGGACGTGCTCAAGCCGCGCCAGCTGATCCTGTGCCAGGTGACGAAGAACCCGATCGCCCACAAGGGCGCCCGGCTCACCCAGGAGGTGTCGTTGCCCGGCCGCTTCGTCGTGCTGGTGCCGAACTCGAGCACCTACGGCATCTCCAAGCGGCTGCCCGACGACGAGCGCAAGCGCCTGCGCCAGATCCTCGACCGGGCCCGGCCGAAGGAGCACGGCGTGATCGTGCGGACCGCCGCGGAGAACGTCACGGCCGACGAGATCGAGCGCGACGTGGCCCGGCTGGTGCGCCAGTGGGAGCAGATCGAGGCGCTGGCGGCCAAGCAGAACCGCCCGGGCCTCATCTACCGGGAGCCGGAGCTCGCCGTGCGGACCATCCGCGAGGAGTTCAGCGCCGAGTACCGGGCGGTGATGATCGACGACCCGGCCCTCCACGAGGAGATCCGGGAGTACGCGGAGGCGGTGGCTCCGGCGCTCGCCGACCGGGTGCAGCACTACGACCCGGCGGTGGAGCCCCTGCCGCTGTTCGAGCGGTTCCACGTGACTGAGCAGCTCGCGAAGGCACTCGACCGCAAGGTCTGGCTCCCGTCGGGCGGCTCGCTGATCATCGAGCACACCGAGGCCCTCACGGTCATCGACGTGAACACCGGCCGGAACGTCGGGTCCTCCTCGCTGGAGGAGACGGTGTTCCGCAACAACCTGGAGGCGGCCGAGGAGATCGCCCGCCAGCTGCGGCTCCGCGACATCGGCGGGATCATCGTGATCGACTTCGTCGACATGGAGATCAAGGAGAACCGGGACAAGGTCGTGAAGGCCTTCCGGGAGGCGCTGGCCCGGGACAAGACCCGCACGCAGGTCTTCAACATCTCCGATCTGGGCCTCGTGGAGATGACCCGGAAGCGGATCGGCGAGGGCCTGCTCGAGTCGGTGGCGCACCGGTGCGACACCTGCGACGGCCGTGGTCTCATCGTGCCCGAGGAGCTGCTGGGCTGAGGCGTGCCCCGGCCACGACGTGCGCCGGGGTGGGCCCGTCCGGTAGCGTGGTGAGCCGTATGTATGCAGTGGTGAAGAGCGGCGGCAAGCAGTACCGGGTCGAGCAGGGCCAGCGCGTCCGTCTGGAGCGTCTGGGCGAGCCCGGTTCGCAGGTCGAGCTGACCCCGGTGATGGTCGTGGACGGTGCGAACGTGCTGGCCACGCCCGCCCAGCTCGCCGGTGCCACCGTGTCGGGCACCGTGGTCGAGGAGACCAAGGGTCCCAAGATCAACGGGTTCGACTACAAGGCGAAGGCCAACGTCCGCAAGCGTTGGGGCCACCGCCAGACCTACGCCGTGGTGGAGATCACCGGCATCTCCGTCGGCTGACGGCCCGGTCCACGAGTTCGAGAGAAGGCACGACATGTCGAAGACCAAGGGCGGCGGCTCCACCAGGAACGGCCGTGACTCCGAGAGCAAGCGCCTGGGCGTGAAGGTGTACGACGGCGGTGTGGTCACCGCCGGGTCGATCATCGTCCGCCAGCGCGGCACCCGCATCCATCCCGGCGAGAACGTCGGCATCGGCGGCGACGACACCCTGTTCGCCCTGGCCGACGGCCGGGTGAAGTTCGGTTCCCGCCGGAACCGCAAGATCGTGAACGTGCTGCCCGTCGAGGGCTGAGCACAATCGCACGGAACTGATCGGTGCCCGCCCCTCGGGGCGGGCACCGGCGCGTCCGGGCCGGTCCGGGGACGTGGGCCGTTCCGGTTCCGCCGGCGCAGGTGGCGCAGGTGGCTCAGGCGGCCACGGCCAGCACTCCGGAAACGATGAGGGCCACCGCGAAGGAGCCTGCGGCGACGGTCGAGCCGATCCGTGCCCCCTCGGCGGCGCCGCCGTGGCGCAGCTCGCCGGCGTGCACGAGGGTGGCGCCCAGCATGTAGAGGCCGAAGGCCAAGGTGACGGCCCCCGCCGTGGTGGGGCCCCAGGCCGCGACCCAGGTGAGGATCCCGACCGCGCCGAAGGCCAGGTTCGCGATGCCGACCTCGATCTGGAAGTCGTTGCGGCGGCCGTAGTCCCAGCCCATCCGCGCGGCGTCGCTGCGGTGGAACACCGAGTGCCGAGCGAACGACATGATGCCGACGGTGCCCACGCAGCCGGCGGCGGCCCAGTAGGCCGCGGCGGTGTCATTCGACCCGCGGAGGAGGAACGACACGAACAGGGTGATGCCCCCGATCGCGTAGGTGGCAACCATGAGTCGACCGCTCACGCGGGGATCGGCGGGGGCGGTGACGGGGTGGGTGGTGAGGGCGTGGGGCGCGGCCATGGTTCGACGGTACCGGCGGATCGCCCGATTCCGGTCGGGCGGGGGCTCAGGCGATGCCGACCGGCAGGTCCCGGGACTCCCAGCCGAGGCGGGCCCGGGCCTGCGCGAACGCGAACCGGTCGGTCATGCCGCCCACGTAGGTGACGGCCTCCCGCAGCGCCAGCGGGCTGCCCGGATCGACCCCGCCGTCGGCCGTGGCGGGGTGGGGCAGCGCATTGGGCCGGTCGGCGAAGTGTTCCACCAGCGCCTGCAGCACCCGGATGACCGAACGTGACTGCTCCACCGACGCGGGCCGCATGTAGATGTGGTCGTAGTTGAAGCGCCGGAACTCGGCGAGGGCCTCGGCCACGCCGTCCTCCATGCCCACCGATCCCTCCTCGCGGGTGGCGCGCACGACGCCGTCGATGAAGGCGTGCAGCTGGCGGCTTCGTCGGTCACCGCAGCGCTCGCGCACCACCGGCGGGAGCAGCTCCGGGGTGGTGATCCCCACGTGGACCGCATCCTCGAAGTCGTGGCACACGTACGCGATCCGGTCGGCCCACGACACGATCTCGCCCTCCGGCGTGGCCGGGGCCGGCCGGGACCAGGAGTGGTTGCGGATCCCGTCGAGGGTCTCGTGGCAGAGGTTGAGCGGCGCGAGCACCACGTCGGCCCCCCAGACCGCGTGGTCGTAACCGCCCTCGACGTAGGGGGCGAACGCGTCCTCGGAGGCGTGACCGCCCGGGCCGTGGCCGCAGTCGTGGCCGAGTGCGATCGCCTCGGTGAGCGCCACGTTGGCGCCGACCGCCCGGGCGATCGCCACCGCCACCTGGGCCACCTCGAGGGCATGTGTGAGACGGGTGCGCTGATGGTCCTCCGGGAACACGAACACCTGGGTCTTGCCGGCGAGCCGGCGGAACGCCGACCCGTGCACGATGCGGTCGCGGTCGCGCTCGAAACAGGTGCGGAGCGGGTCCGGCGGCTCCTCCACGCTCCGGTGGCCCGCGCCGCGGGCCCGGGTGGCGCCCGGCGCGAGCACGGCGTCCTCCCACTCCTCCCGGGCGGAGCGGTCGAGGAGCGGCGCCGCACCGAGGGTGGCGGAGGAGTCGGCGTGGGCCCGGCGAGCCGCCCGGTGCCCCAGGGCGTGGCCCTCCATCGTGGCGGCCCAGCTCCGGGCCCGCTCACCGGCGGGTGCCGGGCCCGGGGGCGGCGTGGTCGACGCGTCACTCACGACGCCGATGCTAGGCAGCACCGCTGACACCCATGTCGACCGACGATCCCCAGCTCTGTGATGCTGCTGACGACAGATGTGTCGTCAGCAGCATCACAGAGCGGGGGGTGGGAACGGGTCACGGGTCGGGGGCGGGTGACCCGTATCCTCGGGGCCGTGTCGAACTTCGTGGACGAGTGCGCCCTCAACGTGAAGGGCGGCGACGGCGGTGCGGGCAGCGTCTCGTTCCGTCGTGAGGCGCACACGCCCATGGGTGGTCCCGACGGCGGCGACGGCGGCCGCGGCGGCGACGTGTGGCTCACCGCGGACCGCAACGTGGCGAGCCTCCTGGCGTTCCGTGACCATCCCCACCGCAAGGCGGCCTCGGGCCGTCACGGCGCGGGCAAGCGCCGCCACGGTGCCGCGGGTGACGACCTGGTGGTGAGGGTGCCCGTGGGGACCCAGGTGCGCGACCGCGACGGCACCGTGCTGGCCGACCTCACCGCGGAGGGCGACCGCTGGCTGGCCGCGGCCGGGGGCCAGGGCGGGAAGGGCAACGCCCGTTTCCTGTCGAACCGGCGGCGGGCGCCGTCCTTCGCCGAGCAGGGCGAGGTGGGGGAGGAGCGCTGGATCTGGCTCGAGCTGAAGCTGCTGGCGGACGTGGCGCTGGTGGGGTTCCCGAACGTGGGCAAGTCCACGCTCATCTCCCGCATCTCCGCCGCCCGGCCCAAGATCGCCGACTACCCGTTCACCACCCTCGAGCCCCAGCTCGGCGTGGTCCGCCTCGACGACGGCTTCGAGATGGTCGTGGCCGACATCCCCGGACTGATCGAGGGGGCGGCCGAGGGCCGGGGGCTCGGCCACCGGTTCCTGCGCCACATCGAGCGGGCCCGCGCGCTGGTGCTGCTGCTCGACCTGTCGCCCCTCGCGCCCGCCACCCCCGAGGACCAGGAGCTGGTGCTCCTCGGCGAGCTCGCGGACTACCGGGCCGAGTTGCTCGAGCGCCCCCGCGTGCGGGTGGGGTCCCGTGCCGACCTCGCCGACGACGCGGCCGTGGCGGACTTCGACGGGCTGGTCGTCTCGGCGGTGACCGGGAGGGGGATCCCCCAGCTCCTGGGCGCGCTCCGCGCCGACGTGGAGGTCGAGCGCGACGCCGAGCCCCGGGGCGAGGGCTTCGTGACGCTGCGGCCCACCCCCGAGGGGATCGAGGTGGTGCGCCACGACGACGGCAGCTTCGAGGTGCTCGGCCGGGAGGCGCTCCGGGCCGTGGCGTTCAACGACCTGACCAACCCCGAGGCGCTCGACGTGGCCCACGACCGTCTCGCCCGCCTCGGGGTGGACCGGGCCCTCGCCCGGGCCGGGGCCCGCGCCGGCGACGTCGTGAGCATCGGCGACCTCAGCTTCGAGTACGAGGACGCGGACGTGTTCGACACGCGGCCTGACCGGGAGCGCCGTTCATGAGGTGCCGACGATGAGGGTGGTGGCCAAGGTCGGCACGTCCAGCCTCACCGACGACCACGGCGAGGTGGACCTCGACGCAGTGGCACGGCTCGCCTCGGAGGTGGCCGGCGTGCGCGCCGCGGGCCACGAGGTGGTGCTGGTGTCGTCGGGTGCGGTGGCCGCGGGGCTGCCGGCGCTCGGGATCCGGGCCGAGGACCGACCCCGGGATGCCCGCACGCTGCAGGCGGTCTCGGCGGTGGGCCAGGCGCGCATGGTCCAGACGTGGGCCGGTCAGCTGGCCGCGCACGGTCTGGTGGCGGGTCAGGTGCTGCTGGCCCCGTTCGACTTCATGGTGCGGGCCCAGTACCTGCACGCCCGATCCACCCTCGAGCGACTCCTGGAGCTGGGGGTGGTGCCGGTCATCAACGAGAACGACGCCGTGGCCGACGACGAGATCCGCTTCGGCGACAACGACCGGATCGCCGCGCTCGTGGCCCAGCTGCTCGGCGCCGAGCTCCTGGTGCTGCTGACCGACACGCCGGGCCTGATGGACGCGGACCCGCGCTTCAGCTCGGAGGCGTCGCTGATCGAGGAGATCGCGGAGGTCGACCACCAGCTCGAGGCCCTCGCCGGCGGCACCGGCACCGATCGCGGCTCGGGCGGGATGGCCTCCAAGCTGGCCGCGGCGAAGATGGCGTCGTGGGCCGGGGTGCGGGCGGTGATCGCCGCGGCGGACCGACCCGGCGTGCTGGTCGACGCGGTGGCGGGTGCTCCGGGCACGGGCACGAACGTGCTGCCCCGCGACCGGCGCCTGCCGGCGCGCAAGCTCTGGATCGCCTTCGCCCTGCCGGCCGAGGGTCGCGTGGTGGTCAACGCCGGCGCGTCGCGGGCGTTGGCCGCCGGCGGCCGGTCGCTGCTCGCCGCGGGGGTCCTGGGCTGCGAGGGGGCCTTCGCGGAGGGCGCCGCGGTGGAGATCGTGGACGAGGCCGGCCGGGTGGTGGCCAAGGGCCTCGCCGGGGTGGACGCGGCCGCGCTCCGGGCGATGGCCGGACGGCGCTCCGACGAGCTGGTGGACGGCAGCGGGGAGGTCGTGCACGCGGACGACCTCGTGGTGCTGCCGGGCTGACTCAGGCGGTGCCGGGCTGCTGCTCGGCCGTGCCCTCCGCGGGCGCGGCCGCAGGAGCCTCGGCGGGCGCCTCGGAGATGCCGAGCTTGGAGCGGATCTCCGACAGCCGGGCCTGCGCCTCCACGTTGATCGACGCCTGCTCGACCTCGATCATCTTCGACTCGACCGACAGGTCCTGCAGTTCGGCGACGCCCTGGGCCTTCGCGTAGCGCTGCTCGATCTTCGCCCGGACCTCCTCGAGCGTCGGCACGTCCTCGCCCACCTGCTCGGTGAGGCTCGACATGGCGGCGTTCATCTGCTCCTGCATCTTCGCCTGGTCGAGCTGCGAGAGGAGGCGCTGCTTCTCGGAGAGCTTCTGCTGGAGCACGCGGGAGTTCTGCTGGACGGCGTTCTTCGCCTGCTCGCTCGCCTGGGCGGCCTGGAGCGACATCGTCTTGAGGTTCTCGACCTCCTGCTCCTTGGCGATCAGCTGGTTCGCGAACGCCTCGGCGGCGGAGGTGTACTCGGCGGCCTTGGCGGTGTCCCCGCGTCGCGCGGCCTCGTCGGCCATCAGCACCGCCTGCTGGGCGTTGCGGTTCAGCTTCTCGAGCTCGTCGAGCGCGGCGTTGAGCCGCATCTCGGTCTGCTTCTGGTTGGCCACCACGTTGGCGGCCTGCTCCTTGAGTCGGCGGTGCTGCTCCTGGGCCTCGGTGATCGCCTGCTCGAGCTGGACCTTGGGGTCGGCCTTCTCGTTGAACACGCTGTTGACCTTGGCGCCCATGTACTTCCACCAGCGCTTGATCGACTTCCACATGACGAGCTCTCCTCCAGGGGCCCCGCGACCCGTGGGCCGGTCGGGTGCGACAGCCCGCGGAGCCTAACCGCCCACGGTTCGGCCCCGACCGCGAACCCCCTGTCGCAGGCGGGTGATGGCGGGCTCGAAGCCCTGCGGGCGCAGCACGAACGTGGCCGGTACGAACGCCGCGACGCCCACGACCAGACCGACGACCATCTCGAACAGCGGCCGGGTCTGCGATGCCGGCCGGAGCAGCTCGAAGGCGCCCCACAACGCCAGCAGCACCACGGCCCCGACGGCGAGCGACCGCAGCAGCGGGAGCAGGTCCAGGACACCGAGGAGGCGGCCGACGCGCCGGTGCAGGATCCAGAGCGCCATCACCGCCACCACCCAGTAGGACAGCGAGTAGGCGAGCGCGAGTCCCGGCGGGCCGAGCCAGGCGGCGAGGGGGAACATGATCGCGACGTTGAGCACGTTCTGGAACAGGTTGATCCAGAACGGCGTGCGGGTGTCCTTGCGGGCGAAGAACGCCCGCACAGCGAACAGGTAGATCGAGAACGGCGGGAGGCCCACCGCGAAGGCCTTCAGCATGTCGGCGGTGCGCGCCGTGTCGGCCGCGTTGAAGTTCCCGCGCTGGAGGAACAGCTGGATGAGCGGGGTGGCCAGGAACACCACCCCGGCGGTGGCGGGGATCAGGAAGGTGAGCAGCAGGCTCAGGCCCTCGCGGAACCGGCGCCGGAACGCCGGCTCGTCGCGGTCCACCGCGGCCTCCGCGAGCTCCGGGAGCAGCGCGGTCATGAGTGACACGGCGATCAGCCCGTGGGGCAGCTGGAAGAAGATGAAGGCGTAGTTGAACGCCGAGACCGCGCCCGCCTCGAGCGCCCGGGCGAGCGTCAGGATGGCGAGGTACGCGATCTGGTTCGCCGCAGCGAACCCGACCGTCCAGCCCGACAGCCGCATGACCTGGCGCACCGCCGGGTGGCGCGGCTTGAACGACCACTGCAGGTGGATCCCCGAGCTCCGCAGGTACGGCACGAGCGCGATCGCCATGACGGCCACGCCGAGGGTGGTGCCGAGGCCGAGGACGTACACCTGCGAGGTCGGTCGGGTGGCCGACACCCACCAGACGCTCGCGAGCGCGGCGGCCGCGGTGACCAGGTTCGTGAGCACCGGTGTGAACGCGGGTGGGGCGAAGCGCCGGCGGGCGTGCAGGAGCGCAGTGATCAGCGTGGTGACGCCGTAGAAGAGCACCTGGGGGAGGAGCAGGGCCAGGAAGTCGTCGCCCAGTGCGAGCTGCTGGGCCCGCTCCACGCCCTCGAGCGGCCAGGCGAACAGGCGGTTGATCCACGGCGCGAGCAGCACCCCGAGCAGCGTGAGCGCCACGATGGCCACGAAGGCCACGGTGGTGACCACCGAGGCGGTGTCGTCGTCGGGGTCGTCCAGGCTGCGGACGAAGATCGGCACCAACGTGGAGCTGAGCACACCGCCGAGCACGAGCTCGTAGAGGATGTTCGGGGTGGTGTTGGCGAGGTTGTAGATGTCGGCCACCGAGCTGAGGCCCAGCGCGGAGGTGAGGGCGGCCACCCGGATCAGCCCGGTGGCCCGCGAGGCGGTCGTGCCGATGGCGGGGAGCGCGCTCGCGCGCAGCAGGCTGCGGCCGCGGCGCCGGGCCAGGCCCGGGTCGCGGCTGACGGGCTCGCCTCGCCGGCCGCCGGTCCCGTCGCCGCCCGCGTCGCCCCTCGAGATGTCGGCGGCCACCATCTCGTCCACGGCCCGGTCGTCGAGGGCGGCGGACGCGAAGGCGACCTCATCGGCCAGATCGCGGCGGGCCGGCGCGCCGTCGGCCGGGCGGTCCGGTCCGGACGGGGTGTCGTCGGTGGGACCGCTCATGCCGTGGCGCCGGTGCCGGGCAGCGAGGTCGGTCCGTCGGTCTCCTCCACCGCCTGCCGGAGGGCCTCCATCTCGCCGACGATGTCGTCGACCTCGGTGTCGAGGCCGCCGAGGTCGGCGCCGTCGCCCTGGGTGACCGACAGCTCCACGGTGCGGGTCACGGTCTCGTCCATCCGGGCGTCGAGCAGGCGCAGCCGGTCGTAGGTGTCGGCGATGGTGGCGTCGAGGCGGGCGGCCGCCGCGAGCTGGGACTCCAGCGCCGCCGCGGTCTGCTCGGCCCGCGGGCCGGGCGGCCCCGCGCGCACCTGGGCGAGCTCCGCCTGTACGGCCGCGGTGTCGATCCGGGCCCGGCCGCCCGAGAGCGAGTTGCCGGCCGCTGCGATCCGGCCGGCCTCGGCCACGGCGGTGTCGAGGCGCTCCCCGAGCCCGCGCAGCCGGTCGAGCAGCGGGCCGTCGCGCAGGCCCCGGAGGGCGTCGTCGAAGCGGCGGCGGGCGTCGAGCACCCCGGCGAGCAGGCCCCGCCACGGTTCGGACAGCGAACGTGGCGACACCGCCGGGGTCCGGCGGTCACGCGGCACGGCGGCGAGGACCCGCAGCGCCCACGCCCCGGCACCTCCGACCACGGCGCCCACGGGGCCGAGCCCCACGAGGATCCCGGCGGCCGCACCGGCCCCGACCGCCACGATGGCCGACGACGAGGTCATGGCCCGCGCCACGCGGGGCGTCAGGAACCGGTCGCGGAAGCTGGCCATCGCACCTCAGGCTTGCAGACTCGGGGCCGACGGGGGACCACCCGGTCCACGCCGCGCCGGGCGCTCAGAAGTTGCTCACCACCGCGGCGAAGACGTCATTGATCGTCGTCGCGTCGGTGGCCTGGTACGCCGTGGCGTTCGAGGCCTCCGCGATGCGGCGGAGCTCGGTCGGGTTGGCGGCCGAGCCGTACGCGATGGTGAACACCCGCACCGGCGTGGTGGTCTCCCCGTCGCTGTCCTGGCGGATCCGGGAGAGGAGCTCGTCGAGCTGGCGGCGGTCGTCGGACTGGTCGCCGTCGTCGTTCATGCCGTCGGTGAGGAGCACCACCGCGTTGATCAGCTTCGGGTCGTAGCCGGCCACCACGTCCTGGTAGCTCTGGCCGGTCACCTCGTACAGCGGCGTGGCCTCGCGCGGGGAGAGCGATTCCACCTGGCTGCGCAGGCGCTCGCGGTTGGGGCCGATCGGACCGATCGGGGTGAGGTCCACGTAGTTCTTCGTGCCGTCGCCGAGGTTGGTCGTGAAGATCCGCAGGCCCACCTGGTCGTCGGGCTTGAACTGCCCGAGGCCGTTGAGCACCGCCTCCTTGGCGAGGTCGAGCTTCGTGGGCCCGGACGGGTCGTTCGGGTCCGCCGGGTCGCCCATCGACCCCGACACGTCGAGCACCATCAGCACCCGGGCGCCCTTGCGCTGCTGGGCCCAGCGGTCGAGCAGGTCCACCATCACCGGCCCGCTCGGGACCTCGAGCAGGGTCTGGGGCTGGGCCGGGTCCACGCCGTTGGCGGTGCTGATCGGGTTCGCGACGGCCACGTCGGGGTTGCCCGGCCGGAACCCGAACTCGAGCACCTTCTTCTGGTTCTCCGGGCGCAGCACGAACTTCCGGAACTGGTCCGCCGCTTCCTTCTGCTTCGCCGTGATCCAGTCGGCGTCGAGGAGGTAGAGCGGGTTGTCGGAGAAGAGCGTGCCCTCGGTGGGGTAGATCGCCACCAACGGGATCCGGGGCTTGCGCGGCTCCTCGCCCTGGTCGAGCACCCCGTCGGGGTTGCCCGCGTTGTAGTCGATGACCGACTTCTCCTCGACGGCCACCGCCGAGGCGTAGTTGAGCGCCGTGCCCCGGCGGTCGGCCCGGAACCAGTTGTTCAGGAACGTCATCGTGATGTCGCCGTAGTGGACCACGGAGGATTCGATGTCGGTGCCGAAGGCGACCACCTGCGGATTGGCGAGGTCCTCGGCGGACAGGCCCGAGGTCTTCCCGGTGGCCGCGTAGGTCTGGGCGATGAGCGCCGAGAGCCCGGAGGTGGAGAAGTTCGGGTTGGTCTTGCCCAGCTCGAAGCGACCCCACTCGGGGTGCCCCTTGGACGCCCACCCGTCGGGGGAGCGGGCGAGGTCGAGGATGTCCTTCCAGCCGATCGGCGTGTCGGGCCAGCCGAGCGCCCGGGCCATCGGCTCGGGCATCGCGATCACGAGCGGCGTGTTCATGAAGCTCGACGGGTCGCCGTCGCCCACGAGCGGCGGCTTCCCCTCGGCGGCCAGCCGGGCGTCGAGCACCCGGCCCCACGCGGTGGAGGCGGGGGACCAGATGACGGGCCGGGGCCCGTCGGCGGCCGTGTCCCAGCCGTCGGCCAGTGCGGTGGCCGCCGCGCCGGAGGACTTCTTCTGGACCTGCACGTCGATGCACGTCCCGCCGACGGTGGCGCCACTCGAGTTGAAGTCCTTCGCCAGCTCGCCGAGGAGCTGGATCTTCTCCGAGCTCACCGCGACATCGACCGGGATGCAGTCGCCGTTGCGGCCCGACGAGGACTCGTCGCCGCCGGAGGCGCACGCCGCGACCAGCAGCGCGCCGGTGAGGACGGTCGCCACGGCCAGGGTGGCGCGTCGCCTCATGCGACCTCGTCCCAGCGCGTGCGCAACGCCTGAAGGGCACCGGCGGAGGGCAGCCCGGGGTCACGCGTCCCGGCCGCGGCGCCCGTGGGCCAGCCCTCGGCCCGGAGGGCGGATCGGAGCTGGTCGGTGCCGACCCGGTCGGCCGCGGCGGCCGCGGAACGGCCCGCTGCCGGGACCAACCTCACCTCCGCCGTGGACACCGGCTCAGGGTAGATCGACTCCGCACCCCTCCGTCCCGCGGCCGTGGTGGACCGGCCCTCGAGCGTGCCGACGGCGCCGAAGGAGGCGGGGATGACGAGGAACCGCCGGGCCGGGTCGGTGCCGTCGGGGTTCGCCTGGCGTGCCGCGCCCACGAGCTGGTCGAACCAGCCGGCCACGGCCGGGTCGTCGAGGTCGTTGGCGGCCCAGTCGGTGGTGCCCAGCTTCGACGCCACCGCCTGGGCCAGCGTGACCAGCCCGGTGCCGGTGGCGGGCGCGGCCAGGCCGGGCTTCACGGCACCCCACGTGGCCGGCCCGCCGATCTCGCTCCATGGTCGTCCGGCGGCGTCGCCGACGCAGGCCCAGGTCACCCCGGCCGCCCCGCAGTGCGTCTGCAGCACTGCGGCCCGGTCGGCCTGGGCCAGGAGCGCGGCGCGGGCGCTGGCCAGGACCGGGCCCGGCCGCCCGAGCAACGGGCCGGTCGCCCCGGCGATCCGCCGGTCGTCGGCCACCAGGTCCGCCCATGGGCCCGCCGCCAGCCAGGCGTCGAAGTCGACCCGGGCGTCCGGCGCGGCGAGGCGGTCCGCGGTGACGCCCTCGTCCTCCACGGTCACCGCGAGGTCGGAATCGTCCTTGGCCAAGCGTTCGCACACGGCGGCCAGGTCGGTGCCGCAGCGGAGCCGGAAGGTCCCGTCGGGGCCGCCCCCGCCGCCCGAACCGCCGTTGCCGTCGAGTGCGCCGCGCACCACCACCGCGCCGACCACCAGCCCCACGGCCACCAGCCCGGCCAGCAGCCGCTTCACGTCAGCTCCTCCACCGAGGCGGCGAGGTCCTCCGCGGTCAGGTGGGTCAGGTCCGCGTCGGACGGCTCCCCGCCGCTGCGGACGATGCGCGACGCGTGACGATTCACGGCGTCCTCGAACAGGTTCCGCGCCAGCCGGGCGTTGCCGAACCCGGGCCCGCGTGGCGCGGCGTCGAGCACCTTCCGCAGCTTCGCCACCGCGCCGTCGTCGAGGTCGTAGCGCTGACGCTCGCCGACGGACCGCACGATGCGGACCAGCTCGTCGGTGGTGTAGTCGGGGAACTCGATGACCGTGGGGAAGCGCGACCGCAGGCCGGGGTTGGCGTCGAGGAACGCCTGCATCTCCGCGGTGTAGCCGGCCACGACGACCACCACGCGGTCGCGCCGGTCCTCCATGAGCTTCACGAGCTGGTCGATGGCCTCCCGGCCGAAGTCGTTCTCGCCGCCGCGGGCGAGCGTGTAGGCCTCGTCGATGAAGAGCATCCCGCCATCGGCTGCGTCGAAGCGCTCGGTGACCAGCGGGGCGGTCTGGCCGACGAAGCCCGCCACCAGCCCCGACCGGTCCACCTCCACCAGCTGGCCCCGGTCGACCACGCCGAGGGTCCGGTAGATCTGCGCGAGCAGGCGGGCCACCGTGGTCTTGCCGGTGCCCGGGTTCCCGGTGAACACCAGGTGGTGCGAGGTGTCGATACGGGGCAGCCCCCGCTCGGCCCGGAGCTGCTGGACCCGGAGGAAGTCCGCCACCAGGTGCACCCGGCGCTTCACGGCCTCCAGCCCCACGAGCTCGTCGAGCTCCGCGAGCAGCTCCTCGAGCGGCCGGGGCGGCCCGACCGGCTCGGCGGGGCCCGGGGCCGCGGCGGCGGCCGCGGTCGCGGTGCGGGCGGGCCGTCCGGCACCGGGTCGGGCCGGGTCCGCGGAGTCGGGCGGCGTGGCCCCGTGCACCCGGTCGGGGTCGCGGCGGCGCAACCCGCCGAGCAACCGGGCCCGAAGGTCCGCGATGGCCGCGAGCTCGTCCTCGGCCGGCAGCACGTCGAGCGAGGCGACCACGTGGGCGATGTCGAGGGCCCGCTCGTAGTAGCGGTCCGCGAGGCGCGTGCCGTGGCGGACGTCTGCGTCGAGCAGCAGCGAGAAGAGCTCGGAGTCCCGGGCCAGCCACTCCCTCCGTCCGTCGACCACGGGGCCGCCCCGCAGGCCGGCGGGCGTCGCCATCGCCAGGTGGTCGCCGCCCGGCCGGTCGGCGAAGGCGTCGAGCAGGGCCTCGAGCTCCTCGTCGGTGTGGCGGCGGTCCGCGTCGATCATCGCCACCGACAGGTTGAACGCCTCGGTGGTCACATCGGCGGGGAACCGGCGGCGGTCCACGTCGGGGAGCCCGACGGTGGCGTCCTCGAGCGCTCCGGTGAGGTCCTCCACGAAGGCGGTGACCACGGCGTCGAGCGGTCCCGTTCCCACGAGCGGGGAGGCTATCGGTAGCCTCGCGGAATGGCCGTCACACCCGTTCCCGAACTGGCGCGTCGCGCCAAGGCCGCGTCCCGTGTCCTCGCCACCGCCTCCACCGCGCAGAAGGACGAGGCGTTGCTGACCGCCGCGGAGCTCCTCGGGGAGCGGGTCGACGAACTGGTGCAGGCCAACGCGGCCGACGTGGCCGCCGCCGAGGCCGCCGGGACGGCGCCGGGCCTGGTGGACCGTCTGCGCCTCACCCCCGAGCGGGTGGCCGGCATGGCGTCGGGCCTGCGGCAGGTGGCCGGGCTCGCGGATCCGGTCGGTGAGGTGCTCGACGGGTGGATGCGCCCGAACGGCCTGCGGATCAGCCGGGTGCGGGTCCCGCTCGGTGTGGTGGCGATCATCTACGAGAGCCGGCCCAACGTCACCTCGGACGCGGCGGGGCTGTGCCTCAAGTCGGGGAACGCCGCGTTCCTGCGCGGCTCGTCCACCGCGGTGAACTCGAACGTGGCGATCGCCGCGGTCCTGCGCTCGGCGGTCGCCAAGGCCGGCCTGCCCGAGGACGCCGTGGTGCTGGTGGAGGACACGAGCCGGGCGGCGGCCACGGAGTTCATGCAGCAGCGGGGCTTCGTGGACTGCCTGATCCCACGGGGTGGCCCCTCGCTGATCGCATCGATCCTCGAGCACGCCACGGTGCCCTACGTGATCGACGGCGACGGCAACTGCCACGTGTACGTGGACGCGGCGGCCGATCTCGACGTGGCCGAGCGGATCCTCGTGAACGCCAAGACCCAGCGGCCGTCGGTGTGCAACGCGGCGGAGTCGCTCGTGGTGCACGCCACGGTCGCGGGGGAGTTCCTGCCCCGGGCCGCGGCGGCGCTCGAGGGCGTGGAGCTCGTGGGCGACGCCCGGGCCCGCGCGCTGGTGCCGGGCATGGGCGAGGCCGGCGAGGACGACTGGTCCACCGAGTACCTCGACCTGAAGCTGTCGGTGAAGGTGGTCGACGACCTCGACGAGGCGATCGCGCACGTGAATGCCACGTCGTCGGGTCACAGCGAGGCGATCGTCACCACCGACGTGCGAGCCGCGGACCGCTTCCTCGGCGAGGTCGACGCCGCCGCGGTGCTCCTGAACGCCTCCACCCGCTTCGTGGACGGCGAGGAGTTCGGCTTCGGTGCCGAGATCGGCATCTCCACCCAGAAGCTCCATGCCCGTGGCCCGATGGGCCTGCGCCAGCTCACCACCGCCAAGTACGTGGTGCGCGGTGACGGGCAGATCCGTGGCTGACCGCCCGCGCCCCGGCGCCCACGGGGCCCGGCCCGGGTCCGTCGGGCGGTCCCGCCCGGGATGACCTCACGCGGCTACACCTCACTGCTCCGGAATCTCACGTCGAACCAGCCACCGCCCGGGCCCCTCCACATCCCGCGCCTCTGCGAGGACTGCGCGACCGTCTTCGGCCTCGACGGCACCTCGATCCTGATCGAGTCCGCCGGGGGCGGGACCGCCGGGTTGAGCACCTGGGGCGACGCCACCGCCGAGCTGGAGTCCCAGCAGTTCGTGCTCGGGGAGGGCCCGGGCATCGCGGCGCAGAGTTCCCGCCGTCCGGAGTTCGTGCCCGACACCGGCTGCGACGACCGGTTCCCGTTGTTCGCCGCGGCGGCCGCCGCGGTGGGCTTCGGCGCGGCCTTCGCGTTCCCGCTCGGCGTGGGGCTCATCCGCCTCGGCGTGCTCTCGATGTACCGGACGAACCCGGGCGACCTCGACGAGCGCGACTTCGGCGACGGCGTGCTCGTCGCCGACATCGTCACCGCGCTCCTGCTCGCCGAGCAGGCGGCCCAGCCGGGCACGGACCTGCCGCTCGCGATGGAGGACCCGTCGAGTCACCGGGCCGTGGTGCACCAGGCGACCGGCATGGTGTCGGTCCAGCTGGGGTGCGGCCTCGACGAGGCCCTCGTGCGCATCCGGGCCCATGCGTTCGCGACCGGCGCGCCGCTCGACGACGTCGCCCGGCGGATCGTGGAGCGGACGCTCCGCCTGGAGCCCGACGTGACCTCCCCGGTCGACGGCGACGTGCCGCCGGTCGAGGGCGACCCGCCACCGATCGAGGGAGAGGAGCCCGACGATGGATGACCGAGCGACCTGGCTTGCCAGGACGATGGTCGAGCTGGCCGACACACTCGTGGACGACTTCGACATGATGATGTTGTTCTCCACGCTGGTGGAGCGGTGCGCCGAACTGGTCGGCGACGCCGAGGTGGGCCTGGTGCTCGACGACCAGCGCGGCAACCTGCGACCGGTCGCGTCCACGACCGAGCGCATGGGCCTGCTCGAGCTGTTCGAGATCCAGAGCGAGGACGGTCCGTGCCAGGACGCCTACCGGACCGGCCGGGGGGTGGCCAACCGCCTCCTCGACGAACGGGCCGAGGAGGACTGGCCGGTCTTCACGCCGCGCGCCCGGGAGCTCGGGTTCCGGATGGTGCACGCCGTGCCCATGCGCTGCCGCAAGCAGGTGGTGGGGGCCATCAACGTGTTCCAGGAGGTGCCGAACCAGTTGAACGACGAGGACGTGCACCTGCTCCAGGCGATGGCCGACACCGCGACGATCGCCCTCCTCCAGGACCGGGCCGTGGCCCGGGCGTCCGAGCTCGCCGCACAGCTCCAGCTGGCGCTCAGCACCCGGATCGTGATCGAGCAGGCGAAGGGCGTCCTCGCCGAGCGCGAGGCCATCGGTGTGGACGCGGCGTTCGGACGCCTCCGCTCGATCGCCACGGCCCGGCGCCTCCGGCTCGAGGAGGTGGCCGCCGAGGTCGTCGAGGGTGATCTCTCCGGCTGACGTGACCGTTGTGTGGCGAACGTTCGTTCGCGGTACCGTGGAAGGAGATGGGCACGGGACACCCGCGTCGGTTCCCCGCCCGGGGGTACCGGAGGGTCGTACGGGACGGTCCGTCCGGCGCCGAGCCGGGACCGCCCGGGGCGCGCTCGGAGCGCGATGAGCTCGACGCCGTCTGGGCCCTGCTCGACACCACCGACGAGGCGATGTTCTTCGTGGCGCAGGACGGCACGATCGTGCTGTGCAACCGCGCGGCCGAGGAGCACTTCGCCCGGGCGGGCGCCGCGGTGGGCGACCCTCTGTACTCGATCGACGCCGACCGGCTCGGGCCGCTGGCCGCGGCCTTCGGTCGGGCGCTGGCGGTGGCCGCACCGGTGCGGATCGAATACACGGTGGCGTCGGATGGCACGGGACCGGACCGCTGGCGGGAGGCCGTGGTGACCCCCCGCCTCGACGCCATGGGTCTCGGCGGCGGGGTCGCGGTGCTCGACCGCGACGTCACCGACCGGCGGAGGCTGGAGGAGCGCACCCGGCGCGAGGCCGCCGAGGACTCGCTCACGGGGCTCGCCAACCGGCGGGGGGTGCTGCCGCTGCTCCGCGACGAGCTCGCCCGCCTGCGGCCCGGCGCGGGCCTCGGCGTGCTCTACCTCGACCTCGACCACTTCAAGGACGTGAACGACAGCCGCGGCCACGACGTGGGCGACCTGTTGCTGAAGGCGGTCGCCGAACGCCTGACGGACGCCACCCGCGCCTGCGACCGGATCGCCCGGATGGGCGGGGACGAGTTCGTGGTGATCCTCCCAGGTGTGGACGCCAGCGAGGCGTGCCGGGCCGCGGAGCGATTCCTCGGCGAGGTCCGTCGGCCCTTCGACCTGGACGTGGCCGACGTGACGATCAGCGCCAGCATCGGCGTGGCCGTCACCACCGACCGCGCCGCGGACCCCGCTGACCTGGTCCGGGACGCGGACCTGGCGATGTACCAGGCCAAGGAGCTCGACCGCGACGACTACCACCTGTTCGACGCCCATCTGCGCGCCCGGGTGATCCGCCGCTTCGAGGTGGAGCAGGAGCTCCGCTCGGCGCTCGCGGACGGGGCACTGGAGCCATGGTTCCAGCCGCAGGTGGACCTGGTCACCGGGCGGATCGACGGGGTGGAGGTGCTGGCGCGGTGGGTCCTGCCCGACGGGACCGTCCGGGAGGCCGGGGACTTCATCGCCGTGGCCGAGCGGTCGGGGCTGATCGTGGACGTCGGGTGGCAGATGCTGGTGGGCACGTGCGCGGCACTCGGTGCGTGGCGCGCGGCGGGTCTGGACGTGCCGCGCGTCTGGATCAACGCGTCGCCGAAGGAACTCGCCCGCCACGGCATGGCCGGCCGGATCCTGGAGGAACTCGCCCGCCACGGTGTCACCCCTGACTCGATCGGCGTGGAGGTGACCGAGACCGCGATCCTGTTCGACCGGGGCGCCACCCCCGACTCCCTGGCCGAGCTGTCGGCGGCGGGCGTCGCCCTCGCGCTCGACGACTTCGGCACGGGCTTCTCCTCCATGGCCAACCTGCAGCGCCTCCACGTCGACACCCTCAAGATCGACCGCTCGTTCGTCTCCACGCTCAGCGGGGTGATCGGCGGTGGTGACCTGGCGATCGTCGCGGGCACCGTGGCCCTCGGCGCCGCGCTGGGCGCGCACGTGGTGGCCGAAGGCGTCGAGACCCACGTCCAGGCCGATGTCCTGGCCCAGCTCGGATGCCCGACCGGTCAGGGCTACCACTTCTCCCGGCCGGTGCCGGCCGAGGAGATGGCCCGCATCCTGGCGGGCGGGGACGACCTGCCCGAGTAGGCGGCACCTCTCAGACGCAGGACCGTGCCGACGCGGGGTCCGCCGTTGTTGGGGCGACCGGGCCTGTGCCACCCTGTCCGTGGTCGAGTTCGAGGGGGTCCTCCGACCGTGCGAGGCGAGCTGGGCGAAGATCGTCTGAACGTGTGGCGTGCAGTGCTGGACCCGACGGTCGCGCACGGGGGTGAGGGCCACATCGGGGTGGCCCGCGTGGCCGCGGCGGGCGACCTCTCGGCCTCCTGCAACTTCATCGACGTGGCCGAACTGCCCCCGGGTAGCTCGATCGGCCGCCATCGTCACGCCCCCGACGAGGAGGAGCTGTACCTCGTGCTGGAGGGGGAGGGCACCATGTGGCGCGACGGCGAGGAGTTCCGGGTGGGTCCCGGCGACCTGATCCGGAACCGGCCGGGCGGGGCCCACGGCCTGGTGAACGACGGGGACGGGCCACTGCGGATCTTCGTCATCGAGCTCGCCGTGCCCGATGGCGGAGCCTCCGCGTGAGTACGGACGGGCTGCCGGGGTCCGACCCTGGGCCGACCGTGACGAGGGCGGTCGTGGTGGCCGGCGGGGCGGGGGAGCGGATGCGCCGCTCCGGCAGCGACCGGCCCAAGCCGCTCGTGGAGGTCGGGGGCCGCACGCTGCTCGAGCACAACGTGGCCGCGCTGCTCGCCGCGGGGTTCCGCGACCTCCACGTGGCGGTGGCCGTAGGTGCGGACGACGTGCGGGCCTGCGTCGTGGGACCGTGTGCGGCGATGGCCGCAGCGGCGGGCGCCACCGTCGGCGAGCTGGTGGAGGAGGTCCCGCTCGGGTCCCTGGGTGCGGTGGCCCTGGTGGCGCCCGGCGCGGACGACGTGATCGTGACGAACGCCGACAACCTCACCGCCCTCGACCTCGCCGCGGTGCTGCGCGACCACCGGTCGGTGGGCGCCGACCTCACCCTCGCGGTGCACGACGAGCCGTTCCCCATGGCGTTCGGCGAGATCACCATGGACGGGGACCGGGTGACCGCCTACCGGGAGAAGCCCACCTACCTGATCCGCATCTGCACCGCGATCACGGTGCTCGGCCGGCGGGCGCTCGACCTCTTCGAGCCGGGCGAGAACGTGGGGCTCCCGGTGTTCGCCAACCGGGCGCTCGACGCGGGCCTCCACGTGCACGGCCACCTGCACGACGCAGCGTGGATCGACGTGAACGACCTGGCCGCGGCCGCCCGTGCCGAGGAGCTGCTGGTTGCGGAACCCGACCGGTTCCGTCCCCCCGGTGGTTCGGTGTGAGCGGCGTGACCGGCGCGGGGGTCGCGGTCACGGGCGCCGACGGCTTCATCGGCCGGGCCGTGGTGGCGCGACTGCTGGCCGGCGGCCGGACCGTGCAGGCCGTGGCCGGCCCGCCCGGGACGAGCGCGGGGGAGCCGGGACAGGTGCCGGAGGGGCAGATGTCGGCGGGCGCGGAGCTCCGCGGGCGCGGGGACCTCGAGGAGCCCGGCCTGCTGGAGGGCCTGCTCGAGGGCGCCGGGGCAGTGGTGCACCTGGCGGGGCCGGCGTCGGTGGCCCGGTCCTTCGACGACCCGGCCGGCTACGTCCGGGTGCACACCGGCGGCACGGCCCGGTTGTGCGCGGCGATGGCGGCGGCCGGGGTGCGGCGGCTCGTCCTCGTGTCCTCCGCCGAGGTGTACGGCCGCCCCGTGGCGAACCCGGTGGCGGAGACCGCGGCGACGGCGCCGAGGTCGCCCTACGGCGCGGCCAAGGTCGGCGCCGAGGCGGTGGCCGGCGCCGCGGCGCGCCGGGGCGAGCTGGAGGTGGTCGTGGTGCGGCCCTTCTCCGTCTACGGCGAGGGGATGGCCCCGTGGTCGGTCCTCGGTGGCCTCCTCGACGCGGCCCGGGCCGGGAGTCCGCTGCACGTCCGCGACCCGCGGCCGGTCCGGGACTTCGTCCACGTCGACGACGTGGCCGAGCTGCTGGCGGTCGCCCTCGAGGTGCCGGCCGGGGATGCGCCGGTGGTGTTGAACGCGGCCACCGGGGTGGGCACCTCGGTGGGGGAGCTCATGGACGTGGTGGCCCGGGTCACCGGCGTGCCCGCGGGCGGTCCGGCCCCGGGTGCCGATCGACCGGCGGCGGCCGATCTCCCCGAGCTGATGGGTGATCCGGCCGCGGCCGCGGCGTTCGGCTGGACGGCCGCAACGACGCTGGTCGACGGCATCGGGCGCTGCTGGTCGGGAGCGCGGAACGAGTGAGGCGGTGCACATGAGGGTCCTGGTGACGGGCGCGCAGGGGTTCATCGGTCGGTACCTGGTGGCCGACTGGTTGGCCGCGGACGACGACGTGGAGATCGTGGGCGTGGGCCGGTCCGCTCGGGTCGACGACCGCTTCACCCACGACGTGACCTGGGGTGCCGACACGGTTGCGGCGCCGCTGCCGCCGGCGCTGGCCGCCGTGGCGACCGACCCGCGCTATCAGTACGCCGCGGTCGACCTGCTCGACACCCCGGCGCTCACCCGGCTGGTGGAGCACACCCGGCCCGACGTGGTGGTCCACCTGGCGGCCGCGCTGCGCGACGAACCGCCGGAGCGACTGGTGCGCACCAACGTGGGTGCGGTGGTGTCGCTCCTCGAGGCCGTGGTGGGCGCCGCGGTGCCCGCTCCCCGCGTGGTGCTGGGCTCCTCCGGCTCGGTGTACGGCGCGGTGGCGGGCCGACCGTTGCCGCTCACGGAGGACATGCAGTGCGCCCCGCTCGACCCGTACTCGGTGTCCAAGCGGGCGGCCGAGGACATGTCGCGCATCCTCGCCGAGCGCCACGACCTCGACGTTGCGTGGGCCCGCATCTTCAACCCCGTCGGGCCGGGCCAGGACGAGCGCCACCTGTGCGGCTGGCTCGGGCGGCAGGTGGCGGCGATCCGGGCCGGGCTGATCGAGCCGGAGGTGGCGGTCGGCCCGCTCCACACCACCCGTGACTACATCGACGTGCGCGACACGGCCTCCGCGCTGCGGGTGCTCGCGACCTCGCACCGCACCGGCGTGGTGAACGTGGCGAGCGGCGACGAGACCTCGGGCGAGGACGTGCTCGCGGCGTTGCTCGCCAGGCTGGGCGGGCGCGAGGTGCGGCGCCAGGAGCTCGCCGGTCGCCCCTCGGACATGGAACGCCACTTCGCGGACGTCGCAGTGCTGCGCGGCCTCGGCTGGACCCCGGCGTTCCCGCTCGCCGACAGCCTCGCCGACGTGGTCGCCTACTACGAGGACGAGGTGGGGCCCCTGACCGCCGACGGCGCGGTGCCCGCCTCGGCGTCGGACGGGTCGGCACTGTTCCTGCGCGCCGACCGCGTCGCCCGTTGCGCGGTGGAGGTTCGGGCGGGGCTGCTCGACGACCTCCCCGAGATCCTCGCCACGCGCTTCGGTCGACCCCGGATGGTGGTGCTGACCGACTCGGGCGTGGCCGACCTGTACGCCCGGCCCCTCGTGGACGCGCTCGGCGCTACCTCCGTGGACGCCACGCTGGTGGTGGTGCCCGAGGGGGAGGGGTCCAAGTCGCTGGTGTGCTTCGAGCAGGTCATCGGGGCCATGCACGAGGCCCGCTTCGACCGCCGGTCGCTGCTGGTCAACGTGGGCGGCGGGATGATCACCGACCTCGGCGGGTACGCGGCGGCGTCCTACATGCGCAGCGTGGCGTACGTGAACGTGCCCACCACCCTGCTCGCCCAGCACGACAGCGGGATCGGCGGCAAGGTCGCGGTGAACGCGCCCTGGGCCAAGAACTTCGTGGGCGCGTTCCACCACCCGGAGGCCGTGTACTGCGACCCCCTCGTGCTCGGCACGCTCGACGGGCGGGACCTGCGCTGCGGCGTGTCGGAGTCGCTGAAGGTGGCGCTCTGCGGTGCGCCGGGGCTCTTCGAGCTCCTCGAGCAGCGGCGCGCGGAGGTGCTCGCCGCGGAGCCCGCGGTGGTGGAGGAGGTCGTGCGACGTTCCGCGGCCCACAAGCTGGCGCTCCTCGCTCCCGACCCCTACGAGGTGGACCTGCGGCGGGCCCTCAACCTGGGCCACACCCTCGGGCACGCGCTCGAGTCGGAGCTGGCGTACGGCGACGTCCTCCACGGTGAGGCCGTGGCGCTGGGGGTGGCGGTCGCCACCGAGATGGCGATGGAGCGCGGGCGGTGCAGTCGCGCGGACGGCGAGCGCATCCTCGCCCTGATCCGCGACTACGGGTTGGTGCCGCCGGTCCCCATGGACCGGGTGGTGGCGTCCGCCGACCGGATCGACGACATCCGCCTCATCCGCGGCGGTTCGCTGAACTACGTGCTGCCCACCGGGCTGCGGTCGGTGGAGATCGTGCCGGACCTGCCCGTGGCCGAGGTGGTGGCCGCGGCCCGTTCCCTCGCCGACCGGGACGCGCTCGGCGCCGGGGTCCTGGTCGGATGACCGGCCCGGCCGGCGCGCTCGGCGTGGATCTGGGCGGGACGAAGGCCCGGTCGGTCCTGCTCGTCGACGGCGAGGTGCGCTGGGACCGCACCGATCCCACCGGCCG
The DNA here is from genome assembly GCA_049316905.1 of Microthrixaceae bacterium. Classification (GTDB taxonomy): domain Bacteria; phylum Actinomycetota; class Acidimicrobiia; order Acidimicrobiales; family Microtrichaceae; genus CAIPVR01. The sequence continues at coordinate 13,244 of JBMOJH010000005.1, read as the reverse complement.
CGACCTCGGTCCGGAGCGGGCCACCGACCTGCTCCTCGACGTCCTCGCCGCGGCCCGGGCCGCCGTCGGTCCCGCCGGGGTGGCCACCCTGGGGATCGGCGTGCCCGGGCCCGTGCGACCCGGCACCGGCGTGGTGCGCTCCTCGGTGATCCTCGACGGCTGGGAGGAGGTGCCCTTCGCGGATCTGCTCGCGGAGCGCACCGGGCTGGCGGTCGGGGTGGACAACGACGTGAACCACGCGGCGCGGGCGGAGTGGTGGACGCGCTCCCGTGCCGGCGGCCCGGCGCCGGACCTCCTCTTCGTCGGGATCGGCACCGGTGTGGGCGGCGCGATGGTGCTCGACGGTCGCGTGTGGGCGGGCGCGGGCGGCATGGCCGGTGAGATCGGCCACGTGGCCGGCGGCGAGCCCACCGAGCGCTGCGACTGCGGCCGCCTCGGCTGCGTCTCGGTCTCCGTGGGCGGCCGGGCGCTGGAGCGGCGCCTCGGTCTCGCGTCCGGCGGCCTGGCCGCCGCGGTGGCCGCGGGCGGGCCGGCGGCCGACCTGCTGGCCGAGGGGGCCCGCCGCCTGGGTGCGGTGGTGGCGGACGCGCTGCACCTGCTGGACCTGCCGCTCGTGGTGCTCGGCGGGGGCGTGGCCGAGGCACCGGCGTTCGTCGATGGGGTGCGCGAGGGCGTGGCAGAGCACGCGCTGGCCGAGGTGCGCGCCGACTGCCGGGTCGAGGCGGCGGCCGCGGGCTACGACGCCGCCGCGGTGGGTGCGGCCCTCCACGGGGCGGCCACCGTCTGAAGCAGGACGAGCTGCAGCCCGGCCGTCACCAGAACGGGGCGTCGGGCGCCTCATGGAGCAGCAGCGGGCGGAGATGGGCGGCGGCCTGGACCAGCCCCTCGGTGCGGCCCATCGTCGGATCCTCGTGTTCCACCGACAGCACCCCGCGGAATCCCGCCACGTGCAGCTCGGTGATGATCTCCCGCCAGTCGAGGTCGCCCCAGCCCGGGACCCGGAACCGGAAGCCGCGCCCGGGGCGGTCCCAGGGGCCGTGGGCCAGCAGCCCCGACCGGCCGGCGTGTCGGCGGACGAGCTGGCCGTCCTTCGCGTGCACGTGGCGGATCCGGTCACCCAGCTCGGCCACGAAGTCCACCGGGTCCATGCCCGCGAGCAGCAGGTTGGCCGGGTCGAGGTTGAACCCGAGCGCGGGGTGGTCGTCGACGAGGTCGAGGGCCCACCGGGCGGTCTCCAGGTTGTACGCGAACTGCCGCGGGTGGCACTCGAGCGCGAGCGTCACGCCGCGCCCGGAGTACTCGTCGAGCACCGGCAGCAGCCGCTCCCGGAACGGCCCGGCCATGCGGTCGTACCCGTCGGCGAGCGGCCACGGGAACCAGCGCGAGTAGTCCTCGCAGCCCGTGAACGCGAGCACGGTGCCCACCCCCATCCGGCGGGCCAGCTCGGCGCTGGCCACGAGCCGCTCGGCGCCGCGGGCGGACTTCTCCTCGGGTGTGCCCGCGAAGATCGGGTCGGTGTCCTCGCCGTGGGGGCCGAGCAGCAGCTGGCCCTCCTGGTGGTTGGAGAGCGCGGAGATCTCCAGCCCCGCGGCTGCGAGCTCTCGTTCGACCTCCTCGGTGCCGTCGAGCAGCAGCGCGTCGAGGTCCATGAAGGGGTTGCGGGCGTCGACCGGGAGCTCGACCGCCTCGAAGCCGAGGCCCGCGGCCCGTTCGAAGGCGGTGGTCCGCGGGAGCCCGTAGAGGGCCTGGGCGCAGACGCCGAGCTTCACGCCACGCTCCCGGCGGGTGCCCGCCCGGCCGCTGCCACGACGCGCGCCGCCAGCACGGGCCGCTCCTCGGCGGGGAGTTCGGGATGGACGAGGGCGAGCGCCTCGGCGAGCGCGTCGGCCGCGTCCTGCTGGTGGTCGTCGGCGTCGAGGAGGCGGGTGGCGCGGTGGAGCAGGTCGTCCGCCGCGGCCCAGACCCGGGTGGCCTCGCCCACCGCCGGGGGCAGCTCCACGGCTGCGCCCGGGTCGAGCACGCCGTCGGCCAGGCCGCCCGGGGCCTCCACGACCACGTCGTCGGCCACGCCGGCGAACCGCCCGGCGTTGGGCAGGTTCAACGGGCCCGACCAGGGCGAACCGCCGAGGTGGGCGGCCACCACCGGCACCACGGCGAGGTCGAACCAGGGCGTGGGCCGCCCGGCGAGCGCCGCCACGTCGTCGCCCGGCCGCGCCGCCATCGCGTCGAGCGCCCGGTCGGCGAGCTCCTGCAGCTCACCCGCGCGGCCCGACGGCTGGCGGATCCCGATGCCGGCCCCGGCCACCGGGTCGATCACCCGGAAGTAGTACGGCATCGGGACCGCACCGAAGCGGTCCCAGGTGGCGGCGTCCACGAGCCCCGCGGCGAGGGCCGCGTCACGGAGCCGGCCGGGCTCGTCGTGGTCCCACCAGAAGGACAGGTGGTTGAGGCCCCCGAGGCCGAGCCCCGCGTCCGGTCGGAGTCCGGCGGCCACGAGGCGGTCGCGCACGACCGTCGGCAGCTCACACACGCCCACGGCGCGGACCCCCACGTCCACGAGCGCCCGGGTGGTGACCGGCAGGGGCGCCACGAGGTTCACGACGAGGGCGTCGGGTGCCACCCGCGCCAGCGTGGTGCCGAGCTCGCGCACCACGGGCACCGTCCGGAGGGCGTTGGCCATGCCGCCGGGACCGAGGCCCTCGTCGCCGACGAGCCCGAAGTCGGCCGGGAACCCCTCGTCGCCGGCCCGGGCCGACAGCCCACCCACGCGCACCATCAGCACGACCGCGGCCGCGTCGCGGGCGGCATCAGCGAGGTCGTCGGACACCTCCACCTTCCAGCCCGGGCGCGCGGCCCGGGCGCGGGCGGCCACGTGCGTGCCGATGGTCGCGAGCCGGCCGGCGTCACGGGCGACGAGGACCAGCGTGAGCCGGTCGGGGAGGTCGACGCGGGCGGCCAGCTCGTCGGCCAGCGTGGCCACGTGCACGCCGCCGCCCACCAGCACGACCCGCGCCGGGTCGGCCATCGTCATCGGCGACCGTGGCGGGCCAGGAGGCGCTCCCAGAGCGCCAGGTGGTTGGCCGCCATGATCTCCGGGCGGTGCCGTTCCAGGTAGCGGGCCCGCGCCCCGGCGCCGATGCGCTCGGCGAGCTCGGGGTCCTTGGCCAGCCGTAGGAACGCCTCGGCCGCCGCGAGGTGGTCGCCCGGGGGCACGAGCAGGCCGGTCACCCCGTCGTCGACGAGCTCGCGGTTGCCGGGAAGGGCCGAGATCACGCTGGGCTTGCCGAGCGACATGCCCTCGTGGATCGCGATCGGGGACGAATCGGCCAGGCTCAGGTGGGCGAAGGTGTCGATGGCGCGGAACGCGTCGCCGACCGGACCGGGGTGGCTCACGAACCGGACGCGGTCACCGAGGTCCAGCCGGTCACGCAGGGCGAGGAGCTCGTCGCGGGTGCGCGGCTCCTCCTCGGCCCGGAACCCGACCACCGCGAAGCGCAGGTCGGGGTCGCTCTCGAGGCACGTGGCCGCGGCGCGGAGGAACACGTCGTGGCCCTTGCGGCGGAGCAGCCGGCTGATGTGGCCGACCACGTGCACCGACGGGTCCTCCCACAGGCCGAGCTCGGCGCGGGCCTCCGCGATGGTGAGCTCGCTCGTGGCGGGCAGGATCCCGTTCTGCACGAGGGCGAGCTCCGCGTGGTGCGACCAGCGCCAGTCGTCGAAGTCGTCGAGCGTGGCCTGCGCGTCGCTGATGAGCGCGTCGAGCCGGGTGAACATGGCCTGGCCGACGAGCTTCTGGGGGAGCGGCTCGAACCAGCTCGTGTAGTAGCTGGTGAGCGTCACCACCGGGGTGCGGGCCGCGGTGGCGGCCGCCACGCCCATCACGGCGGGCACCCCGGAGCGGGCATCCACGACCTGGATCCGCCGGCGCCGCAACTCTCGGGCCAGGCGGGCGGTGGAGGCCGCCCGGGCCGCGGCCCCGGCCACGCCGCCACGGCGGCCCGGCGCGAGCTCGACGACCTCCACCCCGGCCGCCGCGTACTGCTCCCGCATGCGGGACCAACGCTCGCGCTCGCGCTCGTCGAGGTGGTCGGTGCCGTCGACGACGATCACCACGTGCTCCACCCGGCTGCGGTCCATGGCGAGCGCCGTCTGCAGCAGACGGTTCTCGTCGCCGCCGATCGTGGCCAGGCGACCGACCGACGCCACCCTCACCCGAGCTCCTGCTGCGTCGCCTGCCACGCTGCCTCCCCGCCACGATCGCCGTCCGACGAACGGCTCCATGGTGGTCCGGAGCACCCACCCCGGCAACCCCGGCGGGTACCGTCCCCGCCACCGGCGGCCCGGTCGGGTCGCCCACTCAGCGCCGGAGGAACCCGCCGTGTCGACCATCCCCGACCCCCTGGCCGCCTTCGACCTCCGCGACCGCGTGGTGGTCGTCACCGGCGGCAGCCGTGGCATCGGGCAGGCCGTCGCCAGGGGCTTCGCCGCGCTCGGGGCCAACGTGGTGGTGGCGAGCCGGTCGGCCGAGGCGTGCGACGCGACCGTGGCGGAGATCACCGCGGCGGGCGGCGCCGCGCTGTCGGTGCCCACGCACGTGGGTCGCCTCGACGAGATCGAGGGCCTGGTGGCCGCCACCGTGGATCACTTCGGTGGGATCGACGTGGTGGTGAACAACGCAGCGAACCCGTTGGCCCTGCCGATCGGATCGATCACCCCCGAGGCGCTGGCCAAGTCGTACGAGGCCAACCTGCGGGCGCCCCTGTTCCTGGTGCAGGCGGCGCTGCCGCACCTGCGGGCGAGCGCGCACGCCGCGGTGCTCAACGTGGTGACCGCCGGGATCTTCACCCAGGGCGACTTCGTGTCCATGTACGTGGCGATGAAGTCGGCGCTGATGTCGCTGACCCGCTCCATGGCCGCCGAACTCGCCGGCGACGGCATCCGGGTGAACGCCCTCGCCCCCGGCACGGTGCGCACCGACATGGTCCTCGCCATGCCCGAGGAGTTCCAGGAGGCCGCCGTGGCCGCCCAGCGCATCCGGCGAATGGCCGAGCCCGAGGAGATGGTGCCCGCAGCACTGTTCCTGGCGAGCGACGCGTCGTCGTTCATGACCGGCCACGTGCTCGTGGTCGACGGCGGCATGACCGTCCACTGACCGCCGGCGCGGCCGCCCGCGCCGCGCCCCGCGTGCGCGGCACCAGGGGTGCGACGGCAGCGGTGGGGAGCGGGTCAGCCCTCGGTGACCGTGCCGGCCTCGAGGTGCAGGCGCCGCGTCGTGCGCACCGATGCCAGGAGCCGACGGTCGTGGCTCACGAGCAGCACGGTCCCGTCGAAGTCGTCGAGGGCCGACTCCAGCTGCTCGATGGCCGCGAGGTCGAGGTGGTTCGTCGGCTCGTCCAGCACCAGCACGTTGACGCCCCGGGCCTGCAGCACGGCCAGCGCCGCCCGCGTCCGCTCGCCCGGCGACAGGCCGGCGCCGGCGCGCAGCACGTGCTCGGCGCCGAGGCCGAACTTGGCCAGCAGCGTGCGCACCTCCGGGTCGGTCAGCTCCGGTACCGCGGCACCGAAGGACTCGGCGAGCGGGCGGTCGTCGACGAACGTCGCCCGGGCCTGGTCGATCTCACCGACGACGACCGACGGGCCGAGGGAGGCCGACCCCCGGTCGGGGTCGATCCGTCCGAGCAGGAGGCCGAGCAGTGTCGTCTTGCCCGACCCGTTCGGGCCGGTGATGGCCACCCGGTCACCCCGGTCGACCTGGAGCGTGACCGGACCGAGGGTGAACGGGCCGCGCCGGACCTCCGCCCCGTTCAGCACGGCGACCACCTGGCCGGAGGGCGCGCCGGCGGTGATGGACAGGCGCAGCTCCCACTCCTTGCGGGGCTCGTCGACGACCTCGAGCCGCTCGATGGCCTTCTGTGTGCGGCGGGCCTTGGCGGCGAGCTGCTCGCTCGTGGCCACGTCGTGGTGGCGGATGAACTTGTCGCGCTCGGAACGGTCACGGCGGGCGGCACCCGCGCCCTTGTCGGCCCAGGCCCGCTGGGTCCGGGCCCGCTCCGTGAGCGAGTCGACCGTCGCCGCGTACTCGTCGTAGCGCTCCCGGGCGTGCTCGCGGGCTCGTCGGCGTTCCTCGAGGTAGGCGTCGTACCCGCCTCCGTAGAACCGGACCTGCTGCTGGTGGAGGTCGAGCTCGAGGACGTGGGTCACGGTCCGGGTCAGGAACTCGCGGTCGTGGCTCACCACGACGATGCCGACGTCCGTGGTGGTCACGAACCGCTCGAGCCGATCGAGGCCCCGGAGGTCGAGGTCGTTGGTCGGCTCGTCGAGCAGCAGCACGTCGTAGCGGCTGAGCAGGAGCGCGGCGAGCCCGGCCCGGGCCGCCTGGCCGCCCGACAGCGAGGTCATCGGCTGGTCGAGCGCCGCGTCGAGGCCCACGTCCGCGGCGGCCTCGGCCGCCCGCGCGTCGAGATCGGCGCCGCCGAGGGCGAGCCAGCGCTCGAGGGCCTCCGCGTACGCGTCGTCGGCCCCGTCGTCGCCGCCGGCCAGCGCGGCGGTCGCCCGATCGAGCGCCTGCGAGGCCGCGGTCACGCCGGTGCGCCGCCCGAGGTGATCGAGCACCGTCTCACCCCGGCGGCGCTCCGGCTCCTGGGGCAGCAGGCCGATCGTGGCGCCGCGCGGGCTCACCTCCACCGTTCCGGCCTCGGGAAGGACCTCGCCGGCGAGGATGCGGAGCAGCGTGGACTTCCCGGCGCCGTTCGGCCCGACGAGGCCGATGACGGCGCCCGGCGCCACGACGAGGTCGACGTCGGAGAAGAGGGGTCGGGCGGCGTGGCCGGCGGCGAGCCCCCGGGCCACCAGCTGCGCGGACATCGGCCCACCGTAGCGACCGGCCCTCCGGGCGCTCTCCCCGGTTCCGGCCCGCACCGGGGGCGCTCGTGGGCCCACCGGGCGGCGCCAACCCGATTGACCGGGCGGTCAAGAGCGTCGGTAGTCTCGGCGGATGACGACCGACGCCCTGCCCACCGCCGAGCCCCGTTTCGACTCCGTGGGCGACGTCCGTGAGCGCCTGCGGAACGTGGACTACCTCTCGGACGAGGGCATCGCGGGCATCGTGTACCTCGCCGACCGCCTCGGCAAGCCGATCCTGGTGGAGGGCCCGGCGGGCACCGGCAAGACGCAGCTGGCGAAGTCGGTGGCCGAGATCACCGGCGCCCGCCTGATCCGCCTTCAGTGCTACGAGGGCCTCGACGAGTCCAAGGCCCTCTACGAGTGGAACTACAAGAAGCAGCTCCTGCGCATCCAGGCCACCCGCGGCGAGGGCGAGTCCGCCGGCTGGGACGAGATCGAGGACGACATCTTCTCCGACGACTTCCTCCTGACCCGGCCGCTGCTGGAGGCGATCCGGGCCGAGGACCCCGTCGTGCTGCTGATCGACGAGGTCGACCGCGTGGAGGTGGAGACCGAGGCGCTGCTGCTCGAGATCCTCTCCGACTACCAGGTGTCGATCCCCGAGCTCGGCACGATCACCGCCCGCCAGATCCCGCTGGTGTTCCTCACGTCCAACAACACCCGTGAGCTGTCCGAGGCGCTCAAGCGCCGGTGCCTCTACCTGCACGTCGACTACCCGGACATGGAGCGCGAGAAGGAGATCGTGCTCACCAAGGTGCCCGAGGTGACCGAGGTGCTCGCGGACGAGATCGCCCGCATCGTGCGGTCGATCCGCCAGCTGGAGCTGAAGAAGGCGCCGTCGGTGTCCGAGACGCTCGACTGGGCCCGCACCCTGGTGCTGCTCGGCAAGGAGCACGTGGACGAGGAGACGGCGGTCGACACCGCGAGCATCCTGCTCAAGTACCAGTCCGACATCGCCAAGGCCGTCAAGGAGCTCGCCTCGAACCCGCAGGGCGTGCGCACCGGTGCCGGCCCCGCCGGCCCGGCCCGCTGAGGACCACGCCGTGACCGACGCGCCCGCCGCCGGGGTGGACCGCTCCGTGGGAGCCGGCGCGGCCCTGCTCGACCTGCTCAACGGCTTCATCGTGGAGCTGCGCGAGGCCGGGCTGCCGGTCAGCCTCACCGAGAACCTCGACGCGATGGAGGCGGTGCAGCACATCCCGCTCGACGACCGCGAGGCCTTCAAGTACGCGCTCGCCGCCACGCTGGTGAAGAACCACGCCCACTGGCGGGCCTTCGAGACGGTCTTCGAGGTCTACTTCTCGCTCCGCGGCCCGGAGTACGTGGTGGGCGAGGACGGCGACGGCCCCGAGCTGTCGCCCGAGGACCTCGAGGGCATGGGCGACCAGCCCGCCGGGGAGGGCCAGGGCAACGGGCAGGGGGGCAGCGGCGATGCGCTCACCCCCGAGGAGCTCGCCGAGATGCTCTACCAGGCGCTGCTGCGGGGCGACGGGGCGATGATGCGGGCCATGGCCCGCCAGGCCGTGAAGCGCTACGCCGGGATGGAGCCGGGGCGACCGGTGGGCGGCACCTACTACCTCTACCGCACGCTGCGGAACCTCGACCTCGACGGGATGATGGAGCGCCTGATGCAGCAGGCGCACGAGGACGCGCCGGAGGACCTGACCCCGCTGGAGGAGCGCCTCGAGCGCGACGAGTACGAGCACCGGGTCGAGAACCTCAAGCAGGAGATCGAGGCGGAGATCCGTCGCCGGCTCGTGGCCGACCGGGGTGTCGACGCGATGGCCCGCACGCTGCGCAAGCCGCTCCCCGAGGACATCGACTTCATGCACGCCAGCCGCGAGGAGATGATCTCGCTGCGCAAGGCGCTGCAACCCCTCACCCGCCGCCTCGCCGTGCGGCGGGCCCGCAAGCGCCGCCACGGCCGCAAGGGCCCGCTGGACTTCCGCAACACGGTGCGCCACTCGCTGAGCTACGGCGGCGTGCCCGCCGAACCCAAGTTCAAGTACCCGCGCCCGGCCAAGCCCGAGATCTTCGTGATCGCCGACATCTCCGGGTCGGTCGCCGCCTTCGCCCGCTTCACCCTGCACCTGGTGCACGCCATCGCGAGCCAGTTCTCACGGGTGCGCAGCTTCGTGTTCATCGACGGCATCGACGAGGTCACCCGCTTCTTCGAGGGCGAGGAGGACATCGTCGCCGCGATCCACCGGGTGAACACCGAGGCCGACGTGGTCTGGGTGGACGGCCACTCGGACTACGGCCACGCCTTCGAGGTGTTCTGGAACCGCTGGGGTCGCGAGATCGGCCCGAAGACCACCGTGATCATCCTCGGCGACGCCCGGAACAACTACCACGCGTCGCAGTCGTGGGTGATCAAGGAGATGCGCCACAAGGCGCGCCACGTCTACTGGCTGAACCCCGAGCCCCGGGCCTACTGGGACACCGGCGACTCCATCGTGGGGGAGTACGGCGTGCACTGCGACGGCACGTTCGAGTGCCGCAACCTGCGCCAGCTCGAGCGCTTCGTCGACCACCTCGTCTGACCGCCCACCCCCCGTTCCCGGGAAAGAGGGGTCCGCAACGCCCGTTCCGGGCGCGAAGGGTCCAGAGAACCCCGAGCGGCTCAGGGGAGGTGGGCGATGGCCTCGTCGAACACCCGGAACAGCGCCGGTCCGCCCTTGTCCTCGCGTGCCAGCACGCCGTTGCGGCGGCACCGGGCGAGCACCTCGCGGGCCTCGCGGCCGGGCCAGGGGCGGGGGAGAAGTTCGGGCGGGAGCAGGGGGTCTGCGTCGAAGCACTCGGTGAAGCGGATGGCGATCCGCAGCGCGCCGGGCAGGAAGTCGTGCTCCGACAGCCGACCGCCCCGTCGACGCATCGCGCCGAGCTGGTCGGGCACCTCGCGGTAGGTCTCGATGAAGGCGGAGTAGCGGGCGGCGACCTCGTCGAGCGGCCAGAGCGCCCGCACGATCCGTCGGGGGTCGGTCTCGCCGTCCACGGACAGGTCGTCGGTGCTCATCTGGGTGACGTGCGGGGCGATGTCGAGGCGGTCGGCCTCCTCGGCCACGTGGTCGCGCCAGCGGTGCGGGGAGACGTACAGCCCGGGTTGCACCGCCGCGCCGCCGAGGGCGAGCAGGTGTTCGCGGAACGCGTCGCGGTCCGCCCGGCGCGGCTCGGGGATGGCGAACGCCACCAGTCGCCACCGCCGGTCCCACCCGCGACCGGCCGCATCCTGCGCGTAGGCGAGGAGGTGGCGTTCCTTGGTCGCCTCGAGCTGCGCGGCCCCGGCCGCGGTGGCGGGGAACACGGCGTCGCGTCCTTCGCCGCGGCGTTCGAACAGCCCGTCGGCGACGAGCCGTCGCAGGCACGACCGCACCGTCTCGATCGGGATGCCGCACTCGCCGGCGACCCGGTACAGCTCCTGGCCGTGAACGGTGCCGTCCCGGTGGGCGAGTCCCATGACGAGCAGCCGGGTGGGCACCCCGTCGTCGCCGGGATCGGCGGCGGGGGCGGTCGCGATCCCGTCGGTCGTCGCCGTCACGACCACAGGGTGTCGTCGCCCGACGGGACCTGTCAATCGGGCCCGGTCGGGCGGCGCGGACTGAACGTCCCTCGGTGGAAGCAGGACAGGGTCGTGGTTACCGTGAGGGCTCCGTCGGACCCGGCGGTGACCGAGGGCGCACCGCGCCGCAGCCCGATGGGGGAGACCACATGTCGTTGGCGGACCGGATCAAGTACAAGGCCGAGCAGGCGAAGCCGCGGGTCTCGGAGTGCGTGATCTTCGCCCGGCCGTTGCCGCTCATCGCCGACGAGAAGCCGCCGGCCGGCGACGACTACCGCTTCAAGTGCGTGTTCGACCCGACGGACCGGCACCTCGCACAGATCGAGACGCCGGAGCGCCTGGAGCTGATGAAGGCGTTCTTCGCCCGCGGCGGGTTCGTGATGCTGGCCATCCACATCCCGACCGACACTGCGGTGTCGAAGATGTGGCTGCTCACGTTCTCCCCGCTGCCCTCCGACGCCAAGCGCGGCCTGCTGCCCATCAAGCTGGCCCGCGACGAGTGCTTCATCCTCGACATCTGGACCCACCCGGACCATCGTCGCAACGCGGTGGCCTTCACCGTCGCCTACGAGATCGGCGCCGCGCTCGACCGCTTCTACCCGGAGAAGCGCTGGGTCTACGGCTACGCCCACAAGGAGAACGAGGCGTCCCGCGGCCTCATGGAGCTGGTCTACGGGATGTGGGCGGTGCAGGAGATCAAGGAGGTGGAGGTCGGGCCGTTCTGGGTGAACGTGGTGCCCGGCTCCGACACCCCGAAGTTCGGGCCGTTCTCGAAGAAGGGCCGCCACTCCGGCGACGGCTTCCAGATGCCCGGCCGGCCCCGCTCGGGCGATCTCGCCCGCGACTACCACCACAAGGAGGGGTTCGCGGTGGGCCGCCTCGACGCCGAGGTCGCCGACGACTGGATGTGGGTCGGTCCGGAGTGGTTCGACAACGACCACCCCACCGGTTCCGACGGCCGCCCGGCCACGCCGGAGACCCTCCGACGCGAGTGGCCCGGCGACGCCGAGCAGGCGTCCTGAGCTCACCGTCCTGACGCACCGTTCACCGAACAGCTGTCGCCCGTGACCGACGCGGCCGCAGTGCGCGACGCCCTCGGCCTCGCGCCGCATCCCGAGGGCGGCTGGTTCCGGCGTACCTGGGAGCACCCCGAGATGGGCGACGCCGGTCGTCGGCTCGGCTCGTCGATCCTGTTCCTCGTGGAGGGCGGAGGATCGACGCGCTGGCACCGCGTCGACGCGGCGGAGGTCTGGGTCCACTGCGACGGTGACCCGCTCGTGCTCGAGGTCGTGGGCGACGAGGGGCCGGTCGCACTCACGCTGGGCGGCGCCGACTCGCCCGACGGGCCGCAGACGGTGGTGCCGCCCGGGGCGTGGCAACGGGCCCGCAGCACGGGGGCGTGGTCACTCGTGGTGTGCGTGGTCGTGCCCGAGTTCTCCGACGACGGCTTCGAGCTGGCGCCGGACGGGTGGGAGCCCGGTCCGGGGGACGGCTGATCAGCCCAGGTGCAGGCCGCACTCGGTCTTGTCGCGGCCCTTCCAGCGACCCGACCGGGGGTCCTCGCCGTCGGCCACGGGCTGCGTGCACGGCATGCAGCCGATCGACGGGTAGCCCTGCGCGATCAGCGGGTTGACCGGCACGTCGTGGCGCTCGATGTAGTCGTCCACGTCCGCCTCGGTCCACGTGGCGAGCGGGTTCACCTTCACGAGGCCGCGCAGGTCACGGGTGACGATCGGCGCGCCCGCCCGGCTCGGGGCCTCGTCGCGGCGCAGGCCACTCATCCAGGCGGCCTTGCCGGCGAGGGCCCGGTCCAGCTGGCCGACCTTCACCGCGGAGCAGCAGTTCTCCGGATCGACCTTCCAGAGCTCCTCGTCGTGGGGCGCCACGGTCATGATCCGCAGGTTGAGGCCGTAGCGGCGACGCACGGTCTCCACCGTCTCGAGGGTCTCGGGGAAGTGGTAGCCGGTGTCGATGAAGACCACCTCGATCGCCGGGGCGACCTTCACCGCGAGGTCGATGAGGACCGCGTCGGTCATCGACGCGGCGAGGGCCAGGTGGGGCCCGAAGGACTCGACGGCCCAGCGGATGACCGCGGAGGCGGGCTGGCTCTCGAACCGCTCGTTGAGCGCCACGAGCTCCGCCTCGTTGGGATCGGCGGGGGTGAACGGCCCGGGGCCGGGTTCGGCGCCGAAGCGCTCGGAGGTGACGGTGAGCGACATCAGACCGCGCATTCCGAATCGCCGACGACGGCCTCGTACGGGCCGGTCTCGTCGTAGTCGACGTAGTAGTCGGGGTTGGCCTCGGGCTCGGGGAACTCGTCGAGGTCCTTGAGCCCCGCGGCCACGCCTTCGGCGCCGCCGGAGCGCTCGAGCCAGTCGCCGAACGCCTCGCCGTACTGGCGCTCCTCGGCATAGCGGCCGACCACGCGGACCACCGCCTGCGGGGCGGCCTTGGCGGGCAGGCGCAGCGCCTTGCGGCCGAACCGTGCCTGCTCCTGGCCGACGTAGCCGCCGAGCAGGAGCTGGTAGCCGGGTGCGGACTTCCCGTGCGCCCGACGTTCGGCGCCGAAGAAGCCGATGTCGGCGATGTGGTGCTGGCCGCAGGAGTTGGTGCAGCCGGAGATGTTGGTGCGCACCCCGTCCACCTCGGCGAGGCCGGCGGCCTCGAGCGCCTCGCCGATGGCGGAGGCGAGGCCGCGGGACTGCGTGACCGCGAGGTTGCAGGTGTCGGCGCCGGGGCAGGCGACGACGTCGCGGGCGAGCTCGGCGCCCGGCTGGGCCAT
>JBMOJH010000004.1:0-70199 GCA_049316905.1 Microthrixaceae bacterium | reverse complement strand
GGGTCCCACGTGAAGGCCCGCGGTTCGTCGGCCACCTCGGAGCGGGCCCCCGGGACCACGAGGGCGTCGAGCTCCCGCGGCGCGGCCGGATCCGACACGTCGAACAGCGAGATCTTCGCCCCGGTGACCGCGCCGGTGGCGGGATCCGCGTCCGAGCCGACCCCCAGCAGACGGCCGTCGCCCACCGGGTGCAGGTACTCGCTGAACCCGGGGATCTTCAGCTCGCCGAGCACACGGGGTGCGGTCGGGTCCGCGAGGTCGAGGGCGAACAGCGGATCGGTCCGGCGGAACGTGACCACGTAGGCGCGCTCGCCCATGAACCGCACCGCCTGCACCGCCTCGTTGGGCCCCAGGCCGTCGAGTCGGCCCACCTCGTCGAGCGTGCCGTCGGCGCCGGGGCGCAGCACCGTGAGTCGACCGCGGGTCACCGGGACCACCTGGTCGATGTTGGCGTCGGCGCCGTCCGGCCCCGCGGGCATGAACGCGGCCGACGGCTGCACCGTGGTGACCACCCGCAGGTCGCCCCGCTCCTCCGAGAGGGAGTAGCGGTCGAGCAGCGTGCCCTCCACCGAGCCGCTGCCCGTGTAGCGCGCCGGTCCGTCGCCCGACAGGTCGAAGCGGTGCACCGCGGTGCGCGGTCCCGTGGCGTCCCAGGTGGCGCCGGCCACGTACAGGGACGTGGGCGACGCGTACACCGCGTCCGCGGGCGCCTCCACCGTGACCGGTCGGAGGTCCTCGAGTTCCGGGTCGGGGCTGAGGACGGTGGTGCGCCCGGCGGGCGCCATGTCGAGCGCGGCCGTCGCCCCCTCGGGCACGAGGACGTCACGGCACTCGCCGAGCGGCGCGCCCTCGGCGAGGGGCATCGGCGCGGCCGGCGTGGGGTACGACCGCACGACCACCCGGGTGGTGCCGTCGTGGCGGCGGACCGCCACGAGCGAGCCCTCCACCGACCGCTGGCGCAGCACCCGGGGGCCGCCGTCGGCCGCGAGATCCACGAGCGTGAGGGTGACCTCGCCGTTCTCACCGACCACGAGGGCCCGGTCCCCGTCGAGCAGGAGCTCGGTGGCCCCGGCGGCCCGCAGGTCCAGGCGGCCGTCCACCGCCGGCGTGCCGTCGAGGTCGACCACCCGGAGCACGCCGTCGCTGACGGCCACGATGCGCCGCCCGTCGGTGGCCACGAGGTCCGACTCGTCCACCCCGGCCTCCTGGACGTTCGTGCCGGCCACCACCCGGCCCGCGGCGGCCGAGGTGGTCGGCGCGCCCTCGGCGGAGGCGATGGCCGCACCGCCGCGGTCCTCGACCGCGACCCGGGCCGACAGCTCCCGCAGCGCCTCGCAGCTGCCGGCGCGGACCAGACCGACCGGCCCCTCGCCGGTGCCGATCCCGGGCCCGGGGCCCGGCCCGTCGACCGTGCAGGCGCCGAGAAGTGCCGTGACCAGCACGAGCAGCCCGGCGATCGTGGTGCGGCGGATGCGATGCGTCGGTCCCATGGTCGTCCCCTTCGGAGTGGTGTCCGACAGGACCGACGAACGGGACGTCGATTCGGTTCCCCGCCCGTTCGAGCGGGCGGAGGGGCTGGCCGCGGCGGCTCAGGCCGAGGTGGGCATCCAGGCCGGGCGGCCGGCCTCGTAGGCGGTGATCTCGGGCTCGTGCTGGAGCGTGAGGCCGATGTCGTCGAGGCCGTTCAGGAACCGGTGGACGATGGCGTCGTCGAGCGGGAACTCGGCCACGAGGCCGATCGCCGGGGCCTCGAGCACGCGGCGCTCCACGTCGACGGTGAGCTCGAGGTTCGGGTCCGCCTGCAGCGCCTCGAGGAGCGTGCGGCCCACCTCGGGGGTCACCTGCACCGGCACCAGGCCGTTCTTCGTGGCGTTGTTGCGGAAGATGTCGCCGAACCGGGGCGACACCACGGCGTCGAAGCCGTACTGCTGGATCGCCCACACGGCGTGCTCACGGCTGGAGCCGGTGCCGAAGTTGGTGCCGGCCACGAGGATGTTGGCGCCGGAGTACTCCTCGCGGTTGAGCACGAAGTCGCGGTCGTCGCGCCACTCGGAGAACAGGCCGGCCTCGAATCCGGTGCGCTCCACCCGCTTGAGCCAGTCGGACGGGATGATCTGGTCGGTGTCGACGTCGGAGCGGTCCAGGGGGACGCCCCGGCCGGTGATGATCCTGACGGGTTCCATCGGTGCTCTCTCTCAGTCCAGCTCGTCGGGGGTGGCCAAGTGGCCGGCCACCGCTGTGGCCGCGGCGACGGCGGGCGAGACCAGGTGGGTGCGGCCGCCCCGGCCCTGGCGGCCCTCGAAGTTGCGGTTCGACGTGGAGGCGGCCCGCTCACCGGGGGAGAGCTTGTCGGGGTTCATCGCCAGGCACATCGAGCAGCCCGGCTCCCGCCAGTCGAAGCCCGCCTCGGTGAACACGGTGTGCAGGCCCTCGGCCTCGGCCTGGTCCTTCACCGCACGCGACCCGGGCACCACGAAGGTGCGCACGCCGGAGGCGACCCGCCGGCCGCGCACCACGTCGGCGGCGGTGCGGAGGTCCTCGATGCGCGAGTTGGTGCAGGAGCCGATGAAGATCGTGTCGACCGCCACCTGCTCCATCGGGGTGCCGGCGGTGAGGCCCATGTACTCGAGCGCCCGCTCCGCCGCGGCCCGCTCCGCCGGATCGGCGAAGTCGTCGGGGGAGGGGACCCGGCCCGACAGCGGCACGACCTGACCCGGGTTCGTGCCCCAGCTGACGAAGGGCTCGATCTCCGCGGCGTCGAGGGTGACCTCCTTGTCGAAGGTGGCGTCGTCGTCGGTCCGGAGGGTGCGCCAGTCGGCGACCGCGGCCTCCCACAGGTCGCCCGACGGGGCATGGGGCCGGCCCTGCAGGTACTCGAAGGTGGTCTCGTCGGGGGCGATGAGCCCGGCCTTCGCCCCGGCCTCGATGCTCATGTTGCACACGGTCATCCGGCCCTCCATCGACAGCGACCGGATGGCCGAGCCGCGGTACTCCGCCACGTGGCCCATACCGCCGGAGGTGCCGATGCGGCCGAGGATCGCGAGGATCACGTCCTTGGCCGACACGCCGGGGCGCAGCTCGCCGTCGACGTTGATCGCCAGCCACTTCGGAGGCAGCTGCGGCAGGGTCTGGGTGGCGAGCACATGCTCGACCTCGGACGTGCCGATGCCGAACGCCAGCGCGCCGAACGCGCCGTGGGTGGCGGTGTGGCTGTCGCCGCAGACGATCGTCATGCCGGGCAGCGTGAGGCCCTGCTCGGGCCCCATCACGTGGACGATGCCCTGGCCGGCCGAACCCATCGGGTGGTTGATCACGCCGAACTCGTCGGTGTTCACGCGGAGCGTGTCGACCTGCTTGCGCGAGACCGGGTCCGCGATCGGCCGGTCGATGTCGGCGGTGGGCACGTTGTGGTCCTCGGTGGCCACGGTGAGCTCCGGGCGCCGGACGGCGCGCCCCGCCATGCGCAGCCCGTCGAAGGCCTGCGGCGAGGTGACCTCGTGCACGAGGTGGAGGTCGATGTAGAGCAGGTCCGGCTCGCCGGGTGCGGAGCGCACCACATGGCGGTCCCACACCTTCTGGGCCAGCGTCCTGGGGCTGTCGGCCATGCGCGCTCCTCGTCCTCGACCGCCGGGCGCTCGGTTGTGCTATCTCAGAATATGGGATAGCGTTCCCGGCTGGTGGAACACACTGTAAGCGGCGTCGGCGTGCTCGACAAGTCCCTCTCCGTCCTCGGCGCCGTCGCGGCCCGACCCCGTTCGCTCGGGGAGCTCACCGCGGCCACGGGGCTGAGCCGGGCGACGGCCCACCGGCTGGCCACGGCGCTCGAGGCGCACGGCCTGCTGCGCCGGGACCCCGACGGGCGCTTCGCCCTCGGCCTGCATCTGGTGGCGCTGGGCCGTGCCGCGACCGAGCAGTTCCCCCTGGCGGAGGCCGCGGCCCCGGCGCTGGCCGCGCTGCGCGACGCCACGGGGGAGTCGGTGCAGCTGTACGTGGCCGACGGCGACCACCGGGTGTGCGTGGCCGCCCTGGAGTCACCCCACGGCCTACGGACCATCGTCGCCGTGGGTGCCGCGCTCCCGATGGACCTCGGCTCCGCGGGGCGGGTGCTCCGGGGCGGGACCGGGCGGTCGGGCTGGGTCCAGACCGTCGAGGAGCGCGAGCCCGGCGTGGCGTCGGTCTCCGCGCCGGTGTGCGACCCGTCGGGTGCGGTGGTGGCGGCCGTGAGCGTGTCGGGCCCGGTGGAGCGCATGGGGCGGGCTCCCGGGCGTCGCCTCGGCCACGCCGTGCTCGACGCCGCCGCCGCCGTGGGGGGCGTGCTCGGACCCGAACCCGGCTCACCGTCCGCTGGCCGGTAATGTCCCGCCCCGATGGGCGTGGCATCAGGTGGGCGGGCGCGGTCCCGGGTGGTTCTGGTCGCCGTGACGGCGGGCGTGATCTCAGCCCTCGTCGGGTGCACCGGCGGCGGGCGTGACGCCCGGGTCGGCGGCGCCACCACCGCCAGGGGTGCGCTCCGCATCACCGCCGCCTCCACCCGACCGGAGTACGTGACCGGCGGCGACGTGCTGGTCCAGGTCGACGGCGTGGCCGACGGATCCGCGCCGGTGCTCGAGGTGGACGGCCGCGAACGCCCGGGAGCGCTGGCCAAGGTGGAGGGCGACGGGTGGCGGGGTCTCGTGGGTGACCTGCCGGCGGGACGGTCCACGCTGACCGTCCGCGACGGCGACCGCAGCGCCCGGCTCGTCGTCACGGACCACCCGGTCGCCGGCCCGCTCCTCTCCGGACCGCACCAGGAGCCGTACACCTGCACCACGGAGCGCAACGGCCTGGGGCCGTCGACCGACGCGGACTGCTCCGCGCCCACGGTCGTCCGCTACGAGTACGTCACCGCCGACGGGTCGATCCGCCCGCTGTCCGAGGACCGGGAGGTCCCGGCCGATGCCGCCCGGGCCACCGTGGGCGGTCGCGACGTGCCGCTCGTGGTGCGCACCGAGTCGGGCGTGATCAACCGCGGCGTCTACTGGGTCTCGGTGCTGGACCCCACGCCCTCTGCGCCCTCGTGGGAGGGGGCGTCCGACGGGTGGAACGGCGACCTCGTCTACCGGTTCGGCGGTGGCTGCGGCACCTCCTACTCACAGGGTGTGCCGCTGGTGGGCGGCAAGGACCGCACCCGGCCCACGGTGGACCTCGACCTGCTGACGCGGGGCTACGCGGTGGCCACCGACACGCTCAACACGTTCCAGGTGCACTGCAACGACGTGCTCTCGGCCGAGACCACGATGATGGTGAAGGAGCACTTCACCGAGACCTACGGCGCACCGCGCCACACCATCGGCGACGGCGGTTCCGGCGGGGCGATCCAGCAGTTCCTGCTCTCGCAGAACTACCCCGGCCTGCTCGACGCCGCGGTGATCACGGCGCCGTTCCCGGACGCCCTCTCGATGGCGCCCGGCGTGACCGACTGCGGCCTGCTCGACGCCTTCTACGCCACCCCCGACGGTGCCGCGCTGACCCCGGAGCAGCGCACCGCGGTCAACGGCCACGCCACGGACGAGACCTGTCGCACGTGGGAGGCGTCGTTCCTCACCACGATCGACCCGACCACCGGCTGCGACCTGCCGCCCGAGGCGGTCTACGACCCTGTGCGCAACCGCACCGGCGCCCGCTGCACCCTGCAGGACTCGGCGCGCAACCTGTTCGGCACCGACCCGGCCACCGGTTTCGCGACGCGGCCGATCGACAACGTCGGGGTGCAGTACGGGCTACAGGCCCTGGAGGACAAGGTCATCACCGCGGAGCAGTTCGTGCGGCTCAACGAGCGGATCGGTGGCTACGACATCGACGGGAGCATCCAGCCACAGCGCTCGGTCGCCGCCGAGCCCGACCTGCGGCGCCTCTACTCCAAGGGCCGCATCCTGACCGGCGGCGGGGACTCCACCCGGATCCCGATGATCGCCATCAACGCCTACAGCGACCCCACCGGTGACATCCACGACCGCTGGAGGGTGTTCTCCGCCCGCTCGCGCCTCGACGACGCCGTCGGTGGCCGGGCCGAGAACCTCCGGGTCTGGACGGTGGGCGGCGGCGGCCTGGCGGCCGCGCTGTCCGGTGGTGACGCCACCGTGCGCAACCAGGCGCTCGATGCCACGGCTGAGTGGGTCCGGGCACTCGACACGGCGGGATCCACCCCCGCCAGCGCCGATCGGCAGCGCCAGCTGCGGGTCACCCGTCCGGTCGCCGCGCAGGACCGGTGCATCCTCCCCGGCGGCGCCGAGCTCACCGGCGACGACGTCTACTCCGGTGACAACGCCTGCACGCAGGCCTACCCCCTCGCCGGCGACCCGCGGCGCGCCGCCGGCCAGCCGCTCGAGGCCACCGCGGCCAAGTGCCGGCTCCGGCCGATCCAGCCCGGCGAGTACGCCACCACGCTCACCGACGCCCAGCTCGAGCGGCTCCGCGCGGTGTTCCCGGACGGGGTCTGCGACTGGACGAAGCCGGGGGTGGGCGAGAGCCGGGTGCGCGACACCTGGATCGCCTACGACGGCTCCTGACCGTCGTCGGGATCACGGCGCTCGTCCCGGCCCCGGGCCCGCCGTCGTGAGCGGCGGTTGTCCTCCCGTTCGAGCTCCCGGTCGCGGCCGACCAGTCCGGCCTCCAGGTCCTCGAGCTCGTCGATGAGGCGGTGCCAGACCTCCAGGCGGTCGGCGGCCACCTCGCCGTCGGCCACGGCGGCGACGATCCCGCAGCCCGGTTCGCTGCGGTGGGTGCAGTCGGCGAAGCGGCAACGTTCCGCATACGGGAGCAGGTCGGCGAAGGCGCGCTCGAGGCCCTCGTCGGCGGCCCACAGGCCCACGCCGCGGATGCCGGGCGTGTCGATCAACCAGCCTCCGTCGGCGAGGCCGATCATCTGGCCGGCGGTGGTGGTGTGACGGCCCCGGCGGTCGCCCTCCCGTACCTCGGCCACGAGCGCGACCCGGTGACCGGCGAGCGCGTTGGCGAGCGACGACTTGCCCGCCCCGGACGCGCCGAGCAGCGCCACGACCCGGCCGTGTCCGGCCTGGTCGCCGAGGGCGCCCAGGCCGCCTGCCGTGCGCGTCGAGGCCACCACCACCTCCACCCCGGGCGCGAAGCGGGCCGCCTCGGCGCGTTCGTGCTCCACGGTCGCAGGGTCCACGAGATCGGCCTTGGTGAGCACCACCACCGGCACCGCACCGCTCTCCCACGCGAGGACGAGTTCGCGGGCCAGGCGGGCCAGGTTCACCCCGGCGTCCAGCGGCTGCAGCACGAGGACCCGGTCCATGTTGGCGGCGACCGGGCGGGCCGAGAGCCGCACGTCGTCGCGGTCGGCACCGGGGGAGCGGCGTTCGAACACCGTGCGCCGGGGGAGGATCGCCTCGATGCGGCCGGCAGCGGGGTCGAGGGCCACCACGTCGCCCACCACCACCCGCCGGGCCGACTTGGCGGCCACCACGAGCTGGTCCGCCCCGGCGCCGTCGGCCACGGTGATGCCGCCCTTGTCGATGCGCACGACCCGCGCCGGCACGAGCGACGCGGCCGGTCCGGCACCGTGCGCCTCGGCCCAGACACGGGCCCAGCCGTCGTCCCAGGCCGGGGGGTCGCTCACGCGTCGAATGCTGCCACGGGCGGGCGTCGTGGTCGTGATGGGGCGGACGTACAGTGGCGGTGATGGCCCTGACCCCTGTAGCGAGCGGTCCGATCGATCGCCGCAGCACCACGCCCGACGTGGTGGCGGCCATCGACATCGGCACGAACTCGGTGCACATGGTGGTGGCGCGGGTGGCCGCCGGGGACCGCTTCGAGGTGATCACCCGCCAGAAGGAGATGGTGCGCCTCGGCTCCGGTCGCGGCGAGATGCGGGAGCTGGAACCCGACGCCATCGACCGCGGCGTTGCCGCGCTCGCCCGGTGCCGCAGCGTCGCCGAAGCGTGGGACGCGGTGGTGTTCGCGGTCGCCACCTCGGCCGTGCGTGAGGCCCGCAACGCGGCCGAGTTCCTCGACCGCGCCCGCGACGAGGCGGGGATCGAGGTGGAGGTGATCTCCGGCTACGAGGAGGCCCGCCTCATCTCGCTCGGCGTGCTCCAGGCCCTCCCGCTGTTCGACCGCCGGCTGCTCCTCGTCGACGTCGGCGGTGGCTCCACCGAGGTGTTGCTCGGCGCCGAGGGTCGGGTCGAGTACGCCCGCTCGGTGAAGCTCGGCTCGCTGCGCATGACCCGCAAGTTCTTCCCCGGTGGCGAGGTGCGCGGCGACGCGCTCGCCGGCTGCCGTCGCGACGTGCGCGCCCGGCTGGCCCCCATGGTCCACGAGCTCGGCGACCGGCCGTTCGACGTGGCCGTCGCCAGCTCCGGCACTGCCGAGGCGCTCGCCGCGATGGCTCTCGCCCGCAAGGGCGGCGACGTGCCGAACTCGCTCAACGGCGCGGTGCTCCCGGTCCGCCAGCTGCGCAAGGTCGTGGAGGCGCTCGCCGGCGCGCCGACCACCGCGGAGCGGCGCACGCTGCCGGGTATCGACGCGAACCGGGCCGACATCCTCCCCGGGGGTGCGGTGGTGCTCGAGCAGGTGTGCGAGGCGCTCGGGATCGAGGAACTGGTCATCTCCGAGTACGCACTGCGGGAAGGGGTGCTGCTCGACGGTCTGCACCGGTTGCGGGGCGGCACCCTGCACCACCTGCGCGACCTGCGCCGCCGGTCCGTGTTCCACCTCATGGAGCTGTGCGACGACGACCCCGAGCACTCGGTGCAGGTGTCGCGCCTGGCGCTGCAACTGCACGACGCGCTCGGCGACCGCCTCGGTCTCGACGACCGCGACCGGGAGCTGCTCGAGGCCGGTGCGCTCCTGGCCAACGTCGGCCTGTTCGTGAGCCACTCCGGGCACCACAAGCACAGCTACTACGTGATCCGGAACTCCGAGCACCTCATGGGCTTCACCGACCGGGAGGTGGAGCTGATCGCGCAGGTGGCCCGCTACCACCGCAAGAGCGCGCCGTCGGAGGAGAAGCACCCGGAGTTCGCGGCCCTCGCCCCGGCGGACCGGGCCCGGGTGCGGGCGATGGCCGGCATCGTGCGCGTCGCGATCGGTCTGGATCGAAACCACGACGCCGCGGTGGAGGCGGTGCGGGTGAAGGACGAGGGCGATGCCGTCACCCTCGAGCTGCTCGGTGACGGCGCCGACCTCTCGCTCGAGCGCTACACGGCCTCGGAGCGGCGGGCGCTGCTCGAGGACGTCCTCGGCGCCGAGGTCCGGTTCACCTCCGGCTGACCCCACCCCCGGCTCTGTGTCGCGTCGACGCACTGATCGGTACCTCCATGCGACACATAGCTGGGTCGAGCTGGGTCATTCGACGTCGACGACCTCGACCCGGAGCGTGCCCGCCGGCCCGGCGTACTCGACAACGTCGCCCACCTCGGCGCCCAGGAGTGCCTCGCCGAGGGGCGACTGCGGTGAGACGACCTCGAGGTCGTCGTGGCGTTCCTCGATCGAGCCGACCAGGTACCGCTCGGTCTCGTCCTCGTCGTCGCCCTCGTAGCGGAGCGTGACCACGCTGCCGGCCGCGACGGTGCCGTCCGACCCCGAGTCCTCCACGATCACGGCGTTCTCGAGGATCCCCGCGATCTTGGCGACGCGGGCCTCCATCTTCGCCTTCTCCTCCTTGGCCGCGTGGTACTCCGCGTTCTCCTTCAGGTCACCGTGCTCCCGGGCCCGTTCGATCCGGTCGGCCATCTCCACCCGACCGACGGTCCGGAGCTGCTGCAGCTCGGCGCTCAGACGGTCGTGGGCGGCCTGGGAGAGGTGGTGCTCGTTCGCCATGGGCCCCGGAGCGTAGCGGGGGCGCCGCGGAACGAGGATGCGGACGCCCCGGTGCCGCTTGGTAGAGTGGCGCCCATGTCGACGCATCGGACCGGCACCGCCGGCAACGTCGTAGTGATTCCGTAGCGCACGCGGCTCCCGCGTGCGCGTCCCACCGTCCACACCCGTGGACGGTTTTCTTTTTCCCGGACAGGACTGGAGCGATGACCCACAGGATCGGTGTGATCGGTGGCGACGGGATCGGCCCCGAGGTGGTGGCCGAGGCCCTCAAGGTGGTCGACGCCACCGGCGTGACCTACGAGCGGACGGACTACGACCTCGGCGCGCACCGCTACCTGGAGGACGGCACCGTGCTGCCCGACGAGGTGCTCGAGGAGTGGCGTGGGCTCGACGCCCTCCTGCTCGGCGCGGTGGGTGACCCGGCGCCCGGAGTGGCCGCGCCCCCCGGGCTCGTGGAGCGCGGGATCCTGCTCCGGATGCGCTTCGAGCTCGACCAGTACATCAACTTCCGGCCGTTCCGCCTGCCGCCGCGCATCGACTGCGAGGTGATCCGCGAGAACACCGAGGGCACCTACGCGGGCGAGGGCGGCTTCCTGCGCAAGGGCACCCCCCACGAGATCGCCACCCAGGGCTCGGTCAACACCCGGATGGGCGTGGAGCGCTGCGTGCGCTTCGCCTTCGAGCGGGCCCGCAACTCCGAGCGCCACCAGCTCCACCTGATCCACAAGAAGAACGTGCTGACGTTCGCGGGCGACCTCTGGCAGCGCACCTTCGACGAGGTGGCCGCCGAGTACCCCGACGTGACCACCGGCTACGACCACATCGACGCCGCGTGCATCCACTTCGTGGAGCGGCCCGAGCGCTACGACGTGATCGTCACCGACAACCTCTTCGGCGACATCCTCACCGACCTCGGCGGCGCCGTCGCCGGCGGGGTGGGCTTCGCGGCCTCGGCCAACCTGAACCCCGACCGCACCGGCCCCTCCATGTTCGAGCCGGTGCACGGCACCGCGCCCGACATCGCCGGCGAGCAGAAGGCCAACCCGGTCGCCGCGATCATCTCCGCCGGGTTCATGCTCGAGTTCCTCGGCGAGGCCGACGCCGCGGCCCGAGTGGCCGCCGCGTGCGAGCAGCCCGACCGCTACACGGGTTCCACCTCCGAGATCGGCGACGCCCTCGCTGCCGCCGTGTCGAGCTGACCCGCACCACCGTCCACCCGACCGCCACCCGATCACATCGCGAGACAGGACCGACCGATGCCCATCACCCCGACCGAGCACATCTGGATGAACGGCGAACTCGTCCCCTGGGACCGGGCGAACGTCCACATCCTCACGCACACGCTCCACTACGGCATGGGCGTGTTCGAGGGGATCCGCGCCTACGAGACCCCCGACGGGCCGGGTGTGTTCCGCCTGACCGAGCACATGGCCCGCCTGCACCAGTCGGCGAAGATCATGGGGATGGAGATGCCCTACTCCGTCGAGGAGCTGGTGGACGCCACGAAGCTGGTGGTCCGGGACTCCGGCCTGCCGTCCTGCTACATCCGGCCGATCGCCTACTTCGGCTACGGCGAGATGGGCCTCAACACGCTGCCGTGCTCGGTGGACGTGGCGATCGCCTGCTGGCCGTGGGGCGCCTACCTCGGCGACGACGCGCTGACCAAGGGCGTGCGCATGAAGATCAGCACCTG
Source organism: Microthrixaceae bacterium (assembly GCA_049316905.1). Lineage (GTDB taxonomy): Bacteria > Actinomycetota > Acidimicrobiia > Acidimicrobiales > Microtrichaceae > CAIPVR01. The sequence goes on along the minus strand of JBMOJH010000004.1, from coordinate 58,684 downwards.
GCTGCGCCACGACCACAACGCCATGCCGCCGGCGGCGAAGACCACCGGCAACTACGTGAACTCGTCGCTCGCGAAGGTGGAGGCGCTGCGCGCCGGCTACGACGAGGCGATCATGCTGAACCCGGCCGGGCTGGTCTCGGAGTGCACGGGGGAGAACATCTTCGTGCTGCGCAACGGCCGCGCGATCACCCCGCCGCAGTCCGCCGGTGCGCTCGAGGGCATCACCCAGGACACCGTCGCGACGCTGCTCGCCGAGATGGACGTGCCGTGCGTGGAGGGTGACCTCACCCGCTCGGACCTCTACACCTGCGACGAGATGTTCGTGTGCGGCACCGCGGCGGAGATCTCCGCGGTGAACTCGGTCGACGACCGCACGATCACGTGCCCCGGCCCGGTCACCACCGCGATCGCCACCGAGTACGCGCGGGCGGTGCGCGGTCAGGTGGAGCGCCACAAGGACTGGGTGGAGCTGGTCTCATGACGGCGGTGAGGCACCCATGAACGCCGGCCCGCTCCCCGACGTGGGCGGCGCGCCGGGCCTTCCCGAGGCCGTCGACGTTTTCGACACCACCCTGCGCGACGGCGCGCAGTTCGAGGGCATCTCGCTCACGGTGGAGGACAAGCTCCGCGTGGCCGAGCAGCTCGACTGGCTGGGCGTCGCCTGGATCGAGGGCGGCTACCCGCAGGCGAACCCGAAGGACCAGGAGTTCTTCCGCCGCGCCGCGGCCGGGGAGCTGGCCCTCTCCACGTCCACCCTCGTGGCGTTCGGCTCCACACGTCGCCCGGCCGGGAAGGTGGACGACGACCCCACACTGCGGGCACTCGTCGAGGCCGGCACGTCGACGGTCTGCATCGTGGGCAAGAGCTGGGACTTCCACGTGACCGAGGCGCTCGGCACCACCCTCAGCGAGGGGCTCGCCATGGTCGGCGAGTCGGTGCGGTTCCTCGCGGACGCGGGCCTCCGGGTGTTCTTCGACGCCGAGCACTTCTTCGACGGCTACCGCGCCAACCCCGAGTTCGCCCTGAAGGTGCTCGAGGCGGCCGCGCTCGGCGGCGCCGACTGCCTTGTGCTGTGTGACACCAACGGCGGGTCGCTCCCGCACCAGGTGCAGCGCATCACTGCCGAGGTGGTCTCCTACTTCGAGGGCACCGCCGTGGGCATCCACACCCAGAACGACAGCGGCTGCGCGGTGGCCAACACGGTGGCCGCGGTGGTGGGCGGCGCCACGCAGGTGCAGGGGACGGTCAACGGTTACGGCGAGCGCACGGGCAACGCCAACCTGATGACCGTCATCCCCGACCTCACCCTCAAGCTGGGCGTGCGCACGCTGCCGGAAGGCCGCATGGAGCGGCTCACCGCGGTGAGCCGCCACGTGGCCGAGCTGGTGAACCTGCCGCCGCACCCTGCCGACCCCTACGTCGGCTCCTCGGCGTTCGCGCACAAGGGCGGCCTGCACACCTCCGCCCTCGGCAAGGTGGGCGGTGCGAGCTACGAGCACATCGACCCGGCCGCGGTGGGCAACCGCACCCGCGTGCTGGTCTCGGACCTCGGCGGTCGTGCCGGCATGGCCATGAAGGCCGCGGAGTTCGGTGTGGAGCTCGACGCCCGGGCCGCGGCCGAGGTGTCGGAGCGGCTCAAGGTGCTCGAGGCCGAGGGCTACGTGTTCGAGGCAGCGGACGCGTCGCTCGAGCTGCTGATGCGCCGGGCCGTCGGGTGGGAGCACGAGTTCTTCACCGTGGAGGCCTACCGGGTGAGCTCGTACCACCGGGAAGGTGCGGCCTCGGCCACCGGCGAGGTGGACCTCGCGACCGAGGCCACCGTCAAGCTGTGGGTGGACGGCGAGCGCCTCGCCGCGGTGGGGGAGGGCAACGGCCCGGTCAACGCGCTCGACGCCGCCCTGCGCTCGGCGCTCGACGGCCGCTACCCGGCGCTGGCCTCGATCCACCTGACCGACTTCCGGGTGCGCGTCCTCGACGGCGCCACCGGTCCGGGCCTGTCCGACACGGGTGCCGTGGTGCGCGTGCTCGTCGACTTCGCCGACGGCGAACGCACGTGGACCACCACCGGGGTGAGCCCGAACATCATCGAGGCGTCCTGGCACGCGCTCACCGAGGGCATCGTCTTCGGGCTGCTGCACGCCGGGGACTGATCCCGGCGCGCCGCCCGGCCGCCGGTCAGCCGGTGACCGAGGCGACGGGGATCAGGTTGAGGTTCGCGGCGTCGATGCTGCCGGAACCGCCCGCCCCGTCCTCGTCGATGCAGGCCACGGTCACGGCGTCCCCGGTGGTCACCGTCACCCAGCCGGTACCGCCGGTCGTCCCGACGGCCGCGGCCGGCAGGGCCCAACGGGCGTCGGAGACGGTCGCCACGGTGTTGCCGTTCCTGACCAGCTCGCACAGCACGGTCATCGGGGCCGCGGCGCTGGTGGTGAAACCGACCGAGAAGTTCGCGAGGTAGGTCCCGGTGGTCGGGGTCAGAACCGTGGCCCCGAACACCGGCACCGGGGCGGCGTTGCCGAAGGCCACGGCGTTGGTGGTGCTCAGGCCCTTGGCGGCGAGCGCCGGCCCCGCCGGTCCCTGCGCCCCGGCGGGGCCCTGCGACCCGGTGGCGCCCTGGGCGCCGGTCGCCCCGGTCGGGCCCGCGGGACCCTGCGGTCCTGTCGGTCCGGTCGCCCCGGCGGGTCCCTGCGGTCCGGTGGCCCCGGTCGTCCCCAGCCCGGTCGAGACCTGCCAGCGGTTGCCCACGCAGGAGTAGAGCTGGTTGTACTGACCCGAGAGCGGGACCGAGTAACCGCTGAGGCACGGCCCGCCGGGCTCGGCGATGATCGTCGCGGCCGTACTCGTGGTCGCCGCGGCGGGCACCGCCATGGCGAGGACGAGGAGCAGGGCGCCACCGATGACGTTCCGGGTGGTGGTGAGGCGGGTGGACGTCGTGCGGGTGTGGGTGCGGGTGCCGGGGTCGACGGAGCTCATGTAGTTGTATCGGCAGCGGTTGTACGTGCATAAGGGGAGCGGTGCGACGGATCTCGCCGCGCGGGGCGTGGGTTTCGGGTCGGCCCGCGCCGCCGGGGTACGTTGAGGGCGTCATGGCAGCTCCCGAGTTCGTCCCCACCCAGCCCACCCAGGTCGTGCGGTCGTACACGTCGCCACCCCGGCGGGCCGGTTCGTGGCTGGCCGACCGCCCCGGTGAGATCGACGGCCGTCAGCCCGAGGGCGAGCGGCTCGGCACCCCCGGTCCTGACCAGGGCTACGCGCTGAAGCTGGTGGAGCAGTTCCGGGGGAAGCTGACGCTCCGCGAGGGGGAGCACGAGGACGATGTCCTGGCCGGCGCCGCGGCGATCGCGATGAAGCGGTCGGGTCTGTTCGGCCGGGCCCCGGTGGTGCACGACCTCACCGTGGCCCTCACCCTGTGGGGCTTCCTCGACGAGCGCCCGGTGCCCGAGCTGGTCGAGGTGCGGCGCGAGTGGTTCGACGAGGTGCATCTGGCGCACCACTACCCGGAGCTGCGCCGCCTGGTCGACGCCGCGCCCGACGACATCCTTCGCCTGCCGCACACGACGGTGGCGGACCGGCACGCGCTCGACTGGCGCAGCTGCCTCGACCTCGACGTCTGACCCCGAGCGGGGTAGGGGCCTCAGGGGTAGATGTCGACCGGCGTGCCCAGCTGGATCTCCCGTCCGAGCTGTGTGATGACGTCGTTGGGCATGCGCACGCAGCCGTTGGACACGTCCTGGCCGATCAGCTGCGGCTGGTTCGTGCCGTGGAGCGCGATCACCGGCACCCCGTTGTCGAACACGTCGAGGTGCTCGCTGTAGGCGGAGGTGGCGAGGGCGAGCGGGCCGTAGACCCCGTCCGGGTTGTCCTGCGGCACCTTGTCGGTGATGTAGAAGCGGCCGGTCGGCGTGGGGGTCTCGGGCTTGCCGACCACCACCTCGGTGGAGAGCACCTCGGCACCGCCGCGCAGGAGCCGCAGCCGGCGTTCCCCGACGCGCAGCTCGATGCGGGTGTCCACGGTGGACAGCGTCACGTCCTTCACCGGCACGTAGCCGACGGTGCCGTTCGGTCGCACGGGGACCTGCACCTGCAGCCAGTCGCCGCGGCGCTCGGTGACCAGGAACGTGAGCGGGGAGCCGAAGGCGGTGGGCGAGTTGAACTTCCAGCCGAACGGCTCCCAGTAGCGGCCGTCGATGTCGGCACCCTGCGCGGGGAGGTCCACGCGGACCGGCTGGGCGGGCTGGCTGGCCTCCGGCGCCGGCGGACCGTAGGCGTTGACCGGCGTGGCCGTGGCCCACTCCGGGGGCGGGTCGCGCAGCACGTTGAGCGCCACACCGCTCTGGGCGACCGTCGCGGCCACCGCCGGTGCGGTCGACGTGGTGGTGGAGGACGCCTTCGTGGTGGTCGTGGTGCTGGTCGCCGGCTTCTCGTCACCGCCGCGCAGCAGCATGAACGCGCCGAGGCCGAGCAGGAGCAGCACCACCGCCACCCCGGCGACGATGAGGCCGGTGCGCCGACCCCCGCCGGCCGCCGCTGCCTCCTCGGCTCCCTCGGCTCCCTCGGCCACGTCGGCCGCGTCGGCCGCGTCGGCCGCGTCGGCCGCGTCGGCCTCTTCGCCGTCGGCGCCGGTCAGGTCGGGATCCGGGATCGGTGGCTGCTCGTCCATCGGGCCCGAATGGTAGGTGGCGGCGGCCGCTGGACGGGGGCGCCGGTGGGCCCCGCGGGCGGCGGCCGGTAGGTTCTCGGCCCGTGAGCACTCCCATGCGGGTTCGATTCGCGCCCGCCCCCACCGGGTACCTGCACCTCGGCAGCGCCCGCACCGCCCTGTTCAACTGGCTGGCCGCCCGCCACGCGGGTGGCACGTTCCTGCTGCGCGTGGAGGACACCGACCTCGAGCGGTCCCGCCAGGAGCTGGTGGACGTGATCTTCGAGGCGCTCGAGTGGCTCGGCCTGGACTGGGATGAGGACCCGGTGCGTCAGTCCGACCGGGTGGAGGCCCACCAGGAGGCGGTCGACCGCCTGCTGATCGAAGGGAAGGCCTACTGGTCGGACCCGGTACCCGAGGCCGAGCGCGACCGCGTCGGCGGCCGGGCCTACGACCCCGCGGACCGTGACCGCGACCTGGGTCCCGGTCCGGCGCGGGCCGTGCGGTTCCGGGTGCCCGAGGAGGGCACGGTCGGGTGGACCGACCAGATCCGTGGCGACATCTCCTTCGAGCTCGCCAACCTGGAGGACTTCGTGATCCGCCGGGCCGACGGGTCGCCCACGTTCTTCATCGCGAATGCGGTGGACGACGCGGCGATGGGCGTCACCGACGTGATCCGTGGCGAGGACCTGATCAACGTCACGCCGAAGCAGCTGCTGCTCCGCGACGCGATCGGCGCGGGCGGGACGCCGCTGCGCCTCGCCCACCTGCCGCTGATCGTCAACGAGCAGCGCAAGAAGCTGTCCAAGCGCCGCGACGACGTGTCCCTGCTCGACTACCGCGACCGGGGCTTCCTGCCGGAGGCGATGGTCAACTACCTGGCGCTGCTCGGTTGGGGCCCGCCCGACGGGGTGGAGGTGCGCACCGACCCGCTGCGCGAGTTCCCTCCGATGTTCCGGGTGGAGGACGTGAACGACAGCTCGGCCTTCTTCGACCAGAAGAAGCTGCGCTTCGTCAATGGCGAGCACCTGCGGGCCCTCGGGGTGGCGCACTTCGCCGAGCGGGCCCGGCCGTGGTTCGACCGGGAGCCGTGGGCCGACCGGTACCACGCGGAGACCTTCGGCCGGATCGCCGGCGAGGTGCAGACCCGGGTGGAGACCCTGTCCGAGGTGCCCGGCTACGTGGACTTCCTGTTCCTGGCCGAGCCGGAGGTGGACCCCGCCGCGTGGGCCAAGGTGATGGTGCCCGAGGCCGGTCCGTGGCTCGACGCCGTCATCTCGGGCTGCGAGGGGTGGCCGTGGGAGTCCGCCGAACTGTACGAGCGGACCATGGCGCTGGCCGAGGCCTCAGGAACGAGCAGGAAGAAGTTCCAGGCACCCGTCCGGGTGGCACTCACAGGGCGTACAGTCGGGCCACCGCTCTTCGAGTCCATGGAGATCCTGGGCCGTGACGAGACACTCCGCCGTCTCCGATCCGCCCGGGACCGTCTCGGCGAACCCACGCCGGACGGTCCCGGCTGATCCACCCCGCCGGCGTCGCCGGTGGGGGCGGCGGATCGTCGCGCTCGCCGTCGTGGTGGTGCTCGGCTACCTCGCCGTCACCTTCGCCCAGGTCGTGGTCACCGCCGGGGCCGAGGACCGCACCCGCACCGACGCCGCGGTCGTGCTGGGCGCCGCGCAGTGGAACGGGCGCCCGTCGCCGGTGCTGCGGGCCCGGCTCGACGAGGCCCACCGCCTCTACGACGCCGGCGTGGTCCGGCGCGTGGTGCTCACGGGCTCCAAGCAGCCGGGCGACCGCTTCACCGAGGCCTACGCCGGGTACCGGTACCTCGCCGAGCAGGGCGTGCCGCGCTCGGCCCTGGTGATCGTCGACGACGGCACGAGCACCTACGAGTCGCTCGCTGCGGCCAGCCGGGTGCTCGCCGCGGACGGCGACCGCACCGTCACGCTCGTGTCCGACGGATACCACCTCCGCCGGCTGCAGGGCATCGCCGGCGAGCTCGGCCTCGACGCCCGGGTGGCCGCGTCGGGCGTGTCGGCGTCATCGGGTGACCTCGTCCGCGAGACCGGTCTCGTGGCCGTCGGAGAGGTGCTCGGCTACGGCCGGATGCTCCGTCACGCGCCCACCTGAGCGGCGCCCCGGGGCCGTTGTCAGGTTGTGGCCGATCGCGGCGGCTCGGCTAGTCTCTCCCGGCGCCCTCCGGGGCGGCACTGCCTTTCGGGGGTGGTGTAATCGGCAACACAACTGGTTCTGGTCCAGTTATTGGGGGTTCGAGTCCTCCCCCCCGAGCTCGACAAGATCGCAGCGCCCTCGGGTGCGGCGTACATCAGGCCCCCATCGTCTAGTGGCCTAGGACACCACCCTCTCAAGGTGGCGGCACGGGTTCGAATCCCGTTGGGGGTGCACCGCACGACAGCCCTGCTCACGCAGGGCTGTCGTCGTTCCCGGCCGGCCCTGCACCTCGTCGCCCACCCTCCGCTCCCGGGTGCAGCCCGCGATCGCCCGACCCGCGAGCGGTCAGTCCTTCAGGCCGGGGTGCTGGCTGGCCAGCAACGGCAGGAGCAGGCGCTTCGGGGTGAGGTACGAGGCCATCGCCAGCACGCGGTTCGCCGGCCCCGGGATGGCGACCGTGCGCCCGGCGGCCAGGGCGTGGAGCCCCACGTCGGCCACGGCCTGCGGCGTCTCCCACATGAACGACGGCAGCGTCTCCTTCGTGGCGTCGGCGTCGAAGCCGGCCACGTCGCCGAACTCCGTCTCCACCGGGCCGGGGCACAGCACGGTGGCGTGCACGCCGGTGCCGCGCAGCTCCACCGCGAGCGCCTCGGTGTAGGAGCGCACGAACGCCTTCGACGCCCCGTAGCCCGCCTGGCCCGGCAGCGGCTGGAACGACGCGGTGGACGCCACGTTGAGCACCGCTCCGGCACCGCGCTCCACCATGCCCGGCACGAAGCGGCTGCAGAGGTCGACCACCGCGGCCACGTCCACCTCGACCATCCGCAGCTCCTCGGCCGGGTCGCTGCGGTGCACCGGGCCGAGGGTGGAGATCCCGGCGTTGTTCACGAGCACCGACACGGCGAGGCCACGCTCCGCGAGCTCGTCCGCGATGGTGGCCCGGCCCGCGGCATCGGCGAGGTCGCGGGCGAGCACCTCGACCCGCACGCCCTGGCGACGGAGGTCGGTGGCGAGCTCCTCGAGGCGGTCGGTCCGGCGGGCGAGGAGCGTGACGCCGTGGCCGCGCCGCACCAGACCGCGGGCGATCTCCACGCCGATGCCGGAGGAGGTGCCCGTGACGAGCGCGGTGGTCGTGGGGGAGGGGGTCGGGAGGCTCACGCCCCGGACGCTATGGCGTGCGCCGCGTCACCCGCACCACCACCGAGGTGGCACCGGGATCGGCGGCCACGGTGATGCGGCCGGCGGCGGCCGGGGAGGTGACCGTGCCGCCGTCGACTGCCACCGCGTAGCCGGCGGGGTACACCTCGGTGGGGGCGATGATCGACGTGGGCGCCGTCACCGACGGGTCCGGAGTGAAGCGAAGTTCGTAGGCGCCGGTGGCCGGGTCGAAGCGTTGCAGCGTCGGGGTGCCGGCCGTGGCCTGGGCGGAGGTGCGGACCAGGTTGGTGCGGACGACCTCGGGGTAGTTCCCCCACGCCCAGTGGAACCACGAGATGAGACGCTCATCGGCGATCTGCGTGGTGCGGGTGCTGTTGAGCGGGCTCGCGGAGGCGCCGAACTCGGTGAGCATCGCCGGTGCGTCCCAACGGGCGCGCAGGTCGTCGGCCGCGTCGAAGATGGAGGTGAACAGTCCGTCGCAGAGGGCCGACGCCTCCGCCGGGGGCTGCTCGGGCTTCCCGGAGTCGGTGCCCAGGCAGTAGGCGTGGAAGTTGTGGCCCACGCCGGGGCCCGGGTCGGGCGTGCCGGGGAACGGGGTGCCGATGGTGAAGGGCTCCCACCACATGTTCATCGCCGGGGCGACCGCCCGGACCTTGTCGGTGAACGAGCGGTGCATCGCCTCCACGGCCCGGTAGCGGTCGCCGCACGTGCCCACGCAGTCGAGGAAGGCGCTGCCGGCGAAGGGCTCGTTGAGCGGGTCGATGCCGATCACGTTCGGCTCGTCGCGGAAGCGGGACGCGAGGGCGGCCACGCCGTCGCCGTACCAGTCGATCGCGCTGCGACCGCCGGCCACCGGCACCTGCGCCCACCAGTCGTCCCACTGTCGCAGGGACCGGGGCGAGGCGTACGCCAGCGCCCACGAGGCCCCTTCGGCCCCGCCGACCAGGTCGGGCAGCGCCGCGGCCTCCGGCGTGGTGGCCCAGGCGGGCATGCCGGTGAACACGTCCTGGTGCAGGTCGAGCAACACCCACATGCCCGCGTCGGTCAGGGTGGCGACGTTCGCCGCGATCTCCTCCAGGTACGCGGTGTCGACCACGCCCGGCGCAGGCATCAGTGCCGCGGGCCACACGCCGAGGCGCACGCCGTTGAGCCCGTCGCGGCGCATGGCCGCGAGCTGCGCGGGGGCCAGGGCCCCGTCGGCGGTCGCGTGGAACGGAGGTGACTTGGTGACGACGTTCGTGCCGTGGATCAGGACCACGCGGCCCTCGGCGTCGAGGAGGTCGCGACCCCGCAGGGTGAGGGGGCCCACCACGTCGGCCCGGGCGGGGGTGATGACGCCCGACCCGGACGGGAAGGTCACGAGCGGCGGCGAGGAGCACGCCGCGGCCAGGAGCGCCGCAGCGATCATCGTGGCCGTGAGCGCGGCGACCGCCGCGCGTCGTCGTCCGTCAACCCGCCCAGCTGTCCGCATCGCCGAACCCCCTTCAGGGCGGAGGGTACCAGCGGCGCTCAGGCTCCGGTGAGCCGCTGCACGAGGGGTGCGAAGTCGTGGGCCGAGTCGCCGGGGACCACGTGGTACGAGTACCCCCAGCGGTCCCGGCGGGCGAGCAGCTGCTCCTCCACCTCGCCCTCGGTGCCCACGAGGGCCAGGGGTGACGAGCGCAGGGAGGCCTCGTCGGTGGCGAACAGCTCGGCGATCATCGCCGGGACGGACGGGTCGTCGGTGAGTTGGGCCACCGCGAGCCATGCGTTGAGCTCGAGGTCGTCGAAGCGGTCGCCCGCCCCCTCCCGGACCCAGCCGACCTTCTCGTCGATGCGCTCGGGCAGTCCGTCGTGCGCGGCGTCGGTGTCGATCTCACCGGAGTGGATCGACGCGTTCACCCCGACGATGTCGGCCTGGGCGCCCGCGAAGCGCAGCAGGCGCGGCGCTCCACCGCCGATGAGGATCGGCGGGCCGCCCGGGCGGGCAGGGGCGGGGGTGCCGTCGAGTGCGTCGATCCGGTAGTGCTCGCCCTCGAACGAGAACGGCCCCTCGGACCACAGCCCGCGGAGAACCTGCAGGTGCTCCATCATCCGCGAGACCCGCACGCCCGGGCGGTCCATCGGGATGCCCGCGGCTGCGTAGTCCCAGGCCTTCCACCCGGCGCCGAGGCCCACCTCGAGGCGGCCGGGGAACTCGGCATCCAGCGTGGCGAGCTCCCGGGCCACCACGACGGGGTGGCGGTAGTCGCAGTCGAGCACGAGGGCTCCGACGGAGAGCTCGCTGGTGGCCGCGGCGCACAGTGCCATGCCCACCAGCGGACCGGGTCCCTCGTCGAAGTGGTCCGGGAAGAACGCCGTGGCGTAGCCGAGCTGTTCGGCCTCCCTGGCCGTGTCGGCCCAGCTCCTGTCGGCGAAGGGCTGGTGCAACTCGACGGCGAACCGGAGGCGGCGGGGATGGGGCACCGCCGGAGGGTAGCTGCCGCTCCGGGGGCGGTCGCCGCTAACCTCGCCGTCGTGAGGGGCGGCGGGCGGTCCGGTGAGGTGGCGGCCTCTTCGGTGGTCTACCCGGTGGTCGCGCTCACCGGGGCGGGGGCACTCGGGCTGCAGGTCACCTGGCAGCGCGTCCTGGCGCTGCGCTCCGGTGTGGACCTCCTCGCCACCACCCTCACGGTGGCCGCGTTCCTCTTCGGACTGGGCCTCGGCAGCGCGCTCGGGGGTGCGCTGGCCGACCGGTTGGGGGCGCGCCGCTCGGCATCGGCGTTCGTGGGCCTCACCGCCGGGGTGAGCGCGCTGGCGCTGGTGAGCGTGCCGGTGCTCACCCGCGCCGTGCCGGTGGCGGCTGCGCCGTGGGTGCAGTTCGCCGTGACCTTCGCCGTGGTCGCCGTGCCGACCGTCCTGATGGGGGCCACGCTGCCGCTCCTGGTGCGCGCGGTGGTGGCCGATCCGGCCGTGGCCGGTGCCGCCGTGGGCCGGCTGGTGGCCGTGAACACCCTCGGCGGGGCTGCGGGGGCCATCGTCACCGGCTGGTACCTGGTGGGCACGTTCGGCATGGCGCCGGCGACCTGGCTGGCCGGCGGGGCCTACGGGGCCGCCGCCCTCCTGACCACGGGGGCGTTCCGGGCCGGTGCGCTCGATGACGTGACGGAGGCCGGCCCGGCGCCGACCGTGCCCACCCCTGCGGAGCCGGCACGGGCGTCGACGGGTGCCGGTGCGCCCGCACGGGTGTGGCCGTGGCTCGTGGTCGTCATGGTCACCGGGGCGGTGGCGTTGGGCCTGCAGACCGTGTTCTTCCGCGTGGTCGACGCGGCCATGCGGTCGAACGCCTACTCCTTCCCGTACGTCCTGGCCGGCTACCTCACACTGTGGTCGCTCGGCGCCGCGGTGGGGAGCCGGCTGGTCCGTCGGGTGGTGGACCGTCGCCGCTGGTTCCTCGGCATGCAACTGGCGGTGGCCGGCGTGTCGGCCCTCTGCTGGGTCGTGCTCATCCGCGTGGTGCCGCTCACCCCGCTGTGGGATCCGCTGCGCGACTGGTTCAACACCGATGGTCTCGCCGCGGGCTTCGGCGGGATCGAGCTGGCACCGGCGGTGCTGGTCACGGTGGTGGTGCCGCTGGTGCTGATGGCGCTGCCGGTGGTGTGCATGGGCGCGGCCCTGCCCTTCGCCCAGGCGCTGGTGACCCGCGACCTGCGGTCCCTCGGTCGACGCACGGGGTTGCTCGGCGCCGCGCAGTTCGCCGGGAACGTCGGGGGGACGCTGCTCACGGGCCTGGTGCTGCTCGACCGCCTGGGCACGGGGGGCACGGCCCGGGTGCTGGCCGCCGCGCTCGTGGCGGTCGTGGTGGCGGCAGCCCTCCTGACCCGACCGCCGGCGGAGGATCGGCGCTCGGGTGCGTCAACCGCGTTCGCCGCGGTGGGCGTTGCGGTCGTTGCGCTGCTGGTGGCCGGCATGCCCGGCACCCGACAGCTCTGGTCCTTCCTCCACGACGGCTCCCGGACCGCGGAGTTCCTGGTGGACGACGACCGGTCCTGCGGAACGGTGGTCAAGGTCTTCGGTGACCGCTCGGCACAGCTTCATATCAACGGGGCGAGCCAGAACGGCTACCCGTTCGACGACTTCCACGTGCTGGTCGGCCTCACCCCGGCGTTGGTGGCCGACGACCCGTCGCGAGCCCTCGTGGTGGGCCTCGGCGCGGGGTCCACCACCGCCGGCGTGCTGGCCGATCCCCAGGTGCGCCGGGTGGACACCGTGGAGCTGTGCGGCGGGATCGCTCGGCTGCTGCGCCGCCTCGCCCCCGGTCGACCCGAGCTCGCCTCGATGCTCGCGGACCCCCGGTCGACGCTGCGTACGGGCGATGGCCGGACCGCGCTGCAGTCCGGGGACCGCCCCGACCTCGACGTCGTCGTCACCGACACCATGCGCACCACCTCCTCGGCCAGCGGCAACACCTTCTCCGTGGAGTACTACCGGCTGATCCGCGACCGGCTCGCCCCCGACGGCGTGATGGCCACCTGGATCCCGAACGGGCGGGTGCTCAACTCGGTGCAGGCGGTCTTCCCCCACGTGGCGGTGGTGGAGGTCGGTGCCTACAACGGGTCCCGTTTCGTGGTGGCCTCCAACGAGCCACTCGACCTGGACCCGCAACGCCTGCGGCGGCGCTTCGACGAGGCCGCCGTACCGGCGGGCGATCGTGAGCGCCTGTGGCGGGCCCTGTCGACGATCTCGGCCGCGTGCGATCCGTCGGCACCGGTGCCGCCGGAGGACGAACTCAACCGCGACCTGCATCCGCGGGACGAGTACTTCCTCAACAACCCCGGGGTCGGCGCCGCCGCGCGGCCCCGCTGTCCCGAATGAGCCGGTCCCGAGTGAGCCGGTCCGGTCCGGCGGCGGACCGGCTCAGCCGGTGCCGGGCGAGGTCACCCGTTCGAGCGCCCGGCGGAGTTCGCCGGTGAGCACCGCGCTGCCCGCGTTCGTCAGCTGGTTGCGCTCGTAGAAGCGCCATCTCCCGTCGGCCACCGCGTCGCACCGCGGGGTGCACAGCAACGGCACCGGGTCCACGAGGGCGGCCCCGGGATCCCGGTCCACCACGTCCTGCTGGGCGCGCCAGACGTCGGCGCGCCGGCGTTCCGCGTCACGCCGGTCGACGGTGGGCAGCGGGGGGTCCGGGTCGAGCAGCGACTGGCGGTCACGGGGGAAGGACGACCCGAGGTCGGGCGCGCCACCCACCACCACGGCACCCACGCCGAGGCCACGCAGCCGTTCGAGCGTGCCGTCGAGCGCCCCGGCCCAGGACCGCACCGCCGCGTCGGTGGAGCCGGGGTGGCCGCCGCCGGGTCCGGCCAGTTCCTCCTCCGGCGCGGCAGCCGTGGTGTAGGCGGCCTCGTCGGCCGCGAGCACCACCGCAGCTGGCCGCACCCGTTCGACCAGTTCCCACGCCCGGCGTTGCCACTCCTCGCAGCCCGACGCGTGCACGGGGGCGCGGGTGAGGAACGGGCACCCCGAACGGCTCCACTGCCCGGTCCGGTAGCCGAGCGAACCGGCGGCGTCGACGGTCGCGGGGGCCACCCCGTCGGCCTGCAGGTCGCCGAGCACGAGGACCGTGTCCCGTCCACCGGCGCTGCCGTTCGCTCCGCCCGCACCGGTCGCCGGCGTGGTGCACACCTCCGCGGGCCAGTCGCCGGTGGCGTCGCGGTTGAACTGGTGGCACCCGACGTTGCGGCCGTTCGGCAGGTCGTACCAGCCGTCGGCCTCCTCGAGCCCCCAGCCGCCGCGGGCGCCGAACAGCACCGCGGCCGCGGCGACCAGCGTGATGAGCACGCATCCGCCGCCGAGCAGCGCCGCCCGGCGGCCGACGATCCGCGGTGCCACGCGGATCGGCCGCTCGACCCAGCGGTAGGAGGCCCACGCCGGGAGCAGCGACCCCACGGCCGCGGCTGCCGGGAGCCACGCCGTGGTGGGGCTGACCGCCACCGCCAGCACGATCGCGGGCCAGTGCCACAGGTACCAGGCGTACGACCGGTCGCCGAGCCACGTGAGCGGCCGCCACGAGAGGAGACGCCCGGCCGGACCGGACGCGCCGGCCAGGATGACCGCGGCGGTGCCGAGCACGGGCACCAGGGTCCAGGCCGAGGGCCAGGCCTCGCCGGGATCGAGCAGCACGCCGGAGCCGACCACCACGACGAGCCCGCCGATGCCCAGCGCCGCGGCGGCGGCGCGGCCCGGCCGGGAGCCGGACCGCACGGCCAGGGCCACGAGTGCGCCCACCGCGAACTCCCACCAGCGGGTGGGCGCGGCCAGGAACGCCAGGCGCTGCGGGGCCTCGACCCCGAACGGTCGCCAGCCCGCGTGCAGGGCCATCGCGAGCGCGAACGACGCGACCGCCACGATCGCGGTGCCGGACGCCACCGCGGCCACGGGCGTGCCGGCCGAGGAGCGGTCCGGGTCCGCCGAGCCCGTGGATTGTCGCCGGCGCCGGCCGAACCACACCGTGAGGGCCAGGGCGGCGGGGAGCACGAGGTACGTCTGCTCCTCCACCGAGAGCGACCAGGTGTGGAGGAACGGGTTCGTCGCGGCGCTGGCGTCGAAGTAGCCGGTGTGGCGGTACAGGTACACGTTGGCCACGAACGCGTTGGCGGCCACGGCGGTGCGCGCCGCGAACTGCTGGGCGCCGAAGGGGTCGAGGACCACGACGCACGCGACGAGCACAACGGTCGTCATGAGCGCGAGGGCCGGCATGATCCGCCGGGCCCGCCGCGCGTAGAAGTCGCGGAACGGCACGCCCTCGCCGCGGTCGACGCCCCGGAGCAGGAGCGCGGTGATCACGAAGCCGGAGATCACGAAGAAGACGTCCACGCCGACGAACCCGCTGCGGGCGAGGGCCCAGCCGGCGCCGGCGCGGGTCTGGGCGATGGGGCTGCCGCCCACGTGGAACGCCACGACGAGGAGGACCGCCACGGCACGCAGCCCCTGCACGTCGGCCCGGTGGTGCGGGGCGCTCACCCGGCGATGGTGGCACACGGGGACGGGCCGGTAGCGTCCCCGGGCCATGGCCCCGCCCCCGCCACCCGGTGCCGTCGTGCCCGTCGACCCCGTCCACCCCGCCCATGACGTTCTCGCCGCCGCCAGCGGGGTGCTGCGTGCCGGCGGGTTGGTGGCGTTCCCCACGGAGACCGTCTACGGCCTCGGTGCCCTCATCTCCGACCGGCCCGCGCTGGCCCGGATCTTCCGGGTCAAGGGCCGGCCTGCCACCGATCCGCTGATCGTGCACGCCGCCGACGCCGCCGACGCCGCGGGGGTGGCCGGCGCGTGGCCGTCGACGGCCGCAGCGCTGGCCGAGCGGTTCTGGCCGGGCCCGCTCACGCTGGTGCTGCCCCGCGGGCCGGGCGTGCCCGACGAGGTGACCGCCGGCGGGCCCACCGTGGGGGTGCGGGTCCCCGCGCACCCGGTGGCCCGGGCGTTGGTGGCCGCGGCCGGGACGCCGGTGGCCGCCCCGTCGGCCAACCGGTTCGGCCGGATCAGCCCGACCACCGCTGCGCACGTGGTGGCGGAGCTCGGCGACGGGGTGGACCTGGTGCTCGACGCCGGCCCGGCGCCCCTGGGGATCGAGTCGACCGTGCTGGACCTGACACTGGCGGTCCCGACGGTGCTGCGCCCGGGGGCGGTCACGGTCGAGGACCTCGCCGAGGCGATCGGCGAGGTGCACGCTCCGCGGCGCGAGGTCGTGGCCACCGACGACGTGGCCGCGGCGCCGGGACGGTTCCTGCGCCACTACGCACCGGCGACGCCGGTGGTGCTCGTGGAGGGCGGCCGCGACCTGGCCCTCCGGCTCGAGTCAGCGGTCGCCGCCGCCGGCCCGACGGTGTGCGTCGTGCGCCTGCCCGAGGACCCGGCCCTCGCGGCCGCGGAGCTCTACGGCGCGCTGCGCGCCGCGGACGACGCGGGCGCGGCGCTGATCCTCGCCACCGCGGTCCCGGCCGAGGGCGTGGGACGGGCGGTCAACGACCGACTCTTCCGGGCGGCCCACGGCCGCGTGGTGGACGACGACTCCGCAGCTGCGGTGCGCCGCCTGGTGGCGCTGGCCGCCGCCTGAGCCGGGGCGCGAGGCTGGACCCATGGCGTGGGAGGGTGACCGGAAGGGTCGGATGTCGGCCACGCCTCGCCGCTCGGTCGGTTCGGCCCGCCGGGCCGCTCTCGTCGTGCTCGTCGCACTGGTCGGCGCCGCGCTCCTGTCGTGCGGCGCCTCCCGTACCGCGGAGGTGTCGGGGTCGGGGATGCCCGACCCGGTCTGGGGGGTGGTCGGGACCGCGGACGACAGCCCCGACGGCCTGGTGGCGGACCCGTCGGCCACCTCGGACCCCGACGGACCCGAGCCCCAGGTCATGGCCGAGGTCACCCTGCCCGACGGCGCGGTGCCCACCCTGCCCCAGCCCGGTGTCCCCGCGGCGGTGGCGACACCCGACGCCGGCGGCACCCGCGCCCCGGCCGCGGCGCCGCCCACCACCGCGGACGCGCCCGGCACCTCCGACCGGGCGGTGGAGCGGCTCGGCTCCGAGGAACTGCGCGACCGCGCCGCCCGGGCGCTCGGGCGGATCCGCTACGACTGGCGCTCCCGGCTCCCCGGTTGGCAGGTGCGGTTCCTGCCCGGCCGTGACGGGCTCCGCGGGTCGACGTTCCCGCGGGACCGGGTGATCGAGGTCTACGTCCGCAGGAACCAGTCGGTGACCGACGTCGCGCACGTGATCGCCCACGAACTGGGCCACGCGGTGGACGTGAGCCTCCTGACCGACGCGGACCGCGCCGCCTGGCTGGCCGCTCGCGGGGTGGATCCCGGAACGACGTGGTTCCCGGGGGAGAGCGGCGTGACGGACTTCTCGACCGGGGCCGGTGACTTCGCCGAGAGCTTCGCCCACTGGCAGGTCGGCGACCAGTGGTACTCCCGCCTGGGCCCGCCGCCCGACGCGGCGACGACCGGATTCCTGGCGTCCCTCGCCCGGACGTGAGGACCTCGGCCCGCCCGGGGCCGGGGACCGCGGACCTCCGGCCGGGCGCCGTTAGACTCGGCGGGGCGCCCCTCGGGGGCGGCCCGGTGGTTCCCGCCACCGGAATCGGGCGACGTGGACAGGGACCGTGACCGAGCAGCGAACTCCAGCAACGGCCAGCGACCGTCCACCGCGACCGGCGCTGCCCGTGTCGATGGTGAAGGCCTGCCGACCCAAGCAGTGGGCCAAGAACGTGCTCGTGTTCGTGGCGCCCGCCGCGGCCGGCGTGCTGACCACCTGGTACTACCTGCGCCTCACGGTCCTGGGGTTCGTGGCGTTCTGCATGGTCTCGTCGGCCACCTACCTGCTCAACGACGTCCTCGACGTGGACTCCGACCGGCGGCACCCGACCAAGCGCAACCGGCCGATCGCCAGCGGTGCCGTGCCCGTCCCCCTCGCCATCGTCATGGCGGTGGTCCTCTTCCTGGGGGGCGTGGCCCTCGCGCTGACGATCAACATCACGCTCGCCGGTGTGGTGGCGGGGTACGCGGTGCTGACCACCGCCTACTCGATGTGGCTGAAGCAGATCCCGGTGATGGATCTGGTGATCCTGTCGTCGGGGTTCATCCTCCGGTTGCTCGGCGGCGCGTACGCCGCGGGCGTGGAGGTCTCCGAGTGGTTCCTCCTGGTCTCGCTGTTCGGGTCGCTGTTCATCGCGGCCGCGAAACGCTTCGCCGAGAAGAAGGAGCTGGGGGAGGAGGCGGCCGCGCTGCGGCCGACCCTGGGCGCCTACAGCGTGGAATACCTCGGGCTGGTGCGGGCCGCCGCGGCCGCTGCGGTCATGATGAGCTTCTGCCAGTGGGCCGTGGAGAGCGGCAAGACCGACCGGTTCGCCACGCCATGGGTGCAGCTGTCGATCATCCCGTTCGTCATCGCGATCCTCCGCTACGCCCTGCTGGTGGACCAGGGGAAGGGCTCCGCCCCCGAGGAGGTCCTGTCCGAGGACCGCACCATGCAGCTGATGGGCGTCATGCTGGTGGTCTTCCTCTTCCTCGCCGTGTACACCTGAGGGCCGAATGGGACCTGTCGAGACCGACGAACTCCTCTGCGGGTGGGGCCGGACGGCCCCGACGCGCAGCACGGTCCTCCGCCCGGGTTCCGAGCAGGACGCGGTGGATGCGGTGCTGGCGGCCGACGGCCGGGGTGTGCTGGGCCGCGGTCTGGGGCGCGGCTACGGCGACTGCGCGCAGAACGCCGGCGGCACCGTGGTGTGGGGCCCGTCGATGTCGGGCCTGATCGACATCGACCTGGCCGACGGGGTGGTGCGGGCCCGCGCCGGGACCAGCCTCGACGACCTGATGCGCTGGCTCGTGCCGCACGGTCTGTTCGTGCCGGTCACGCCGGGCACGCGCATGGTGACCGTCGGCGGGGCGATCGCCGCGGACATCCACGGGAAGAACCACCACGTGAAGGGCTCGTTCGGTGAGCACGTGCTGTCGCTGCGGTTCGTCGACGGTCGGGGCGAGGTGCGGGAGGTCTCACCCGACAGCGATCCGGAGGTGTTCTGGGCGGTGGTCGGCGGCATGGGCCTCACCGGCCTGGTGCTCGACGCGACCATCCGCATGACCCCGGTGGGCTCCAGCCTGATCAGCGTCGACACCGACCGGGCCAGCGACCTCGACGATGTGATGTCGATGATGGTCGAGGGCGACGACCGCTACGAGTACTCCGTGGCCTGGATCGACCTGGTGGCCCGCGGCCGGCACATGGGCCGGTCGATCCTTCAGCGTGGCCGGTTCGCGACCCGGGAGGAGGCGCTCGCCTCGGGTGTCGCGGACCCGTACGCGTACCACCCGCGGCAGCTGCCGTCGCCGCCCGACCTGGTGCCGTCGGGCCTGCTGAACCACCTGACGGTGCGGGCGTTCAACGAGCTCTGGTACCGCAAGGCGCCGGTCCGCCGGCGCGGTGAGCTCCAGACGATCGAGGCGTTCTTCCACCCGCTCGACATGATCGCCGAGTGGAACCGGATCTACGGGCCCCGCGGCTTCCTGCAGTGGCAGTTCGTGGTGCCCGACGAGGCGTCCGAGGTGGTGCGCACCGCTGTGGAGCGGCTCTCGGAGAGCGGGATGTCGAGCTTCCTCGCCGTGCTCAAGCGATTCGGCCCGGCCGACCCGGGCTACCTGTCCTTCCCGCGTAAGGGCTGGACGCTGGCGCTCGACCTCCCGGTGCTGCCCGGCCTGGACCGGCTGCTCGACGAGCTCGACGAGGTCGTCGTGGCCGCCGGCGGCTCGATCTACCTGGCGAAGGACAGCCGGGTGCGCCCCGAGCTGGTGCCGGCGATGTACCCGCGGCTCGCCGAGTGGCGCGACGTGCGGGACAAGGTCGACCCCGAGGGACGTTTCCGTAGCGACCTCGGCCGTCGCCTCGGCCTCTGCTGAGCGCCCTCCGTCGCCACCCGTGGCGCGTCTGCGGAGGTTGACTCGCTCCAGAGGCGACTGACGACCCCTATGTCCCCGGGGTGCGGGGGGTGGGGGTCAGCCGCCGCCGACGTCCTTCGCGTAGGCGTCGAGCGCCGTCTGGAACTTCCCGTTCGCCGTCGTGATCGCCGTCGAGGTCGGCGTGCCGGCGAGGGCCACGCCGTCGAGGGCGTCGCGCACGTCGGCGCGGAACTCCTTGTAGGGGCCGATCACCGGGCCGGGGAAGTTCGGATCCAGGTTGCTGAGGCCCTGGTAGGCCACGTTGAGCCACTTCCCGGCGGTGGTCGTGGTGAAGAACTGCTGCAGGCCCGCATCGGACGAGGCCGAGGTGAGCACCGGCAGGTAGGAGGCCGTCTCGGTCCACTTCACCTGGTTGGGCGTCTGCAGGAAGTACTTCATGAACTGCCAGGCGCCGCCCACGGCGCCCTGGTTGCCGGTCTTCACGAGGTACCAGGCGGACCCGCCGATCTGGCCCTTGCCCGCCTCCTTGACGCCCGGCACCGGGCCGACCGCGATGTCGAGGCCCGAGTTCACGTTCGCCGGTGCACCGGCCACGCTGCCGATGTCGGAGGCCTTCACCGAGCCGTCGAGCAGCGCCGCCACGGTCGTGATCGCCGCGGAGGTCTGGATGAGCATGGCGGAGGTCTTGTTGTTGATCGCCAGGTACTCGTCGATGCCGGTGCTCGCGCTCGGGATCGGCTTCAGCAGCTTGTCGTCGACCATCTTCTTGAACCAGTCCATGACCTGGCGGGTGACCTTGTTGTCGAACTCCGACTTCGTGGCCAGGCCGCTCCGGCCGTTGTCCTCGTTCACGATCGGCTGCTTGACGCCGGTGAGCCAGTGCTCGAGGTACCAGGCGTCAACCTTCATGACGAGGGGCTCCTGCACGCCCGGCACGTTCGCGGCCTTGATCTTCTCGGCGAGGGCACGCAGCTCGTCGAGGGTCTTCGGCGTGGTGGAGGTGTCCACGTTCGCCTGGCGCAGGATCGCGTTGTTCACGTAGTAGATCGGGCTCGACACGCTGAAGGCCCCGGGCCACAGCACGTCGTCGACGGTGTAGGCGGCCTTCACCGACGGCAGCACGTCGTCGTACGTGGCGGCCGCGGTCGAGTCGGCCTCGATGCAGGCCTGGGCGGGCACCACGGCGCCGGAGTCGATCATGAACTGCGTGGTGGTGTCCTCGGTGAGGATCATGTCCGGCAGGGTCTTCGGGTCCGCCAGTGCGTCCTCGTACTTCTTCAGGAGCTCCTCGTAGGTGCCCTGGGCCTCCACGCTCACTTTCACCTTGTTCTGGGAGGCGTTGAAGGAGGAGGCGAGCTGCTCGAGGGTGGACTTCTGCAGGCCCACGTACGCGTGCCAGACCGTCACGTCGATCGGAGCGGTGGCGTTCTCGACGTCCTTCACCGGACAGTCGGCGGCGTTCACCTTCCCGCCCCCGCCGCCCGAGCTCCCCGATCCGGAGTCGGAGCCCGAACCCGAGTCGCCGCCGCAGGCCGCGGCGAGCACGGCGATGGCGGCGAGCGGGACCAGCAGCCAGCGGGCCCGCAGGAACGGTCGGGTCCGGCGCTCGGAGGTTCCGCCGGACCGGGTGGGTCGGCGATGGGGGGCCGGGGTGGCGCTCATGGTGGTCGCTTTCGGTTCGACGGCCGGTGCCGCTCCGGGCCGCGGCCCGGGCCCGCACAGTCTGGCCCGTCGGGCGCACCCCGCGGTGACTTCCGGGCTGTGACGTGTGCGGCGCGGCGCCCGGGGCGCCGTCGGCCGGACGGGCGGTCAGCCCTTCACGGCCCCGGCGGTGAGGCCCCGCACCATCTGCCGCTGGAAGAAGATCAGCAGCGCGAGCAGGGGGAGGGCGGCGAGGATCGCCGCCGCGAATCCCACGTTGAGGCGGTCGACGCGGTCCGATCCGATGCTGCGCAGCGCCACCTGCACCGTCTGCCAGGCCTGGCGGTCCGTGGCGAACCGGGGCCACACGTACTGGTTCCAGGCACCGAGGAAGGAGATGACCACGAAGCTGCCGATGATCGGCCGGGTCATGGGCATCGCCACCTTGAACAGGAACCGCAGATGGCCGTAGCCGTCGAGAGTGGCCGCGTCGCGCAGGTCGCCGGGTACCCCCAGGAAGCCCTGGCGGATCAGGAAGATGCCGAAGGCGGTGGCGAGGAAGGGGAACGTGAGGCCCTGCACCGAGTTGAGCCACGACAGCGTGCGCATGGTCTCCACGTTGGCGATCAGCGTCACCTCGATCGGCAGCAGGAGCGTGCCCACCACCAGTACGAACATCAGCTTCTTCAGCGGGAACTCCAGGAAGGCGAACGCGTAGGCGGCGAGGACGGAGGTGAGCAGTTGCACCACCACGATGACCGAGGTGACCACGGCCGAGAGTCCGAGCGCCCGGCCCAGGTCGGCCTCGCTGAAGGCCGTGGCGAACACGTCCCACTCGGGCTGGACCGGGTAGAGCGGCTGGCCCTGGGCGATGTACTCGAGGGGGTTCGACAGCGCCCGCAGCACGAGCATGTACACGGGGAACAGCACGAGCAGCGACAGCGCGCTCAGCAATAGGTACCACCCCACCGCGGCCAGGCCCGGGCTCCGACGGTCAGTCGCCATAGTGCACCCGCTTCGACAACAGCGTGTACTGCACGAACGCCACCAGGCCGGTCAGGACGAACAGGCCGATCGACAGTCCCGCCTTCACGTCGAGGCTCCGGATGTTCTTCGGGTCCGCGATCTTGTAGAGGAGCGTCTCGGTGGAGCCGGCCGGCCCGCCCCCGGTGAGGATCTCTATCTGGGCGTAGGCCTGCAGCGCGTGGATCACCAGCACGATGGCCAGGAACAGCAGCGCGGGCGAGATGAGTGGGACGGTCACCCGGAAGAAGCGGCGCACCGCCCCGAACCCGTCGAGCAGGGCCGCCTCGTTGAGCTCCTCCGGCACGGCCTGCAGCGCGGCCAGCACCACGATGAAGGTGAGGCCGAGGTTCTGCCACACCGAGCTGAGCGACACGGCGAACATCGCGGAGGTGGGGTCGTTCAGGCTGAGCCAGCTGACGTTCCGGAAGTACCCCACCTCCGGATTGACGAGGGTGAAGAACACCACTGACGCCACCGCGACCGAGGTGGCGACGGTGGAGGAGAAGATGGTCTGGAACACCTTGATGCCCCTCAGGCGGCGATGCGCGGCCACCGCGAG
The DNA here is from genome assembly GCA_049316905.1 of Microthrixaceae bacterium. Lineage (GTDB taxonomy): Bacteria > Actinomycetota > Acidimicrobiia > Acidimicrobiales > Microtrichaceae > CAIPVR01. Next base: position 36,094 of record JBMOJH010000004.1, on the reverse strand, counting down.
CACCACGCCGAGCGCCAGCCCGAGCGGCACCGTGTAGAGCATGAAGGTGGCCGAGTGCAGCAGGCCCTGGGTGAAATCCCGGCTGGTGAGCGTGTCCCACAGCTGTGAGAAGCCGACGAAGGTCGGCGGCCGGTTGCGGAACCGCGGCTGGCGGTGGGTGGCGTACCAGAACAGCCGGTACAGGGGGTAGTACGCGAACACCACGAAGGTGATCAGCGCGGGCAGCAGGAACAGGTAGGCGAGGAGCGCGTCGCGGAGGCGGCGGCCGCGGTCGCGGGTGTGGGAGCCGAGCGGCGGCGTGGGTGCCGCCCGGACGAGGTCCTCGGCGCCCGCCTCGGCGCCGGGCAGGTCGGTCACGCGGTCCTCAGTTCAGCCGGCCCGAGCCGGCCGGGTCGAACAGGTGAACGTGCTCGGGGCGGGCGGCCAGCGTGACGGCCTCGCCGACCGCGGGGGCCGGGTCGCCGTTGTCCTGGCGCACCACGAGCACCTGGCCGTCGCAGGTGACCACGAGGTGGCGTTCGTGGCCGAGCAGCTCGACGTTCTCGACCGTGCCGACCACGCCCTCGCTGCCCGGCGTGACCACGGTGAGGTCTTCGGGCCGGATCCCGGCGACCACTTCGGTGTCGTCCACGGCGCTGCCGCGGTCGGCCACCCGGACGGTGCCGGACGGCGTGGTGATCGCCGCGGGCGTCCCCGGCGAGACGACGCCCCGGAGCGTGTTCATGGGCGGGCTGCCGATGAAGCCGGCCACGAACAGGTTCGCCGGACGCTCGTAGACCGCCTGCGGGGCGCCCACCTGCTGGAGCCGGCCGTCGGCGATCACGGCGATGCGGTCCGCCATCGTCATCGCCTCCACCTGGTCGTGGGTGACGTAGACGAAGGTGGTGCCGAGGCGCCGGTGCAACTCGACGAGCTCCAGGCGGGTCTGCGTGCGGAGCTTGGCGTCGAGGTTGGAGAGGGGCTCGTCCATGAGGAACACCTCGGGGCGCCGGACGATGGCCCGTGCGAGCGCCACCCGCTGGCGCTGGCCGCCCGACAGCTCGCCGGGCTTGCGGTCGAGGTACTCCTCGAGGCCCAGCGTGGACGCGGCCTCCTTGACCCGGCGCTCCCGTTCCGCCGTGTCGACGCGGGCCCGCTTGTTGGCGACGAGCGGCGACTCGATGTTCTTCGCCACGGTCATGTGCGGGTAGAGCGCGTAGCTCTGGAACACCATCGCGATGTCGCGGTCCTGGGGCGGCACGTGGTTCACGACCCGCTCGCCGATGGTGAGGAGCCCGTCGCTCACCTCCTCGAGGCCGGCGATCATCCGCAACGCCGTGGACTTGCCGCAACCGGACGGACCGAGCAGCACCATGAACTCGCCGTCGAGCACGTCGAGGGTGAGCTGGTCCACGGCGACCACGTCCCCGAAGCGCTTCGTGACCTGCTGGAACGTGACGCCGCTCATGGCACTCCGGGGTTGGGTGTCGAGGTGTGTCCGGGAGGCTAGGCGAGCAGGCGGGCGACTTGTTCCACCCCCGAGGCCGCGGCGGTCGCGCCGCACGAGCGGAGCCGGCCGGCCACGAACTCGGCGGACGGGTAGGACTGCACGTACCAGCGCCCGTACATGGTGTGGTCCATCCAGGCAGCCTCCTCCGGTGACAGCTCCGGGGCCGGGAACCGACCGATGACCGTGGCCCGCCGCAGCCGCTCCCACGTGGTGCCGTCGGCGGTCAACCGGCGGGTCGCGGCGGCGAGCGCCTCGGGTGACGGCGGGACGGCGGTGTCGGCTCCGTCGGGGAGCCCGTCGCCGACGGACTCGTCCCCGGCGGGGTGCAACGCCGCGACCTCGGCCCAGGTGGGGGCCGCCGCGCCGAGGAGGTGGCTCGTCATGCACATCGTCCACATCGCCGTGACCAGCTCGGTGAGCGCCGGCGGGTCCCCGGGCGAGGGCAGGTCGAGCACCCGGTGCAGGGCGTCCACGACGAGGCCCTCCGGGGTGGCCGCCGCGGCCGGCTCGTCGTCGCCCGGGGTGCCGTCGGCCCGGAGCAGCCGCAACGACGAGGCGACCTCGCCCCAGCGGTCCACCGCCACGTCGATGCGGTGGCGCTGCCCGGTGTGCTCGCCCTGCCCGGCCGGCCGTTCGGCGGTGGAGCCCACGAAGGAGGCGGCGACGGTGGTGGCACCGGGCGGCGCCTCGAGGCCCAGCAGCATCGCCGCGCCGCAACGGTCATCCGGCGGGAGCGGGCGCACGGCCACCTCCACCTCCTCGTCGAACGGCGTGAGAGCGAGGAGCACGTAGGGGTCGAGGCCCCGGACGATGCCGAGGGCGGTGGGCGCGTCGGCGCGGCGGTCGAGGTTCACGGGGTCCTCCCGGTGGGTGGCGCGCGGCGGCGCCACGGTTCCAGGGACCCGCGGCAGGGGTGGGTCCGACCCCGATGGCAGCCTCGCGTGCGCCCGTCCTCGGGGTCACCGGGGAGGGGTCCCCGGAGCCCAGCGGGCCGGCAGGGGCTACGGTCGCCGCATGGCCCGGGGCGGTGGCGGCGGTGGCGACGGGCCCGGCGGCGAGTGTGTGTTCTGCGGCATCGTCGCCGGCGAGATGCCCGCCCACGAGGTGTGGCGCGACGACGACGTCGTGGCGTTCCTCGACCGGTCCCCGCTGTTCGTGGGCCACACGCTCGTGGTGCCGGTCGAGCACCACGAGACGGTCACCGACCTGCCGGCCGCGCAGGTGGAGCCGTTCTTCGCTCAGGTGCGTCGTCTGACCGCGGCGGTCCGGGCGGGTACCGGTTCGGCCGGTGCGTTCGTGGCGATGAACAACGTGGTCTCGCAGTCGGTCCCGCACCTGCACGCCCACGTGGTTCCCCGGAACCGGGGCGACGGCCTCAAGGGCTTCTTCTGGCCGCGCACCCGCTACCACGACGACGCGCACATGGCTGACACCGCAGCGACGCTCCGGCGGGCCCTCGACACGCTGCCGCCGCTGCCCTGACGCATCAGGTCGCGGACCGGGTGCGCCGGCTTGCGGTCGGTGCTCAGCCCCGGACGCGCAGGGGCAGGCCGTGGCGGTCCGTGGTCCCGTCGCCCACCTCCACCGGGGGCGGGCCCCAGCCGCCGACCCACTGTGCGGCGCGCAGTGCCAGTACCAGCGCGTCGAGCACGTCGTCGGGCGCCGCGCCGCGCGGGGTGGCCGACGGCGCCGTGCGCCGCGGCGGGACCCACGGCCGGAGCAGCGAGAGGCGTTCGCGGCGGCCGGCCCGGGTGCGCTTGGGGTGCGCGGGCGGGGCCCCGGCGAGGGTGGCGAAGGCCAGTTCGGGATGCGTCTCCCAGAGGCGGTCGTGGATCCCGGGGCCTGCGTCCCGCACCAAGCGGTCCAGTTCGGCGATGCGCGGGACCAGGTGCCAGGCCTGCACGGGCAGGCCCACGCCGAGCGCGTCGCGGGAACGCCGGACCGCGTCCGCGTGGTCGGTGGCGTCGAGCACGGCACGGGCCGGAGTGGGGAAGACCGACGATCGCCGGGGGCCCAGCAGGGCCCGCGCGGAGCGGTCCGACGCCCGGGGCGCGGCGTCGGGCAGCCCGATCGGCATGTCCACCGCCACCCCGGCCAGCGTGCCGGCGTCCAACACGGCGATCAGGTCGTCGAGGTGCGGCACCACGCGGGCCGGATCCGGTCGGAACGGCCGGACCGCCGCGGTGACCACCAACCAGCCGCCCCGGCAGCCGTCGACGCCCGCGACCCGCACCACCACCGCACCCTACGGCTGCGCCCCGCCCCCGAACCGCCCGCCGGTGCGCGAACCGGGTGGACCGCCACCGGTACGATCGCTCTGCCGTGGCCCGTCACCTCATCACCAGCGCCCTGCCGTACATCAACGGCGTGAAGCACCTGGGCAACCTCGTCGGGTCGATGCTCCCCGCGGATGTGTACGCCCGCTACCTGCGCGCCGCGGGCCACGACGTGCTCGCCATCTGCGCCACCGACGAGCACGGCACCCCGGCCGAGTTGGCCGCGGCCGAGGCGGGCGTCCCGGTGGCCGAGTACTGCGCCGCCCAGCACGAGGTGCAGAAGGACCTCGGCGAGCGGTTCGGCCTGTCGTGGGACTGGTTCGGTCGCACGTCGCGTCCGCAGAACCACCACCTCACGAACCACTTCGGCCGCCGCCTCCGCGACGAGGGCTTCACCGAGATCCGTACGACCGCGCAGGTGTACTCGGTCGCGGACGGCCGCTTCCTGCCCGACCGCTACGTCATCGGCACCTGCCCGAACTGCGGCTACGACCGGGCGCGGGGCGACCAGTGCGAGAACTGCGGCAAGCAGCTCGACCCGACCGAGCTGATCGACCCACGGTCCGCCGTGTCGGGTTCCACCGATCTCGAGGTGCGTGACTCCGCACACGTGTTCCTCCGCCAGTCGGCGTTGGCCGACCGCATCCGTGCGTGGGTCGACACCAAGGAGGACTGGCCGCAGCTGACCCGCTCGATCGCCTACAAGTGGCTCGACGAGGGCCTGCAGGACCGGGGGATCACCCGCGACCTGTCCTGGGGCATCCCGGTCGACCCGGAGGACTTCCCCGAGGCGGCGGGCAAGGTCTGGTACGTCTGGTTCGACGCCCCCATCGGCTACCTCGGCGCCACCCGCGAGTGGGCCGACGCCCGCGCCGGGGACCCGGCGGCGGCCGAGGTGCTCTTCGACAGCTGGTGGCGCAAGGGCCGAGGCGCGGACGACGTGACCTACACGGAGTTCATGGGCAAGGACAACGTCCCGTTCCACACGCTGAGCTTCCCGGCCACGATCCTCGGCTCGGGCGAGGACTGGAAGCTGGTGGACCGGTTGAAGTCGTTCAACTGGCTCACCTACTACGGCGGAAAGTTCTCCACCACCGACCAGCGGGGCGTGTTCATGGGCGACGCCCTCGAACTGCTCCCGGCCGACTACTGGCGCTGGTACCTCATGGCCAACGCGCCCGAGTCCGACGACACGAGCTTCACGTGGGAGCTCTTCGGTGACGCGGTGAACAAGGAGCTCGTGGGCACGCTCGGGAACTTCGTGAACCGCACGGCCACCCAGGTGGTGCGCCACTTCGGCGAGGTGGTGCCCGCGGGCGGCGAGCCGGAGGAGCCGGAGGCCGAGCTGGCCGCGCGGGTCGACGAGCGCCTCGCCGAGTACCTCGGGCTCCTCGCCGAGCTCGAGTTCCGCAAGGCCGCCGCCGCGCTCCGGGCCCTGTGGGCCGAGGGCAACGTGTACCTCGAGCAGCGCGAGCCGTGGAAGACGGTCAAGGTCGACGTGGACCGCACGGCGTGCACCCTGCGCACCGCGTTGGGGCTCGCCCGGCTCTACGCACTCGCGTCCCAACCCTTCGTGCCCGACGCGGCACGGCGACTGGCCGCCACGTTCGACCGCGGCCTGGAGGAGGTGCCCGTGCTGGACGGTGCCGCCCGTGCGGCCTGCGAGGCGCTCGTGCGTCCGGGTGACCGCTTCACCCCGCCGGGCCTGCTGTTCCGCAAGCTCGCTCCCGAGGAGCTCGACGAGTGGGTCGAGCGGTTCGGTGGTGCGGCATGAGCGCCACCGACGTGCGGCCCGCCGAGCCCGCACCCCGGCCGCCAGGTCCCGGGCCGCTCCGCCGCGGCGCCCGGCGCGCGGGCGACCAGCTCACGCGGTTCGTGATGCTGCTCCTGCTCCTGCTGGTCAGCGGCATCGCGATCGGCCTCGTGTTCGCCTACCCCGTGAGCCTGATCAAGTTCGGCGGTGGCGGTGCGGTGCGCCTCGACCAGGCGTCGCTGGCCGGCCAGACCGAGGCCGACGCCGGCCTGGTGCAGGCCGCGGACCTCCCGCCCGGCTGGGTGCCCGGTGATCCGAACCTGAAGGTCTTCGGCGTGCTCGGCTCCGAGTTCTGCGGCGACCGGGTGGAGCTCCCGTCGCCGCTGTCGAACCAGAAGGCCGCGGTGTTCACCAACCCCGGATCCGAGGCCACGGTGATCGCCCAGGTGCTGCGCACCGAGCGCTGGCAGGCCGCCCGCGACTACGTCGCCTCGGTCGACGACGCCCGCGGCCAGTGCTCGGAGTTCTTCCAGAGCAGCCCGCTCGGCCGCGTGAAGTCCTCGGTGGAGGCGGGCTCGGGCAGCCCGCCCATCACCGACTACGCGTCCGGTGCGTACGTGGCCAAGGAGGGCCGCTCGGTGTCGGAGTGGTCGATGATGGCCGTGGGCGACCTGATCGTGGCGATCACCTACGCCGGCCCGTCCCGCACGAGCCGCACGTTCCTGAACCAGCTCGAGGCCCGCGTCCTCTCCCGCCTCGACCCGGCGAACTTCGCGCCGGAGGGCGTGGGCTCCACCACGAGCGTTCCGGGCGCCACCACCCTGCCCGGCGGGTCCGAGCCCCCGGTCACCGCGGCACCGACCGGGGGCGGTGGCTCTGCCGACGAGTCCGGCGGGTCGGGCGGGCCGTGAGCCCCGACCCGTTCGACGCCCTCCGCGCCGACCTGGCCGACGAGGTGGCCGCGCTCGCCGCGGTCGTCGACCCGCTGGACGCCGCCGGTCTGCGGACTCCCACCCCGGCCGAGGGCTGGGACGTGGCCGACACCCTCGCCCACCTCGCCGCGTTCGACGGGCACGGCACGCTGGCCATCACCGACCCGGAGGCCTTCCGCTCCGCGGTGGTCCCGGTGCTCGAGGGCACGGTCGACCCGATCGCCGAGGCGACCGACCGCGGGCGGGCGCTCGGCCCGGTGGGCTGCCGGGACTGGTGGCACCGCGACGCCGCCGCCCTCGCCGCTGCAGCGGCCGGGCTCGACCGGTCGGCCCGCCTGCCGTGGTACGGGCCCGACATGGGCGCCATGAGCTTCGTGACCGCCCGGTTGATGGAGACGTGGGCGCACGGCCAGGACGTGCGCGACGCGCTGGGGGTGCCGCCGGAGGTCTCCGCCCGGTTGCGCCACGTGGCCGACATCGGCGTTCGGGCCCGCCCCTACAGCTACGGGGTCCGGGGTCTCGAGCTCCCGGCCGCCCCGGTCCGGGTGGAGCTCGTCGCGCCCGACGGCTCCACGTGGGCGTGGGGCGAGGACACCGCGCCGGATCGCATCGCCGGTCCGGCGGTCGACTTCTGCCTGCTGGTGACCCAGCGCCGCCACCGCGACGACCTGGACCTCGAGGTGGTCGGCCCGGTCGCGGCGGAATGGGCGGGCATCGCCCAGGCCTTCGCCGGCGGTGCGGGCGCCGGTCGCGCACCGCTCCAGCCCTGAAGCTTCGGTTCTGAGGATCCTGACGTGCACCTGGCGCGGTCCAACCGCCGCAGATCGGTCGTCGGTGGAACCCCTCAGAGCTGGTCGACGATGAGGTGGTAGGCCTCGGCCATCGGGACGCCGGCCCACTCGCCGACCCCCACGAGCCGGTCCCGCTGGCGCTGGCGGAACCCGGCCAGCGGGTCGCCCTCGCCCACCTTGTAGAAGTGGGTCGTCTCCATCTGGCTCTCGTGCGCCTCGAGCGCCGCCAGCTTCGCGGCCAGGTCCTGCTCGTCGACCGTCTCCGCGTGGTTCGCCTCGTCGGGCTCGAACAGCAGGAGCGCCTCGGGCCGGTGCACGTTGACGCCGTCGACGAGCTGCTCGGGATGGAAGAACGGGTCGCGGGCGGCCACGATCCCGTCCACCACGAGCCGGCCCGCGGCCGCGTGGTCGGGATGGAGGCGGTAGCGCTTCCACGGGTCGTGGCCGAGCACGACCGCCGGCCGGAGCTGCCGGATCACGGCGCACACCTGGGCCCGGACCGCCGGGATCGGCGCGAGCTCGCCGTCCACGTGGCTCAGGAAGACCACTCCGGTGCCCCCGAGCAGGGTGGCGGCCCGGCGCTGCTCCTCCTTCCGCTCGAACGCCAGCACCGACGGATCGACCGTGCGGTCCCAGGTGCCCTTCGATCCGTCGGTCAGCACCAGATGGTGGATCTCACAGCCGGCCCGGGCCCACTTCGCCAGGGTCGCGCCGCACTGGAACTCGGCATCGTCGGGGTGGGCCACCACCACCAGCGCGGAGGCCGGGGTGGGCAGGTCGCGGCTCGTGGGGCCGTTCACCGGAGCACCCCGGGGAACGGGCCGAGCTCGGCCGGGGGGTCGAGATCCTCGGGGGCGTCGACATCCCAGGCCAGGTGGTCGTCGTCGATCATGCGCACCTCCAGGCCGCAGCGGGCTGCCTCGTCCCGGTGCGCGGCGCACGAACCCGGTCCGTAGTGGAACCGGAACCCGCGGCCGGTCGGCACCGACAACACGTTGGTCCCGTCGCCGTGGCGGTCGGCCACCAGCAGGACCTCGTCCTCCCCGGCCGCCGCGAGCCCGGCCAGTCCTCGGGCGAACGGCAGGTCCGCGTGGGTGACCACCGCCCGCCCGACGCCGGCACCCTCGAGCCGTCCGACGGCGGCCGACACGGAGCCGTTCAGGTCCGTGCCGGGTGCCCACACCACGGCCGCGCCGGCGGCGCGGGCCCAGTCGGCCACGCCCTCGTCGTCGCAGACCACCGCGGCCGGGAGCGGGTGGGCCGCGCCCAGCACCACCTCGGCCAGGGTGCGGGCGAGTGCGGCCCGCTCGGCGTCGTCGAGCCGGCCGGCGAGGCGGCCCTTCGCCCGGTCGAACGCCTTCACCGGCACCACGACGACGGCCGTTGCCGGCGCGTCGAGGGACCCGGGGGACTCCATGGCGCCGCAGCGTAGGGTGTTCGCCATGCGCATCCGAGTCGCCGTCGTGGGGGGCGGGTCGTGGGGGAGCACGGTGGCCCACCTCGCGGCCCAGCAGGTCCCCACCACCCTGTGGGTCCGTCGTCCGGAGCAGGCCGAGGAGATCAACGCCCACGGCACGAACGAGCGGTACCTGCCGGGCTACCGCCTGTGCGAGGACCTGCAGGCCACCGCCGACCTCGCGGATGCCGTGTCGCACGCGGACGTGCTCGTGATGGGCGTGCCGTCGCAGGGCTTCCGCGCCGCGCTCGAGGCGTGCGCGGACCACGTCCGGGCCTGGGTGCCGGTGATGTCGCTCACAAAGGGGCTTGAGCAGGGCACACGGTTGCGGATGACCCAGATCATCAACGAGGTGCTCCCCGGCCATCCCGCCGCGGTGCTGACGGGTCCGAACCTGGCGAAGGAGATCCTCGCGGGTGACGCCGCGGCCTCGGTGGTGGCCACGCCGGACCAGGTGGTCGCGCAGCACCTCCAGCGGATCTTCCACCAGAACCTGTTCCGCGTGTACGTGAATCCCGACGTCGTGGGTTGCGAGGTCGCCGGCGCGCTGAAGAACGTGGTGGCCATCGCCGCGGGCATGGCCGACGGGTTGGGTGCGGGCGACAACACGAAGGCCGCCGTGATCACGCGGGGGCTCGCCGAGCTCTGCCGGCTGGGCGAGGCGATGGGCGGGAAGTTCGCCACCTTCTCCGGCCTCGCCGGGATGGGGGACCTGATCGCCACGTGCATGTCGCCCCAGAGCCGCAACCGCCACGTGGGCGAGCAGCTCGGCCGGGGCCGCACCATCGACGAGGTGATCGCCGAGATGAACATGGTGGCCGAGGGGGTGAAGACCTCCCGGGTCGTGATGGAGCTCGCGGATGAGTACGGCGTGGAGATGCCGATCGCCTCGGAGGTGTTCGCCGTGTGCCACGAGGGCGCCACGGCGGAGGAGGCGTACCGGGGGCTGATCCGGCGTCAGGCCGGCGGCGTGGAGTTCAGCGCCCTGTCGTACTGACCCGGGCGGCGGCCGCGCCGGGTTGGGGCGGCGCACCCGGCGCCCCGTAGCCTCACGGCCCGATGAGCTCCGCCCCGGCCGCACCGCCCACCCGCGCCCTCGCCCGTGGGGGACCCGCGTCCGGGTCCCCGGTCGGCACGGTGGACGCCGGCGTCCTCGCCACGGTCGATGAGGCCGGCACGGTGCAGCTCCGCGACGCGGGGTGGGTCCTGGACTGGTGGATCGGGGCCGAGGACCGCTGGCACCACCCGCCGGTGGAGGCCGCGGTCCGCCAGCAGGCGGTGTCGGCCACGCCGGTGCGCGAGACCGCGATGCGGGTGCCCGGCGGTGACGTCGTCCAGCGGGTGGCCGGGGTGCAGGCCACGGTGGCCGGCCGGCGCGGCCCGGCGGTGCTCGTGGAGGTGGAGAACCGCACGGCGGTGCCCGTGGCACTCGCGCTGGTCGTGCGGCCGCTGGTGCTCGACGGCCCGGGCCGGGTGGTGTCGGCCGGGGTGGACGGACCGGTCGTGCGCGTGGACGGCCGCCCGGCGGTGCTGCTCGACCGTCCGGCGGCCCGCGCGGTCGCCGGCTCGTGCCGGGAGGGCGCCGAGGGCGGCACGGTGGCCGAACGGCTCGCCGCGGGCGACGACGCGGTTCCGCCGCTCGCCCGCGAGGATCGCGACGGCCGCGCGGAGCTCGCGGTGGTGGTGCCGCTGGCCCACACGGCCACGGTGCGTCTGCTGCTGCCCGCGGGCCCGCTCCTGTCGATCGTCGCGGAGGCCGGCGACGGCGGCGCGACCTCGTGGGAGGCGCCGGCGTTCGAGTCGGTGGTGGCCGGGTGGACCAGGCACCGCGACGACGCGCCGCGTCTCGCCCTGGGGGAGCCGGGCTGGTCCGACGCCGTGGCGTGGGCCGGATCGCTCCTCGCCCTCGCCGGGGCCGACGAGGTGGGCGCGGCGCTGGACCGGGAGCTGGTCGGCCGTGACGGCACCGCCGCGGTGCGGGCCGCCGCGGTGGCCGAGGTGCTCACCCGCTCGGGAGCGGACGACGCGCTCCTCCCGATCGCCCGCGGCCTCGCCGCCGCGCAGGGCCTGCGGGGTCGGTGCCGCCTCGGGGACCGGACCGACGGTTCGGTCGCGTTGCTGTGGGCGGCGGCGGGCGTGCTCGCCGGTCCTCGGGCCGAGGCGGCGGCGGAGGAACTGGTGGCCCCCGCGGCGGTCGCCGTGCGCAGGGTCCGGACCCACGGGCCGGGCGACGGGGTGGCCGCGTCGGTCGCCGCGGCCGCACTGCGGGCCGTGACCCCCGGACTGGTGCGGGTGGGTCAGCCCGAGGTGGCCGCGGACGCCCTCTCGCTCTCGCTGGCGCTCGCGGCCTCGCCGGAGGGTGCCGGGCCGTGGGACGGTGCCGGCGACTCGCCGGTGGCCGTGGCGCTGGCGGCGCGCGCCGCGATCGCCGGTGGCGACCCGGCCGCGCCCGCCGCGGTGCGGGCACTCTGGGACGGGGCGGAGGACCGGCTCCCGTTGGGCGACGTGGCCGAGCTGGCGATGCGCCTCGCGGCGCTGCTCGACCTGGCCGCCCTCGACGACGCGGCCGGTTCCGCGGTGCTCCCGGTCGTGGCGCCGACGTGGTGGGGTGTGCCGATGGAGGCGCACGGCCTGCGGACCGCGTGGGGAACGGTGTCGTGGGCGCTGCGGTGGCACGGGGACCGTCCCGCGCTGCTGTGGGAGGTCGAACCGGCCGAGGGCCTCGGCGAGGACCCGGCGCCCGCGCTCACCGCCGCGGGGCTGGACCCGTCATGGCGCGGCACGGGATGGCAGGGCGAGGCGCTGCTCGAGGCCCCGGCCGACGCGCCCGGGTCCGCGCCGCCGGCTCCCGTCGAGGGGCAGTCCTTCTCCTGACCGGTCAGGCCACCCGGACCGGCAGCGACGCCAGGCCCCGCAACGTGAAGCTCGGCCGGTAGCGGGGCGCGTCCGCGCCGCCGAGCGCGTCGGTGTCGAGCTCGAGCCGCGGGAATCGGTCGAGCAGCGCGCCGAAGGCGATCTCTCCTTCCGCCCGGGCCAGGTGCGCACCCAGGCAGTGGTGCGCCCCCCAGCCGAAGCTCAGCGGCGGCGGCGTGTCGCCCACGAACCGGCCCACGTCGAAGCGGCCCGGATCGGGGTACACGTCCTCGTCGTGGTTGCCGCACCCCTGCAGGACGATGAAGTTCGTGCCCCGTGGGTGCACCTCACCGAACAGTTCCACCGGCTCGAGTACCGACCGGGTGTTGAGCTGCACCGGCGAGTCCGCCCGCAGGATCTCCCACACGGCCGACGGGAGGAGCGAACGGTCGGCTCGCAGGCGGTCCCACTCCGCGGGGTTGCGCAGGAACAGCCACAGCCCGTTGCCGATCAGGTTCGACGTGGTCTCGAAGCCAGCCGCGTACAGGAGGAGCGTGTTGCCCATGAGCTCCTCGAAGCTCAACCGGTCGCCCGCCTCCTCCACCTCGATCAGCGCGCTCAGCAGCCGGTCGTCGGGGTGGGCCCGCTTCTCGGCGATGAGGTCGGTGAAGTAGGCGACCAGTTCCAGGCCGGCCTCCGCGGCCCGCTCCAACGTGGCCTCGTCGGCGGCCGGGTCGATGAAGGCGGTGATCGCGTGCACGAGGGGCCGGATGTGCTCGTTGCCCTCGCTCGGCACCCCGAGCAGCTCCGAGATCACCGTCACCGGGAACGGGACCGCCAGCTCGGTCATCACGTCCCCGCCGTCCGCGAGGCGGTCCAGCACCGGGTCGAGGATCTCCGCGATCCGCGGGCGCAGTGCCTCGACGCGGCGGGGGGTGAACGCCCGGCTGACCAGGCCCCGGATGCGGGTGTGGTCCGGCGGGTTGAGGAACAGCATGGTCACCTCGTCCTCGGCCCGGCGGGGCTCGCGCCCGCTGAGCGTGGCGGGGGCGTCCATGTCGGCCTCGGGGCGGCCCAGCTTCGGGTGGCGCAGCGCCTCGAGGCCGTCCGCATAGCGGGTGAGGACGATCGAGCCGAACCCGCTGCGCCATCGGGGCGCGCCGGCCCGCAACCGGGCGTAGGCGGTGTACGGGTCCTGCCGGCCCTCGTCGGTCATGATCGTCGAGGCGAGCAGGCCGTCGGCCTCCTCGGCGCTGAGCTGGTCGGTCCCCGTGGCCATGCCGGGAGTCTCGCAGAGTCCCGGGCCACGGCGCCGCCCTACCATTGCCCCATGTCCGTGACCGTGGCCGACGCGACCTACCCGGTGGAGCTCGGTTTCCTGCCCTCGACCGTGGCCATCCCCGATCCCGACCGCCCGGGCCTGCTCCGGGCCGGGCCGCGGGCCTCGGCCCCCTACGGCGGCGAGACGGTGGAGTTCCACCGCTGCGAGGCCACCGACTGGGTGTACGCCGACGAACCGGGCCCCCGCCTCACCGACGGCGGGGTCGACACGGCGGACCTGTCGGGACTGACGGACCTGCAGCGAACCCTCGTCGGGGTCCGGGCGACGGGCCGCCTCTCCGATGCCGATGCCGCGGCGATCCGCTCCGCGCTCGACGGCGCGGTGCTGCCGTGCGCCGGCGGTGGCTCGGTCACCGTGTCGTACGTGGCCGACGAGGGCCTGATCCTGCGAGCTTCGGGGCCCGACCGCACGAAGGTGATCGGCGACCGCCCGCACGGGATGAACGAGCACGGCCCCTCCACCTCGGTCCACGCGGACCAGGACGTGTTCGGCACCCCGCTCACCCAGCTGATGGACGGCCGGGCCCCCGAGCTGCTCCGCCACGACTCACCCGACGGGCGCAACGACACCGCGGCGATCATGCTCGCCAACATCTGGATCCCGCTGCAGCAGGTGGTCGCGCCGCTGGTGCTCGCCGACGGCCGGAGCGTGGACCGCCGGCGGGTGCAGCTCCGCTACGGGCTGCCCACCGGGTCGTTCCTCGACCGCGACGACGACATGGCGATCAACGACATCTGGACCTTCCTCCACGACCCGGCCCAGCGCTGGTGGTTCCGCTCGGAGATGGACCACCGCAGCGCGTACGTGTTCGACACGTGCAGCACCCCGCACGGCGCGGGGGTGCTGCCGGGCGAGGACCTGGCCGCGGCCCACCGGGCGGCGCTGGTGGCCACGCTGGCAGCCGTCGCCGAGGGGGACGCGGACGGGGTGGCGCGGGCCGCGGGAGAGCCGGGCGCGATCGCGGGTGACCCGCCGCGGACCACCCCCGCGCTCGCCGCGGCGCTCGCGCGGATGGCCGCGCTCCTCGAGGAGGCGGCCACCGAGCCCGTGGCGGTCTGCGGCGAACGGGCCGCGGTCTGGTCCGCCGCGGCGCGCGACGTCGCCCGCTCGGTGGTGCGGATGTCGGTCGAGCTGCGCGCGGTCGTGTCGATCGGCGCCTGAGCCCGGCCGCTCGGTCAGTCGTCGATGCGCAGGGTCACGATGCGGTGCGGCCCCAGGGCCACCGAGTCGCGGAACGGCTCGAGCTCCTGACCCTGCAGGTCGACGAGCCAACCCGTTCGCCCCGGCAGGCCGAGGCTCGCCTCGCGCCCCCACGGTTCGTGGGCCCGGACCACCAGCCGGCCCTCGTCGTCGCGGAGCACGGCGTCCACCTCCACCGAGCCGTCGCCGGGTCCGGTGAGCTCGAGGTGCGTGCCGTCGGGGCCGAGCCCGCCGCCGCCCGGGGCGGTCACCACCTCGAGCGGGTTCCATGCCCGGTCGGCCAGCACGTGCGGGTCGAGCGCGCCGGGCCCGCCGTCGTGCTGCAGTGCGAGCCGCAGCCGCAGCGGGGTGAGGGTCTGCGTCCCCTCGAGCCGGTCGTAGGGGCCCGCGGGCAACGGCCGGGAGGGCATGGGGTCACGGCTCAGCCACCCGGTGGACCGCACGAGCGTCAGGGCCAGCTCGCCGGCCGTGGTGCCGTGCGGCGGGGCCACGCCGAGCTCCACCTCCCGGTCCAGGCCGACCAGCTCGTACTCGCAGAGGCCCTCGTGGGTGACCGTGAGACCACCGGCGCGCACGAAGCGCCGCGACGGGAAGGTCGGCAGGCCCCACTCGTTCGGGCCGCCCTCCACCCAGAGGGGCCGCTCGACCACGTCGTACGCGCACTCCGCGAACGAGCGGTCGGTCCGGTGGGGGAGCGGAAGGTGCAGCCGCAGGCGGTGGTCGCGGCTGCGCTGGTCCCAGGCGAGCTCGAGGCGGACGAAGGGCTCGTCCGCGCGCAGTTCCAACGTGGTCGTGATCACGGTCCGGACGAGGCCGCTACGGCGGTAGTGGCGGTCGCCCACCGCCGGGGTGTCCGTGCCGTTCTCGGTGACGCACCGCTCCGGCAGGTCCCAGGTGCTGCGCACCACCACGCGGCCCCGCATCGGCCCGGTCTCGGTGCGCTCCACCTCCACCTCGACCGGACGGTCGACGACCACGTCGTCCTCGGGCGGGCACCAGTTGTAGGAGTCGCCCGCGTCGCCCTGGTCGACGAGACGGCCGAAGCCGGGGCGGCCGTCGAGCGCGAACGTGCCGTCGGACGGGTCCACCTCGACGGTGACCAGGTCGTTCGACAGGCCGTGCCCGCCGAGCGCGGTGACCGGGTGCTCCGGCGCCATGGGCCGCCAGCGCGTCCAGCCGAGGCCGGGCACCGGGCCGCTCGACACGAGCGCCCGGCGGAACGGCTCCGCGCGGTGCAGGACCAGCGCCACGCGCAGTGCGGGGGACTCCGCGCAGCGCCGGCCCACCTCACCGAGGCCGTCGGTGGGGCTGAGCGTGTCGGTGTCGCGGGCGGTGAGCAGGTGGGCCTCGAGCACCGCGCCGTCGTCGTCGGCCGACTCCACCAGGCGCACCGCCCGCGTGGAGGGATGGTCCACGAGCATCGTGGTGGCCACCTTCAACGGGGCGTCCGCGGCGTCGAGGAGTGCGAGCTGCTCCACGGCCGGGAACGCCTCGAGCACCTGCAGTCGGGCGTCGTCGTCGGGGTCGCCCGGGAAGGGACCGGGCACCGTGAGCTCCACGACGCCGGCGCGTTCGCGGGCCGACGGGTTGAGGACCACCGTGCCCGGCTCGGCGAACCGCGCACCCGCCGCGGCGACGGCCCGTTCGGCGATGCCCTCGCCGGTACGGACCGCCTCGGCGTAGCGGTGCAGCACCGCGTCGATCACCTCGTCGTGGCTGCACGCGCAGATCGAGTCGTGCGCGGCGTTGCGGATGACCTCGAGCCAGGCGGCGGCGAGCAGGGGCCGCCAGCGGTCCGGCGCGGGGAGCCAGACCGCGGCGAGGGGCTCGGCGCGGCGCTCGAGCGTGCGCTCGGCCCGGGCCGCGGCCTGCTTCAGGTCCACGCGGGTGGATGCCACGCCCATGAGTACGTTGGCCCGCGCGCCCGATCGCAGCTCCCCGCGCACCACGGCCAGGTCGTCGGTGGGGGCCGCGGCGAGGAACTCGGCGAGCGAGCCGATGCGCAGGTGGTACCCGTCGCCGTTGCGACCGGCGTCGAGGGCGTCGAGCGCGTTGACCGCGGCGGTGAGATGCGCGGGCGGGACCTCGTGGTCCATCCCGGCCATGAGCAGCAGCGGGTCCCCGGCAAGCGGGCCCTGCAGCGCTCGGAAGAGGTCGAGCTTGGCCCGGACGCCCTCCGGGTCCTCGGGGAGCTCGGAGCCGTTGCCGTAGCCGCCGGGCAGGTACTCGGCGCGCACCCGGGAGCCGTCGGGCGCCTCCCACCAGAAGGCGGGTGCGGTGACCGAGGCCGGCACGCCGCGCCACACCACGGCGTGCTCGAAGCCGAAGAGCCGCAGGAGCTGCGGCATCTGGGCCACGTGGCCGAACATGTCGGGCAGATAACCCACCTGCATGGCGCCGCCGAAGTCCGCGGCGCGGCGGAGGCCGAGCTGCAGGTTGCGCACGTGGGTCTCGCCGGAGACGAGGAACTCGTCGGGCAGCACGTACCACGGGCCCATCGAGAGCCGGCCGGCGGCGGCGAGGCGGCGGAGGCGGTCGGCCTCCTCGGGACGGAGCGCCAGGTAGTCGTCGACCACGGCCATCTGGCCGTCGAGCTGGAAGTGGGTGAAGGCCGCGTCGGCCTCGAGGCGGGGGAGGAGCTCGTCGAGCAGGTCCACGAGCCGCAGTCGGAACGTGGGGAACGGCGAGTACCACTCGCGGTCCCAGTGGGTGTGCGGGACGACGTGGACCTCGGTCATGGCCTGGGATCGTACTGGTGGCGCCGAACCGGACCGGAGGCCCGGTCCGCGGCCGTGGGCGTCAGGCCGCGCCGACCGCCCGCACGTCGTCCGCCGCGAACCAGGCGGGCAGCACCGCGCCGTCGGACTCGCGTCGCAGCTGGTAGGCGTCGGCATCCACCGCCGCCACGCTGAACCCCCTGGTCCAGCGCCGGTCGAAGCGGCTGCGCACCTGGACCCGTGATCCCACACCCAGGACGACTCCGTCCTGCGTCTCCACCGTCATCTCGCTCATCCCGTCGTTGACCCCTCGTTCGCACCGTCCGGTCCGGAACCCGTGGGTCGCCCTTGGGCCGGTGGCGACGTCCTCGGGCCACCGGCCGGAGGTACCCGCCGATCTCCCTTCGGCCGGTACCCGTGTTGCAGTTGAGGACGATCCCATCATCGGTGTCGACCGGCGACCGGTCAAGGCGGAGTCCTGACCACCGGTTCAGGCTTCACCGGTCGTTCACACGGGCGTGACGCGGGCGCGACGCGGGAGCGATGCGGGAGCGACGCGGGAGCGACCGGGGGTTCGGTGCGGGGTACGTTGCGGCGATGGCACGGCGTCGGCCCGGTCCCACCCTCCGCATCGAGAAGGAGCTCTGGGCGGAGGGTCGCGAGGTCGTGGTGGGCGTCGACGAGGTGGGCCGCGGTGCCTGGGCCGGCCCGCTCACGGTGGGCGCGGTGGTGCTGCCCGCGGACCGGCGGGTCTACGGCGTGCGGGACTCCAAGCAGCTGACCGAGGCACGGCGGGAGCAGCTGTTCGACCGGGTCGCCGACTGGTGCGTGGCCTGGTCGGTCGGGCACGCGAGCCACGAGGAGTGCGACGAGCTCGGCATGTCGGCCGCGCAGCGCCTCGCGGCGCGCCGGGCGCTCGACGGCCTCGGGCTGGAACCCGACGCGGTCCTCGTCGACGGCTCGTGGGACTTCGTCGGCGGCGGCCTCACGCGCACCCTGGTCAAGGGCGACACCCACTGCCTTTCCATTGCGGCGGCCTCGATCCTGGCCAAGGTGGGCCGGGACCGGATCATGCGGAGCTGGTCGGACTCGTTCCCGGCCTACGACTTCGACCGCAACAAGGGCTACCCGTGCCCCCGCCACAAGCTGGCCCTGAAGGGTTACGGCCCGACCGCCGTGCACCGCCGTACCTGGGCGTTCATGGACTCCACGCCGTGGCCCGGGCTGCGGCTGCCGGGCCCGCAGGAGCAGGCGACCCTGTTCTGAGCCCCCGGGGGTTCCTCTGTGAACGCCCGGGCAACCGACCGTGAACTCCTGCTCACGATCGCGAGTGAGTGCTTGCACGAGTTCGCAGTACCCTCGACAGTGGTCTCGACGAGGAGACCGGAAGGACGGTCGGCGCATGCTCCGGAACGATTCGGCCCTGAACGGCACCGCCCTGGACGACACGGCTCGCCAGGACACGGCCGGCCACCCGTCCACCGCGGACGCCGCCGGCGCGGTCGAGTCGGAGTCCTCCGGTGAGCAGCCCACCCGCGGCGTGCGCTTCGGCGGTCCGCGTGAGGCCCCCACCCCGCCCGTGTCCGACGACCCCCGCGGCACCGGTCCGCCCGTGCCGGAGGACCTCGAGGTCGTGCGGATGCTCGAGCGCTGGTTCGCCTTCATCGACGTCAGCGGGTTCACCTCCTTCACCGACACCCACGGCGCCCGCGCCGCGATCGACGTGCTCAGCCGGTTCCGTGGCGCGGTCCGCACCGTCACGGCCCGCCGGGGAGTCCGGGTGCTGAAGTGGCTCGGAGACGGCGTGATGCTGGTCGGCACGGAGCCGGGGCCGGTGGTGGCCGCCGCGAGCGAGCTGGCCATCCGCTTCGACCGTGACCCCTTCGAGGTGCACGCCGGCATCTGCGGCGGGCCGGTGCTGCTCTTCGAGGGTGACGACTACGTGGGTCCCTCGGTCAACCGGGCAGCACGCCTCTGCGAGGCCGCCGGGCCCGGCGAGGTGCTCGCCTCCGGTTCGGTCGTGGACCACCTGCCCGACTGGGTGGAGGTGCGCGACCGGCGCAGCGTGCGCGCCAAGGGCGTGGGCGACCTGCCCGCGGTGGTGTGCCTGGCCGTGCGTCGCGAGGCGGTCGAGGGCTCGACCGTCGCCTGACGGTCGACGGTTCCTGACGGTCGACCGCGACCCGCCGTCAGTCGCGCTGGGTGCCCACCCTGAGGTCCTTGAACGGCGTGGTCGAGTCGATGCCCGGGTCCTTCGGCAGCCCCAGGACGCGCTCGGCGACGATGTTCTTCATGATCTCGTCGGTGCCGCCGGCGACCCGCATGCCGGGCACGCCCAGCAGCATCTTCGACCAGGCGTAGGTGCCCCACTCGCCCGAGTCCGCGGTGATCCGCGGGCCGAGCACCCGGGCGACCCACTCGGTGTAGGCCTTGAGGTTGTTGGTGAGCGCCAGCTTGGCCGTCGACAGCTCGGGGCCGGGCAGGCCGCCGGCCTTGATCTTGTCGAGGGCCCGCTGGTTGTTCCACTTGGCCACGGTGAAGTCGCTGTAGAGCTTCGCGGCCTCGTCGCGGACGACCGGATCCTCGTCGAGGCCGAACGCCTCGAGCATGGCGTGGATGCGGCGCGGGCCGAACATGCCCGAGCCACCGCCGCCCCCGGCGCCGATGGAGGCACGCTCGTTCATGAGGGTCGTGAGCGCCACGGTCCAGCCCTGGTTCACGTCGCCGAGGCGGTGCGTGTCGGGCACCCGGACCTCCTCGAAGAAGACCTCGTTGAAGTTGGCGCCGCCGGTCATCTGGCGCAGCGGGCGGATCTCCACACCGGGCGCCCGCATGTCCACCACGAAACCGGTGAGCCCCTTGTGCTTGGGCAGGTCGGGGTCGGTGCGGCAGATGATCTCGCCGATGTCGGACAGGTGTGCGCTGGAGGTCCACACCTTCTGGCCGGTGATGATCCACTCGTCGCCGTCGCGCACGGCGCGGGTCTGCATGGAGGCCAGGTCGGAGCCCGCTCCCGGCTCGGAGAACAGCTGACAGGCCACGCGGTCACCCCGGTAGAGGTCGTGCAGGTAGAGGTCCTGGATCTCCGGGATGGCGTGGGCGAGGATCGTGGGCGCCACCATGCCGAGGCTGATCGTGAAGATGCCCATCCCGGGCGTCACGTACTCGTTCTCCACCGAGCCGTAGGCCCGCTCGTAGGCCTGGCCCAGGTCGCGGCCGCCGAACTTCTCGGGGCCGGTGATCCAGCCGAAGCCGTGGTCGAACCGCAGCCGGCGCCACTCCTTGGCCTCCTCGGCCTCGCGGGCCTCGGCGGCCCGGTCCTTCTCGTCGAAGACCGCCACCTCGTCGGATCCCTGGCCCCACACGAACTCCTGGGCCGGCGGACGCCGCTCCGCATTGGCGTCGAGGAAGGCGCGGGCTTCCCGGGCGAACTCCTCCACGGTGATGTCGGCCATGTCCTGGACCCCCTGAGCGGTGACTTGACTGTGCGGTCAAGGTAGCCCGCTGGGGCCAACGGCGACACGGCGCCTACCGTGGCGGTGTGAAGTGGTCGGCCGCCTTCCTCGCCTGGACGCTCTTCGTGTGGGTGGGGCGTATCCGCAACGCCCTCGCGGACACGGCGCTCGACGCCGCGGGCCGAACCGGACCCCTGCTGCTCGCCACCTCGTTCGTGCTGCCCGCGCTGGTGCTCGCCGTGGCGCTCGTGCTCCGGTGGCGGGGTCGTCCCGTGGGGTGGCTGGCACCGGCCATGACCGTGTTCGCCGTGTGGACCACCGGGGTCTGGATCGTCCGTGCCGGCGACATCGCGCTCGGTGGCGACCACCCGGTGGCCTTCGTGGTGGTGCACACGGTGC
This sequence comes from Microthrixaceae bacterium, assembly GCA_049316905.1. Lineage (GTDB taxonomy): Bacteria > Actinomycetota > Acidimicrobiia > Acidimicrobiales > Microtrichaceae > CAIPVR01. The sequence continues at coordinate 15,431 of JBMOJH010000004.1, read as the reverse complement.
TCGCGGTGGTGTCGATCGCGCTCGCGTGGCTGGCGGTCAGGTCGCTGCGGGCGACGCCCGTCAGCGCCGTCGAACAGCAGCCGGTGCCATCCTGACGCAGGGGTGGGGCATGGGGCATGATGCGTGCGTGGCTTCGGCCATGGTTGCGTCGTCCTCCCATCCACCCTTCCTCTCCCAAGGGCGGCGGGACCGAGGGTCGCTCTCCACCGGTTCTGATGGGGTCCGGTGACGGAGCGACCCTCAGCCCTTTCTCCGGTCAGGCCGCGGCGGCGACCCGGCCGGTGCGCTCCTCCCACCAGGTGACCGTCTCGGCGAGCCCCTCGGTGACCGGGGTCGCGTTCCGGCCGAACGTGCGGGTGAAGGCGGACGAGTCCAGGACGAACGGCCGGTCGAACTGGTAGCGCGTCTCGCGCAGCTCCTTCATGAACGGGACCACCAGGCCGGCGGAGCGGACCACCCACCAGGGCAGGGTCGACACGCCCGGGTCGTCCACGCCGGCGGCGGCCGCCATCATCCGCACCATCTCGCGCATCGACGCGGCCGGCGCGGTCGGCACGTGCCACGCCCGACCCCACGCCCGCTCGTCGGTGCCGAGGAGCACCAGCGCGTCGGCCACGTCGGGGATGTAGGTCCACGAGTGCGGCTGGTCCGGGTCGCCGATGACCTGCACCTTCTTCCCGGCGAGGAGGCGGGGGACGGCCCGCTCGCCCAGGTAGCCGCCGTCGGTCACGAGTGGTCCGTAGAAGTCCGAGGCCCGCGCCTCGGTGACCCGCACGCGCCCGGCGCGGTGGCGGGCCAGCGCCTCCTGCCACATCGCGGCGCGGACGCGGCCCTTGGTGCCGGGAGCAGCGAGCGGCAGGTCCTCGGTGATCGGACCGTCCACCGGGCCGTAGCCGTAGAGGTTGCTCATGGTGACGAGCACCGCGTCGTGGGCCTCGGCGGCGTCGAGGAGGGCGGCGGCCATCGGCGGCCAGTCGGTGGCCCAACGGTGGTACTCGGGGTTGAGGCAGTTGTAGACGGTGGCCGCGCCCTCGGTGGCGGCGAGCACGGCGGCGCCGTCGGCCGCATCCACCGCGACGTGCTCGATGCGGGGATCCGCTGCGGTGCCGGGGGCGCGGGCCGGGGTGCTGGTCGGGGTGCTGGTCGGGGTGCTGGTCGGGGCGCCGGAGCGGCTCAGCACCCGGACCCGGTTGCCGGCATCGGCGAGGCGGCGGGCGGTGGTGTCGCCGACGGGGCCCTTGCCGGCCACGACGTGGAGGCCGGGGGAGGCAGGTCGGGAGGGGGACTGCGGGCTGGACATGATGCTGCTCCTGGATGGAAGTGTGAACACTGCTCTCGGACAAGAGCAGTGTTCGCGCTAGTGGTGGGTGATGTCAAGAGCACTGCTCTCGAATGCGTGCAGTGCTCGCATTCGGCTGGCACACTGGACCCATGGCCACCCGGGAACGCAGCCGACCCACCGCCCGTGAGCGGGCCCGGGCGGAGATGACCGCCGAGATCACCGACGAGGCCCGTCGCCAGCTCGCCGAGGTGGGGGCGGCGGGCCTGTCCCTGCGGTCGGTGGCTCGGGCCCTGGGCGTGGCGTCCTCCGCGCTGTACCGGTACTACCCGAGCCGCGACGAACTGCTCACCGCCCTGATCATCGACGCCTACGACGCGTTGGGCGCCGCCGCCGAGGCCGCGGACGACGGGGCCGTGACCGATGGCGCGGTGGCGGGGGAGCGCTGGTTGCGGGTCTGCCGCGCGGTCCGCGACTGGGCCCGTGCGCACCCCCACGAGTGGGCGCTGGTCTACGGCTCGCCGGTGGTCGGCTACGCCGCTCCGGTGGACACGGTGGAGCCGGCCACCCGCATCGGCCGGGTGCTCGCCGGGGTGGCCGCCGCGGCGATGGCCGAGGGGCTGGTGCGCTCGCCGGAGGCCCCGTTGCCGGGTCCGTCGGTGGTGGAGCCCACGGTGGCGGTGTTCGCCGGGGTCGAGCCCGAGCAGGAGGACTTCGTGGAGCGGGCGATCGTGATGTGGATCGCGCTCGTGGGATCGGTCGGCTTCGAGCTGTGGGGCCACCTGCACAACGTGGTGACCGACCACGACGCGTTCTTCGACCGCGCCATGGCCGTCGCGGCCGACGCCGCAGGCATCACCGTGCCGCGGGACCTGGTGCGCTGACGCGGGTCAGGCGGGGGCGTTGACCATCGCGTCGGCGGCCATCTCGAAGTAGGCCGTCATCTGGCCACGCACCTGCCCGCGGAACTCGTCGTCGAGCGGGGCCTCGGGGAGCGTGGCCTCGAGTGCGTCCAGCATGGCGGCCATCCAGTGGTCGCGTTCGACCTGACCGATCACGTAGGGCTGGTGGCGCATGCGCAGCCGCGGGTGGCCGCGTCGGTCGGAGTAGGTGGCGGGCCCACCCCAGTACTGGCCGAGGAAGAGCGCGAGCCGTTCGGCCGCGGGGCCCAGGTCGATCGGGTCGGGGTAGAGCCGCAGCAGCACCTCGTCGTCGGCCACGTGCTCGTAGAACCGTCCGACCAGGTGGTCGAAGAACGGTTGGCCGCCCACCGCGGCGAACACCGTCACGACGTGCGCGTCGTCACCCGGCTCGGGTTCGGGTGCGCTCCGCCGACCGGGTGCGCCGACGGGGATGGGCGTCGACCCGGCGCCGCGGGGCGGGTCCTGTCCGGCGGGTCCGGGGCTGGTCATGCGGGCCATCGTGCCGGTCGCCCGGTCGGGGGTCCAGCCGCGGGTCGGGGCGCGGGCGGCCGGCGGTCCGGCCCGATGTGGGGCCGTCGGCGGGCGCGGGGCTACGATCGGCGGCGCTATGGGTCAGCCCGTCTCCGTCATCGAGAAGCCGTCCAGCCGCCCCGGCGTGGTCCGCTACGAGCTCAACCGTGTCCTCACCGGCATGGGCCACGAGCGCTACCTGCACGACCGGCCGGTGGAGGGTGACCGTCCGCCCGACGAGCTGGCCCGGCGGCTGTTCGCCCGCGGCGGGATCGACGCCGTGCACGTGAACGCCAACGTGATCACGCTGGACCTCGCCACGGGCTCGTCGGACACCGACGGCATCGCCGACATCATCGAGGACCTCTACACCCACTACCGGCCCGGCGTGCCCGTTCCGTCGCCGGAGGACTTCGCCACCGGCGAGGAGGCCGACGCCGGCTGACGTCGTTCGACCGGGCCCTTGCGCCCGATCGAACAGGTGTTCGATACTGGCGGGGTGCCCGCCGGATCGATCGCTGCCCCGACCGCTGCCCCGACCGCCGCCCCGGCCGCCGCCGGCCGCGGTGAGGACCGCGCCGCCACGCTCCGGCAGCTGATCGACTCGGTCCGCCCCGTCACCGCGGCCCACGAACGCACCCTGCCGGTGCTCGCCGCGCTCGAACCGCTGCTGCCCGCCGGCGGCCTGGTGCGGGGGAGTTCGGTCCGGGTGGCGGGTGGTCCCGGCGCCACGTCACTGGCGCTCGCCGTGTTGGCCGGCCCCACCCGCGCCGGGTCGTGGGCCGCGTGCGTGGGGTTGCCGGCGCTCGGCTGGTCCGCCGCCGCGGAGGTCGGCGTGGCGCTCGAGCGGGTGGCGGTGGTGGAGCCGGGCACCGGGTCGTGGTCCGCGGTCACCGCGGCCCTGCTCGACGCGTTCGACGTGGTGCTCTGCGGTCCGGCACACCGGCCCTCCGCGGCCGACCTCCGGCGTCTCTCGGCCCGGGCCCGCGAACGCGGTTCGGTCCTGGTGGGCGTGGAGGCCGGGGTCCGCCACGGCGGCGACCGTCGCGACGGGAACCGCGGGGCCGACGGCTGGCCGGCCGACGTTCGGCTCGGCACCGATGCCGCGGTCTGGGACGGGATGGGGGACGGGCACGGTCATCTCCGCTCCCGTCGCCTCACCGTGGTGGCCACGGGCCGGGGTCACCTCGCTCGTCCACGCCGGGTGGACCTGTGGATCCCGGGCGCGGAGGGCCGCCCCGCTCCCGCCGGTGATGAGGTCGACCACGGGCGCCACCCCGCTGATGGGGTCGGGGTGGCGCCCGTGGTGCGGTTGCCCGCCCGTCCGGCGGGATGAACGAGGGCGGCCCGGTCCGCACCCTGGCCGTCTGGTGCGGGGACTGGCCCGCGGTGGCCACCGGGCGCCCCCCGCACGTGCCGGTGGCGGTGGTGCGGGCCAACCGGGTCCGGGCGGTCAGCCCCGCGGCCCGCTCCGAGGGCGTGGAGGTGGGACAGCGTCGCCGCGAGGCCCAGTCTCGGTGTCCGGTGGTGGAGGTCCACGAGTTCGACGAGCAGCGTGACGCCCGGGCTTTCGAGGTGGTGCTCGGCGCGCTGGAGGATCTGGCCCCCCGCCTCGAGGTCACCGCGCCGGGTCGCTGCGCGGTGCCCACGCGGGGGCCGTCGCGCTACCACGGCGGCGACCGCGCCCTCGCCGGTCTGGTGCTCGACCGCGTGCGTGCGGCGCTGGGTCGTTCGCGTGGGGAGGGTCGTTCGGATGGAGAGGGTTCGGCGTGCCGGGTGGGGGTGGCGGTGGCCGACGGTCCGCGGGCCGCCGCGCTCCTCGCCCACGACGCTCTGATCCGTGGCCCGGACAGCCCGGTGGTCGTGCCGGCCGGGGCCACGGCCGCCGCGCTCGCCCCGTTGCCGGTGCGGCGGCTGGTCCAGGTGGGTCCGGGCCGCACGGGCGAGGGCCGGTCCGAGGACCTGCCCGAGGTGCTGGCGCGGCTCGGGCTGCGCACGCTCGGGCACCTCGCGGCGCTCGAGCCGGCCGACGTGCTGGCCCGTTTCGGCGCCGACGGCCTGGACGCCCACCGGCTGGTCTCCGGGCGTGAGGACCGACCGCCCCGGGTCACCGACCCCCCGGCCGACCTCGCGGTCGCGGCCGAGCTCGATCCCCCCGCGGAGCGGGTGGACCGGGCGGCCTTCGCCGCCAAGGCCCTGGCCGACGAGTTCCACGAGCGCCTCTCCGCCCGCGGCCTGGCCTGTACCCGCGTCCTGGTGGTGGCCGAGACGGAGCTGGGCGACCGGATCGAGCGGCTGTGGCGTCACGAGGGCGGGTTGTCGGCCGCGGCCGTGGCGCAGCGGATGCGCTGGCAGCTGGAGGGGTGGCTCGGCTCGGGCCGCACCACCGCCCGTTGCCGGGGCGGGGTCAGCCGCCTGGAGCTCGTGCCCGACGAGGTGGTGGGCGACACGGGCCGGCAGCTCGGTTTCTGGGGCGGTTCCAGCGAGGCGGGGGAGCGGGCCGTGCGCGCACTGGCCCGGGTGCAGGCCCTGGCCGGCCCGGACGCGGTGCGGGTCCCGGAGTGGCGCGGCGGTCGGGCCCCGTCGGAGCGCTACCGGTTGGTGCCGCTCGACTCGGTCGACCTCGCCGGGCGTGCCGAACCCGGTCCCGAGCCCTGGCCGGGGTCCCTCCCGGTGCCGTCACCCGCGCTGGTGTGGCCCGCCCCGCGGCCCGCGGGGGTGCTCGACGCGGCCGGCCGGCAGGTGGTGGTGGGCGGCCGCGGCCTGGCCTCGGCGCCGCCGGCACGGTGCTCGCTCGACGGCGGTGCGTGGACGGAGGTGCGGTCGTGGGCCGGTCCCTGGTGCACCGACGAGCGGTGGTGGGATCCGCTCGGTCACCGCCGCCGGGCCCGGGTGCAGCTCGTGCTGGCCGACGGCACGGCCCACCTGCTCACCCTGGAGTCGGGCCGTTGGTGGTGGGAGGCGGCCTACGACTGACCCGGTACCGTGGCCGGGTGCTGCGCTACGGCGTCATGGTCCCCGGCACCACGCTGCCGCGCTGGCAGGTCGACGTGCTCGACGCGCTCGACGCGGTGGACGGGGTCGAACCCGCCCTCGTCGTGGTCGACGGCGGGCCCCGGATCCCCCGCCCGAGCGCGAGGGAGCTGTGGGAACGTCGCCGCCTGGCCTGGACGGTCTTCAACCGTGCGGCGGCACGTGGCTCGCTGGCGTTGCGGCCCGTGGACTGCGCCGAGCGCTTCGCCGGACTCCCCACGATCACGGTGCGCCCCCGGCCCTCGGGGTTCTGGCAGGAGTTCCCCGACGCTGCGGTGCGCGAGGTGCGGGACCACGCACCCGACCTGCTCCTGCGGCTCGGCTTCGGCCTCCTGCGGGGCGAGGTGCTCGATGCGGCGCCGCTGGGCGTGTGGTCCTTCCATCACGACGACGAGCGGGTGATCCGGGGCGGTCCGCCCTGCTTCTGGGAGATGGCACACGGCGATCCGGTCACGGGCGTGATCCTGCAGCGCCTCACCGAACGTCTCGACGGGGGCGTCCCGCTCGCCCGCGCCGCGTTCGCGACCGTCCCGCACAGCTACCGGCGCAATCGGGACCAGGCCTACCTGGGGGCGGCCTGCCTCCCCGCACAGGTGGCCGCCCGCGTGATCGCCGACGGCCCCGCCGCGGTGGACGGCGAACCCAGCGGCGGGGACGCGCCCCTCCTGAAGCCACCCTCGTGGCGGCGTCTGGCCCGCGCCGGCCTCCGCATCGCCGCGGCCGGGGTTCGACGCCAGGCCGACGGCATCCTGCGCGGGGACCACTGGAACGTGGGCGTCCTCGACCGACCCGTCGGCACGCTCGTGGAGCGGCCGGGGCTGGCCGATGTGGCGTGGTTCCCCGCACCGTCCTCGCCGCACCGCTACGTGGCCGACCCGTCGGGCTGCCGCGACGGCGACGGCCTGGTGGTGCTGGTGGAGGAGCTCGACCACCGGGAGTCCCACGGCACCCTGTCGAGCTTCCGGCTGGACACGCCGACGGCGACCGCCCACGTCCGCGGTCCGGTGCCGATGGCCCGCTTCGACGTGCACGCGTCGTACCCCACGCTGGTGCGTGACGGCGCCGACTGGTGGTGCATCCCGGAGACCGCCCGGGCCGGGGAGGTGCGGGCCCACCGCTTCGACCCGGCGACCGCCACGCTGGGCGACTCGTTCCCGCTCCTGCAGGGCGAGGCGGTCATCGACCCCACGGTGTTCCGGTGGGAGGGCCGTTGGTGGCTCCTCGGCACCGACCGCGACCGGGGCTCGAACGAGCGGCTCCGCGCATGGTGGGCCGACGACCTGCACGGCCCCTGGACCCGCCACCGCGTGGACCCGCTGGCGGTGGACGTGGCGAGCGCCCGTCCAGCCGGTGCGCCCTTCGTGCGTGACGGCGTGCTGTACCGGCCGGCCCAGCGCTGCGCGCCCCGCTACGGAGCGGCCGTGGCGGTGATGCGGGTGGACCGACTCGACCCCGACGGGTTCGAGCAGACCGAGGTGGCCCGCATCCTCCCCGACCCGACCGGCCCGTACCCGCACGGCGTGCACACCGTGTGGGACTGCGACGGCGTCACCCTGGTGGACGGCAACCGCCGGTCGTTCTCGCTGCCGGTGGTGCGCCGCGAACTGCGCGCCCGGCTGCGTCGCTGAGCGCCCGGAGGGGCGCGGAACCTGAGCGCCGTGTCGGCCGCGGCGGATGCGTCGCCGGTCGCGGTCCCGAACCTGAGAAACTGTCCGAGTACCGCCGGGTCGGCGGACCACGAGCCGGACCACAGAACGGAGCGACCCAAGTGAGCGACGAGCCCGAGGCGCGGATCCTGCTGGTGGAGGACGAGGTGGCCCTCGCCGATGGCGTGGCCCGGGGCCTCACCGCGGAGGGGTTCGCGGTGGAGGTGGCCCACGACGGGCTCACCGGCCTCGAGAAGGCCCGCGACGAGACGATCGACGCGATCGTGCTCGACATCATGCTCCCCGGCATGAACGGCTACCGGATCTGCAGGGCGCTGCGGGAGGAGGGCGTGGGCACCCCGATCCTGATGCTCACCGCCAAGCAGGGCGAGTACGACGAGGCCGAGGCGCTGGACACCGGCGCGGACGACTTCCTCTCCAAGCCGTTCTCCTACGTGGTGCTCGTCGCCCGGCTGCGCGCGCTGCTGCGTCGCTCCGCCGACGGCCGGGCCCAGCCCATCGTGATCGGCGACCTCTCGCTCGACCCGCTGGCGCGGACCTGCCGCCGCGGCGCCACGGACATCGCGCTCACCACGCGTGAGTACGAGCTGCTCGAGGCGCTCATGCGCAAGCCCGGCCAGGTGGTCGGCAAGCAGGACCTGCTCGAGAAGGTCTGGGGCGACGACTTCGAGGGCGACCCCAACGTGGTCGAGGTCTACATCGGGTACCTGCGGCGCAAGATCGACCGCCCGTTCGGCCGGAACGACATCGAGACGGTCCGCGGCGTCGGCTACCGCATCCGGGCCGGTGACGATGGCTGACGAGGCGGCGTCCGGCACGGCGGCGTCCGCACCCGCACCGGCGCCCCGGGTGCCCGTGCGCACGCGGGTTGCGGGGTCCGTGCGCTTCCGCCTTGCGGCCACCGTGGTGCTGGTGGTCGGCCTGTCGCTCTTCGCGGGCGGCACCCTGCTGGTCCGCTGGGTCGAGGCCACCCTCACCAACGACCTGCGCGTGCGCAACGAGCGGGTGACCGCCGCGATGGCCGCGTCGCTCACCCGGGGCCAGGTGCCCGCCGAGCTGTTCTCGTCGCCGTCGCAGATCCAGGACCGGCTGGACGACGAGATGTCGGGCAGCGGACCGCTCGGGCGCGCCCAGGACCTCCAGCAGGTCATCTCGACCACGTACTTCTACCTGGACGGTCCTGCGTTCACGCAGCTCAAGGTCCGCGGGGTGGACAGCGACGGCCGGCTGGTGCTGTTCGGCCGCGAGGGGCCGGCCCTGCCGGACCCGTCGCAGGCCATGGAGGTCACCCGTGACGTGCCGACCCAGTGGGGTGACCTCACGATCCACGCGGTCTCGCCGCTGAACGAGATCGACCGGTCCGTGTCGGCCCTGCGCGGTGCCCTGTGGTTGGTGCTGCCGTTCCTGGCGCTGGCCGCCGGTGCCGTGACGTGGCTGATCGCGGGGCAGGCGCTCGCGCCCGTGGCCGCCATGACCCGGCGGGTGCGGGAGTTGAGCTCCACGAACCTCGACGCGCGCGTGCCGGTGCCCCCCAACGACGACGAGATCTCGCTCCTGGCCCGCACGATGAACGACATGCTCGAACGTCTGGAGAAGGCGTCGATGAAGGAGCGCCAGTTCGTGAGCGACGCCTCGCACGAGCTGCGCTCGCCGGTCGCCTCCATCCGCACGCAGCTCGAGACCGCCCTGCGGTACCCCGACGACGTGGACTGGCCGTCGGTCGCCCGGGTGGTGCTCGCCGAGGACGAGCGGCTCGAACACCTCGTGGGCAACCTGCTGGCGATGGCCCGGCTCGAGGAGGGTCGGTTCGGGCCGCGGTCCGACGTGGACCTCGACGAGCTGGTGATGGCCCAGGCGCCGCGGCTGCGCGACCTCGTGCAGCTCGACCTCTCCGCGGTCTCCGCCGGCCGGGTGTGGGGCAACCGCGACGAGCTCACCAGCGTGGTGCGGAACCTGCTCGACAACGCCGCCCGCCACGCCCGCGGGCGCGTGGCGGTGTCGGTGGCCGAGCGCGGTCCGTGGGTGCTGCTGACGGTGGCCGACGACGGCGCCGGCGTGCCCCCCGAGGAGCGCGACCAGGTGTTCGAGCGGTTCGCCCGGCTCCAGGAGGGCCGCAGCCGCGATTCCGGTGGGACGGGCCTCGGCCTCGCCCTCACCCGCCGGATCGTCGAGCACCACGGTGGGCGCATCCATGTGGAGGACGGTCCGCTCGGCGGTGCCCGGTTCGTGGTCTCGCTCCCGTCCGCCGGCTTCAGCGGCGTCGATGACGCGGCGTCCGAGGACGAGTCGGGCCCGCCGGAGGCATCAGGACCGGAGGTGTCCGGCACGGCCGGTGGAACCGCGACCGGTGGCGGCGTGCCGGCGGTCAGCCGACCAGGCTGAGCACGCCGCGCGGCTCCGCGAGGAACCGCTCGAACGCCGGGCGGGGGAGCGGCGGGGCGAACAGGAAGCCCTGCACCAGGTCGCACCCCGCCTCGGTGAGGAAGTCCCGCTGGTCGTCGGTCTCGACCCCCTCGGCCACGGCCACGATGCCCAGGTTGTGGGCGAGCGTGAGGATGGCGCGGGTGATGCTGCCGGAGCGACCGTCGCGCAGGTCGCCCACGAACTTCCGGTCGATCTTCAGCGTGTGCAGCGGCAGCGAGTGCAGGTAGCTGAGCGACGAGTAGCCGGTGCCGAAGTCGTCGAGCGCGATGAGGAACCCGAGGTCGTCGAGCTCCTCGAGGCGCCCGGCGGCGGCCCGCAGGTCCTGGACGAGCAGGCTCTCGGTGATCTCGAGCTCGAGGCGGTCGGCGGTGATGCCAGCGTCGTCGAGGGTGCGTGCGAGGCGTTCGGTGAACTGGCGCTGCTCGAACTCCGTGGCGGAGATGTTCACCGCGATGCGGGCGTCGTCGGGGAGCAGACCCTCGGCGCTCCAGCGGGCGATGTCCTCGGCGACGGTCGACAGCACCACGTCGCTGATCGCCACGATGGAGCCGGTGGCCTCGGCCGTGGGGATGAACAGCGACGGGGGCACGGGTCCGCGGGTCGGGTGGTGCCAGCGCACCAGCGCCTCGGCCGCGGCGATCTCGCCGGTGCGGAGGTCGATGATCGGCTGGTAGTGCACGTCGAGTGACCGCTGCGCGGCGGCGAGGCGCAGGTCGCGGTCGAGGACGAGCCCGGTGCGGGTGCGCTCGTCGAGCGTGGCGTCGTAGAAGCGCAGGCGGTGACGCGACTCGGCCCGACCGGTCGACAACGCCCGGTCCGCCGCGGTGAGCAGGTCGGCCGCGCCGGCGGCGTCGCCGGGTGTGCGGGCCACGCCGACGGAGGCGGTCAGGCGCAGGTCGAGGTCGCCCACGCTGTAGGGGGCGCCGAGCCGTCGTTGCACCTCTTCGGCCACCCGCCGGAGCCGGGCGTCGAAGGCCAGCGCCGCGTCGTCGCCGGCGACGACCACCAGGAACTCGTCGACGCCCATCCGCCCGATCTCGAGGCGCCGGTCCGCGAGGTCGCGGAGCCGCTCGGCGGCCTGGGCGAGCACCTGGTCACCGACGACGGAGCCGAACGTGTCGTTCACCGTCCGGAAGTTGTCGAGGTCCACGTGCAGCACCCCGACGCGGCGGCCGTCGCCCTCCGCGGCCGCGGTGGCACGGACCGACTCCTCCACCAGCGTCGCGATCCGGGCCCGTGACCACAGGCCGGTGAGGGGATCGGTGGCGAGCAGGCGCTGGACCACTTCCTCGGCCCGCCGCGACTCGGTCAGGTCGGACAGCACCACCAGGATCCCGTCGGAGCGATCCGGGGCGCCGGCGGGATGCGGCAGCGGGTGGGCGCTCATGTGGAACCACGCCCGGTCGCCGGCGCCGCGGTCCACGCTGTGCACCGGTCCGCGCTCGGGCCCGCCCGTGCGCAGCGTGCGCACGGCCGGCGAGTCGGTGGCCTCGACCGGCATGCCGGACTCGTCGTGCGCGGTCCACGGCGGGTCGTACACCGAGCGGTCGAGGAGCTGCGCGGCCGGCAGGCCGACGACGTCGCAGAAGACGTGGTTCACCGCGGCGATGCGGCCGGTCGGGTCCACCACGGCCACGCCCTCGTCGAGCGCGTGGATCGCGGACGCCAGGAGCCGTGCGGGGGTGGCGACCTCACCCGCGTCGACGGCGTGGCCCACGGCCAGCACCACGTCGTGGCGGAGGTTCACGTGGCGGCGGAGGTCGAGCTCGAGGAGGACCGTGGCGCCCTGTTCGTGGATCAGCTGCGCCGGCACCCGGTGGCGCCGCCCGCCGCTCAGGTGGTCGAGCAGGAGCCGCCAGCCCTCGGGCGGCATTGGCGGCGTGAGGAGGTCCCCGAAGCGACGGCCGATGACGGCATCCCTCCGGCGGCCGAGCCGCGCACCCGCCGACGGGTTGAGGTCCACCACGGTGCCGTCCGCCGCGTCGAGCACCCAGACGGGGTCCTCGAGCTGATCCAGCAGTTCGGCCGCCAGTTCGGCCGTGGAGCCCAGCACGTCGCGGTTCCCTCTCGCCTCCGTCGGGCCCCCGTACGGCCGGGGGACGCTGGGTGCCGAGACTACGGATCTCACGCTGCGTGGCGGTGGATGCCCCCGCCAGGCGGCTCTGCCTCAGCCGGGGATGCGCCCGGCGGCGCTGTTTCAGCCGGGGATGCGCCCGGCGGCGCGGGCCGCGGCGACCGCGTCGTCCACCTGGCGGGCGATGATGTCGAGCCCCGCGTCCCAGAAGCCCGGGTCCTCGAGGTCGCAGTCGACGATGCGGCCCAGCTCCTCGGGCTCCCGCGAGCCGCCGGCGCGCAGCAGCTCGAGATACGCCGGCACGAACGCCTCGCCACGCTCCTGATAGCGGGCGTACACCGAGAGCGCGAGCAGCTGGCCGTACGCGTAGGCGTAGACGTAGCCGGGCGTGCCGATGAAGTGCGGGATGTAGCTCCACCACGTGCGGTAGCCGTCGGTGACCTCGACGGCGTCGCCGAGCATCGCCTCCTGGCTCGCGGTCCACAGGTCGCCGAAGCGCTCGACGGACAGCTCGCCCTCCTCTCGCCGAGCCGTGTGGACCGAGTCCTCGAAGCGGTTCATCGCCACCTGCCGGAACACCGTGGCGATCGAGTCCTCGAGCGTGGAGGCGAGCAGCGCGAACCGTGCCCCCGCATCGTCGAGCCGACCGAGGAGCGCGTGGTTGGTGACGGTCTCGCCGAAGACCGAGGCCGTCTCGGCCAGGGTGAGCGGCGTCGACTGGTGGAACACGCCCTGCTCGCGGGAGAGGTAGGCGTGCAGCCCGTGGCCGAGCTCGTGGGCGAGGGTCAGCACGTCCCGGTTGCGGCTGGTCCAGTTGAGGAGCAGGTACGGGTGGTGGCTGGGCACCGTGTACGCGCAGAACGCTCCGGGGCGCTTGCCGGGCCGGACGGGGGCGTCGATCCAGCCCTCGTCGAAGAAGCGCCGGGCCACGTCGGCCAGTTCGGGGCTGAAGCTCGCATACGCGTCGAGGACCAGCGACCGGGCCTCGGACCAGCCCACCTCGGACTCGTCCTCCGCAACCGAGGCCATCCGGTCGTAGTCGGCCAGGCGGTCGAGGCCCAGCACCTGGGCCTTGAGCGAGTACCACCGCTGCGGGATGTCGTAGCGCGCCACCACCGCGTCCACGAGGGCCTGCACCGAGTCGTCGGACGCCTCGTTCGCGAGGTTCCTCGCCGAGATCCAGGTGGGGTACTCGCGGAGGCGGTCGTCGACCGCCTTGTCGAGCAGCAGGGTGTTGAACACGTAGGCCCGCGTGCGCAGGCCGGGGGCGAGCCCCTCGGTGACCGCCGCGGCCGCGGTGGCCCGCACGTCGCGGTCGGGGTGCTGCAGCAGGGACAGGCCCAGCTCGAGCGACACGCGGCCGCCCGCACCGGTGCCCTCGGGGAGGTCCACCTCGATGGCCGAGGTGAGCTCGTCGAAGAGCCGCACCCACGCGCCCGACCCGGCGACGGAGGTCTCGGTGAGCACCCGCTCCTCGGGCTCGCTCAGGAGGTGGTCGCGGTAGCGGCGGATCGACCGGAGGTGGTGGGCGCAGAAGTCGAGGCGAGGATCCGCGAGCAGCTCCTCGGCCCGCGGGCCCGGCACGGCGGCCCACTCCAGGTCGAAGAAGACGAGGCGGGCCGCCAGTTCGGTGCCGCGCTCGTTCACCCGCGCCACCAGCGCACCCCGTTCTGGGTCGGAGGTGTCCTCCGAGAAGCGGAGCATGGCGTAGTACCCGGCGCGGCCGCTGACCTCGGCCAGCTCGGCCTGCAGCTGCATGGCATCCGCGAGCGCCCCGGCGTCGAGTTCGCCGACCGTGCCCCGGAGCATCGCGAGCTCATCGGTGAGCACCTCGGCCCGTTGGAGGAGCGAGTCCACGTCGCTGTCGCCGAGGAGCGGCTCGAGGTCCCAGGCGATGTCCGCGGCGGTGAGGTCGGCCTCGGCGGGGTCGGGGGAGGGGTCGGTGGCGGTCGTCGCGTCGGTCACGTCCTGCAGGCTAGGTGGCGCCCGTGACGGTTCCGACGCGTGGGCGATCGGCGGGGCCACCGCCCCTGACACCGCCCCTGACACCGCCCCTGACACCGCCCCTGACACCGCCCCTGACACCGCCCCTGACACCGGCTCGGTGGTTCCTGTTCTTGACAGCGCCTGATCCAACGAGTTAGGTGTCCCTATCATCTTGATAGGCATACCGAACTCCACCTGGGAGGAGCACTGACATGAGGCACCCGTCCACCGGCCGGCCGACCCGCCGACTCGCCACCCTGCTCGCCGGCTCGGCCATGGCGCTCGTGGCCGCCGCGTGCGGCGGCGGCGTCGAGCAGGAGTCCTCCGGCTCGCCCGGTGCCTCCGGCTCCTCCGGCTCCTCCACCACGATCGACACGTCGAAGCCCGTGACCGTCTACCTCGGCCGCCACTACGGCATCGAGCCGGTCTTCGCCGAGTTCACCCGGGCGACCGGCATCCCCGTGGAGTTCACCACCGGCAAGGACCCCGAGCTCCGTGAGCGCCTGGTGGTGGAGGGTCGGAACACCACCGCCGACGTCTACCTCGCCGCGGACGCCGGCAACCTCGAGCTCGCCGAGCAGGCCGGCGTGCTGGCGCCGGCCGGCTCCGAGGTGCTCGAGGAGGCCGTACCCGAGCGTCTGCGCGACGAGGACGGCGCGTGGCACGGGCTGTCGGTGCGGGCCCGCACGATCGTCACGTCGAGCGAGCGGGTGGCCGACGCGGACGTGCCCACCGGCTACGACGCGCTGGGCGACGCCGAGTGGAAGGGCCGTCTGTGTCTCCGCCCGTCCACGCATCCGTACACCCAGTCGCTGGTGTCGTCGCTGATCGCCGAGCGCGGCGAGGACGGCGCCACGGAGGTCGTGGAGTCGTGGGTGGGCAACGAGCCGACCTACATCGACTCCGACACCGAGATCCTCGGGGCGATCGCCTCCGGCCGGTGCGACGCGGCGATCGTCAACAGCTACTACCTGCCCCGCCTCGAGGCGGAGAAGGGCGAGCAGCCCGTCCGGCTGAGCTGGGTCACCGACGACCCCGGTGTGCACGTCAACATCAGCGGTGCCGGGATCACCCGCAACGCCGACAACCAGGCCGGCGCGCGGCGCCTGATCGAGTGGCTCGCCACCGACGGCCAGGCCCGGTTCGCGGAGGTGAACTTCGAGTTCCCGGCGAACCCCGACGTGGCCCCCCGGGCCGAGCTCGCGGCCTTCGGTCCCTTCACGCCGGACCCCGTGCGGGTGGAGCGCTTCGGCACCCTCCAGCCCGACGCGGTGATGCTCCTCGACCGGGCCGGCTACCAGTGACCGCCGGCCGGGCGTCCGCCCGGCTCCCGGCCGCCCTCTGGGCGGGCCTCGCCGGCGCGGCCCTGCTGGTGCTCGCACCGGTGGCGGCGTTGCTGTCGTCGGTGCTGCGCCCGGAGACCGACGTCTGGGCGCACCTCGCCGCCACCCGCCTGCCCGGGATGGCGGTGGCCACGGCGGTGCTCGTGGCGGTGGTCTCGGTGGCCAGCGCGGTGCTCGGCAGGCCGGCCTCGG